>NZ_JBEKVH010000010.1:0-52379 GCF_049514155.1 Roseiarcus sp. | reverse complement strand
ATCTCGGCCTGGCGCTGGCGCTCGACGCGCAGGAGGCCTTGCGCGAGGACCTGCGCATTCTCGTCATGTCGGCGACGCTCGACGGCGCGCGCGTCGCCGCGCTCATGCCCGGCGCGACGCGGATCGAGAGCGAGGGTCGCGCCTTTGCGGTCGAGACGCGCTATATCGGCCGCGATTCCGTCGCGCGGATCGAAGACGAAGTCACGCGCGCGATTCTCGGCGCACTCGCCGACGAGCGCGGCTCGATCCTCGCCTTCCTGCCCGGCCAGGGCGAGATCCTGCGCGTCGCCGCGCGGCTCGAAGAGCGCGTGCGCGATCGCGACGTCGACATCGCGCCGCTCTATGGCGCGATGGACGCGCGCGCCCAGGACCGCAAGATCGTGCTCGCGACTTCGATCGCCGAGACCTCGCTGACGATCGAGGGCGTGCGGGTCGTGATCGACAGCGGCCTGATGCGCGTGCCGCGCTACGAGCCCGACGTCGGCCTGACCCGGCTCGAGACGGTGCGGGTGTCGCGCGCCAACGCCGATCAGCGGCGCGGTCGCGCCGGCCGGGTCGAGCCGGGCGTCTGCTATCGGTTGTGGGAGGAGGCGGGGACCGGCGGTCTCGCGCCATTCGCGCAACCGGAAATTCTCGCCGCCGACCTTTCCGGCCTGGCGCTCGACCTCGCAGTGTGGGGCGTCGCCGATCCGTCGGGCTTGAGGTTTCTCGATCCGCCGCCGCGCGCCGCGTTCAAGGAGGCGCGCGCGCTCATCGCCGCGCTCGGCGCGCTCGACGCCGACGGCAAGGTCACCGAGGAAGGCAAGGCCATCGCCGGCCTGGCGCTGCCGCCGCGGCTGGCGCGCATGGTCGTCGACGCGGCGCGCGCCGGCGAGGCGCTGGTCGCCGCCGAGCTCGCGGTGACGCTGACTGAACGCGGTCTCGGCGGCGACGCGGTCGACCTGACGCGCCGGCTGGAAAACTTCCGCCGCGATCGCTCGCAACGCGCCGAGGACGCGCGGCGATTGGCGCGCAATCTGGCGGCGCGCGCGCTTGCCCTCACCCCAACCCTCTCCCGCAAGCGGGAGAGGGGAAGCGCCGACGTCGGCGCATGGCTCGCCGCGGCGTTTCCCGACCGCATCGCCATGGCGCGGGCAAAACGCGGCGAGTTCCTGATGGCCAACGGCCGCGCCGCGTCGCTCGAGCCGCACGATCCGCTCGCCGGCGAAGCGTTTCTGGCGATCGGCGAGATCATCGGCCGCGCGGCGGCCGCGCGCGTCGTCGCCGCCGCGCCGCTGACGCTCGGAGAGATCGAGGCGGTCGCCGGGGCTGAGATCGAAACGCGCGAGGAGACGGCGTTCGACCGCGCCTCCGCCTCGCTGCGCGCCCGTCGTCGTCGAAAGCTCGGCGCGCTGACGCTCGCGGAAGGCGCGCTCAGCCCGCCGGCGGACGAGCGAAGCGCCGCCGCGCTGGCGCGCGGGATTCTCGATCTCGGGCTCGCGCGCCTGCCGTGGACCAAGGCGTTGGCGCAATGGCGCGGGCGGGTCGGTTTCCTGCGCCGCGCCGAGGGCGAGTCCTGGCCCGACCTTGGCGATTCCGCGCTCGCCGCTTCGCCCGACTGGCTCGCGCCGTTCCTGCTCGGCAAGACGCGGCTCGACGAATTTTCCAGCGACGAACTCGGCCAGGCGCTGCGCGCGCTGCTGCCCTACGACCTCGCGCGCCGGCTGGAAGCCGAGGCGCCGAGCCATTATGTCGCGCCGACCGGCACGGCGGCGCCGGTCGATTACGAGTCCGAAGGCGGGCCGAGCGTCGCGCTGCGCGTGCAGGAGCTGTTCGGCCTTTCCGTCCATCCCGCGCTCGCCGGCGGCCGCGTGCCGTTGACGTTGCATCTGCTGTCGCCCGCGCATCGGCCGATCCAGATCACCCGCGACCTGCCGGGCTTCTGGAAAGGCTCGTGGGCGGGCGTGCGCGCCGAGCTACGCGGCCGCTATCCCCGCCATTTCTGGCCCGAAGACCCGGCGAGCGCAGCGCCGACCAGCCGGGCCAAGCCAAGGGGGACGTGAGGGAGCGGGCCGCCGTCGCTCAGGCCGCCGAAAGTGATTTTCGTTGATGGCGACATATGATTTTTGGAATCAACGCAATCAATCAACCAAGAGCGCTATCACATGCCGGCCGTCACGATCCGCAATCTTTCCGCCGAGACGCACCGCGCTCTGAAGCTGCGCGCGGCGCGTCATGGGCGCAGCGCCGAAGCGGAGGTTCGCGCGATCCTCGACGAGGCGGTTCGCCCCAAGGGGCGGTTGAAGCTCGGCGCCGAGCTGGCGGCGTTCGGTCGGCGCTTCGGCGGCGTCGACCTCGAGACGTCTCGCGATCCGTCGCCGACCGAACCGGCGTCGTTCGAATGATCATTCTCGGCACGGCGCCGTTTGTCGCCGCCGGCGTGCCGATCATCGATCCCTGGCGGCCTTGAGCGGGCTCGCGCTTTCCGCCATACCACGTGCGTTTCGCCTCGGGCGGGACCGCTGATTCGGCTGGATTGCATGACCACCGCTCTGCCCAAGGTCGCGATCTGTTTTCCCTCCGCCGACATGGTGCACGCCGACTTCGCCCTCGCGCTCGCCGGCCTCTGCAATTCCACGCCGCCGCTGGAGACGCCGATCGTCAACAACAAGTCGTCGATCGTCGCCGCGGCGCGCAACGACGGGGTGCGGCGCGCGCGCGAGCTCGGCTGCGACCACCTCCTGTTTCTCGACAGCGACATGACCTTCCCGCGCACGACGCTGCATCGGCTGCTGGTCCATCGCGAGGCGATCGTCGGCGCGACCTACGTCAAGCGGGTGGCGCCGTTCGCGCTGCTCGGATCGGCGCTGGAGTCGCATCCGACCGCCGACGCGCGCGGCCTGACCGAAATGCGCCGCATCCCGACCGGCTGCCTGCTGATCCGCATGAGCGTGTTCGACGCGCTGGCGAAGCCCTACTTTCGCTACGGCGCCGACGAGGCCGGCGGCGAGATCGTCGGCGAAGACTACGTCTTCTGCGATCGGGCGCGCGAAGCGGGCTTTCGCATCTGGTGCGACGCCGCGCTTTCGCTCGAAATCGCCCACCTCGGCCTTCAGGCCTGCCGCGTCCCGGGCGCGCCGGCGGCGTGATCCGCGCCGCGTTGCCGCAGAGAATTTCGCGTCCGCTAAGGGTCCGCTAACCCGAATATTTACTCTTCCTTAACGTTATCAATGGTAACCAACGCGGCGAGGTTTGGGGGCAAACCATGTCGATGTCCATTTCCGGCTTCAATTCGCAAGCGCAATTGTTGAAGCTGCTCGAGGCGACCTGGGCGAGCCAGAGCAGTTCTTCCGACGCATCGAGCACAAGCACGTCGACCTCTGCGTCAACTTCGACGAGCAGCACGGTCACGTCGGCGGATGCATCGACCGCGGTCGGTCTGTCGGCGGCGCTGCTCAGTTTCCTGTCGCAGCTCAGCAGCCTCGCGTTCGACAGCAGCGGCAGCCAGAGTTCTTCGGCCAGCGGCGCTTCGACCGGCGGCCCTGGCGGCGTGGGCGGGCCGCCCCCCGGCCCGCCGCCGGGACCGCCGCCCGGCGCGACCAGCGCCAGCGATTCGACCTCTTCGAGCTCGACCGACAGTTCATCGAGCGCCAGCAGCCTGCTGTCGAAGCTCGAGACCGATCTCACCAATCTGTTGACGGCGCTGGATTCGTCGAGTTCGGCCTCGAGCGTCTCGAGCGCGTCGACCGCGACTTCGTCGTCGACCGACTCCAGCGCCTCGTCGTCGACGGGATCGGAGATCGTCTCCGACGTCGCCAAGCTGGCGGCGGTGCTCAACGCCTATCTCGAAAATCTCCTCTCGACGGTCGACTCGACCTCGTCGACTTCCTCGGCCTCGTCCGCTTCGCAGGCTTCGTCCGTCCCGCAAGCCGGGTCGTCGTCGAACGCTGACGCCTCATCGAGCGCAAGCTCGGCTTCAGACAGTTCGTCGAGTTCGACCAGTTCGGCCTCTCGCTCTTCCAGCCCGCCCGCCGGCGCCTCGCACTCTGGGCTCGTGAAGTTGGCCAACGGCGAGTACACGGCGGCCTCAGTGAGCTCTGATCAGAAAGACGCTCTCAAGCTCGGCCTCGTGGAAGAAAAGGATGGCAACTACGGCACAACTTCGCCAAAGACATCCTAGCGCTGCCTCCCGCAGCGCCTCCGGCGCAGGGTTAGCGCTGACGTCGCTACGTTAGGCGGATAGATCGAGGCATGGGTCGCTGCGCAAAGCACCGACGCGCGCTTCAGAAACGCGCATGATGTCGACCCGGCGCCCGCAAGAGTGGGGCTCATGGGCTGTCAGCGAAGAAGACTGACGGCGATGTAGGCGTTCGGAGTCTACGCCGCCAACGCTTCGCCGGCTTCGCCGCTTACGCCGGCTTCATCTTGACGTATTGGCGCCAGTTGTGCGCTTCCTTGAAGCCCAGCACTTCGCGCGCCTTGCGGTTCGACAGCGGCGCCTCGAAGCCTTCGAGCGGCCGGGTGATCGGCAGGCGCGGGAAGGTCTTCGACAGGAATTCCTGGGTCGGCGTTTCGAGGGTGATCGTGTCGTTGGTCGCATTGAAGACCTGGAAGCCGAGCCCGTCCTTCTCCAGGCACAGGCGGACGATCTCGCCGAGGTCGCGCGCGTCGATGTAGCTCCAGGCGTTGCGCTTGCGCAGCATCGGATTGGCCTGGAAGGATTCGAACATCCCGTATTCGTGCGGCTCGATGACGTTGCCGATGCGCAGCGCGTAGATGTCGGCGCCATAGCGCATGGCGAAGGCGCGCGCCGTCTTCTCGTTGCACAGTTTCGACAGGCCGTAGGAATCCATCGGGTCGACGTCGTAATCCTCCTCGAGCGGGAAGGCATGGAAGTCCTTGTCGCCCTCGGTGAAGCAGACGCCGTAAGTCGTCTCGCTCGAGGCGATGATCACTTTGCGCACGCCGAGCTTCATCGCCGCCTCGATGACGTTGTAGGCGCTGACGACATTGGCGGCGAAGGTGACGTTGTCGGGCTCGATCAGGATGCGGGGAATCGCGGCGAAATGGACGACCGCGTCGGGGGCTGAGGGCGTGCTCTCCCCTTCGTAGCCGTCGTAGCCGAAATGGCTGGTCAGCGCGTTGAACGCCTGGCCGGATTCGGTCAGGTCGGCGATGAGCGTGTTGACCCCCGGCAGATCGAGCGGCTTGAGATCGACGTTGAGGATGGCGTAGCCCTTGGCGAGGAGGTGGGCGACGGCGTGCCGACCGGCCTTGCCGGACCCGCCGGTGAAGACGATGCGTTTGCCGGCCACGGGCGCCTCCTCAGTCGTTGTCGGGTCCGGGCGAACCTAGCGCGTGCGGCGGCGAGGGCAAGCGCGACGTTTGCGCGGGGCAGGGCGGCGCCTATCTTGCGAGCGCCAAGGCGCCTAGGCGCGCGGATGGGCGGCGCGATAGGCGGAGACGAGCCGGGCGCTGTCGACGGCGGCGTAGACCTGGGTCGTCGACAGCGAGGCGTGGCCGAGCAGTTCCTGAATGGTGCGCAAATCGCCGCCGCGCGCCAGCAGGTGGGTGGCGAAGGAATGGCGCAGCGCGTGCGGCGTGGCGCTGTCGGGCAGGCCGAGCGCGCCGCGCAGCCGCGCCATCGCCAGCTGGACGATGCGCGGCGACAGCGGCCCGCCCTTGGCGCCGACGAACAGCGGCCCTTGCGGCTTCAGGACGTAGGGGCAAAGCGCGAGATAGTCGGCGACCGCCTGCCGGACCGGCGCGATCGCCGGGGCCGAGCGCGTCTTGCGGCCCTTGCCGAGGACCGTCACCGCGTCGCGCTCGCCCACCGGCGCGTCGGCGCGGCGGATCGACAAAGCTTCGCCGATGCGCAGGCCCGCGCCATAGCAAAGCGATAGCACGGCGGCGTCGCGGGCGAGAATCCACGGCTCGCGCGCTTCGCCCTGGCGCGAAGCGGCGGAAGCGACCGCGCGCGCGTCGGCCGCGCTCAACGGCCGCGGCAGCCGCCGCGCCGCCTTGGGCGCGCGCACCGCGCCGAGCGCAGAGGCCGGCGCGCCGCCCTCACGCACGACCTGGCGCGCCAGCGAGCGCAGGGCGGAAAGCGCGCGCTGCAGCGAGCGCGGATCGATCCCCTCGGCGCGGCGAAACGCGAGAAAGGCGCGCAGATCGGCCGGCGCGAGGCGGGAGAATTCGTCGACGCCCGCCGGCGCGCCGAGCCGCTCGGCGAGAAAGGCGAGGAACTGGCGCGCGTCGCGGCCGTAGGCTTCGACCGTGTTGGCCGAAAGCCGCCGCTCGCCGGCGAGCCGGCCAAGCCACGCCGCGACCGCCGCCGCCAGATCGGGCGCGGCGGGCAGGGCGGCGCGTTCAAGGTCGTCAGCCATGACGGGACGATGCGCCCACGGGGTTAAGCGAGGCTTGCCGGCGGCGGCGCGTCATTTTCTCGGCGCGTCGACGACTTCGACGCCGCAACCATGGCCGCGCGAAAGCATCAAGGCGTCTAAGCTTCGATGCGGCGTTTGACCCGGCGATCGACGTCCCACACAGTCCCATCGCGTGCTTCGTAGGGCGCTATATCTAAAAGTCGATTCAACGCTGCGCGCAGGGCAATATTCGCAGCCGGAACGCGCCCGGCCGGGATGTTCAAGCTTCGGGCCTGCCGAATGGGCGTTATACTCCAACCCGTTTGTGACGAATAACCCACCTTACGCAGGTGTGACAAGTTCACAGGGAAACGTCTTGTTAGTATTTCTCGGTAATCCTTCCGGGTCTAAATGAATCGGATGGCTTCGGCGGGCGCGACCGTTCTATTGGTCGATCGGACTCGCAGTAACAGCCATCGCGTCTGCGCATTCACTCGAGAGAGCGCCGTCGAAACGGCGCGGCCCGGATATCGGCCGTCTTCGGAGTCAGAGCACGGAGGGCTTGGCGCCATGTCGCAAGGCGAGTCTACTTTCGAACGCCGTCGTTACGACCGCGCGGTTCTGACGTTGCCCGGCCGTTACATGCTTGCCGACGGGCAGGAGTTCGACTGCCAAATCGTCGACGCCTCCCCGTTCGGCGTCGCTATTCGAGCGCCATTGGTGGGGGATTTGGGCGAGCGCGTCGTCGCCTACGTACAGGAACTCGGACGGATTGAAGGCGTGATCGTGCGACGCGGGATCGACTGGTTCGCCGTCGAATTGCATGTTCCTTCAGCCCGGCTGCGCAAGCTCGCGAAGAGAATTGACGGGCTTGCACGGCGGCAAGCGGAAGGCTCGCCCGAGCGGCGCAGCTACGACCGCCTCGATCGGGATCAAGATCAGGACCGCACGACGTTGCTTCTATCGGACGGGCGAGCGTTCGAAGCGGGTTTGATCGACGTGGCGAGCAACAGCGCGGCGCTCGAGGTCGACGTCGCGCCGGCTGTCGGCGCGGCGGTGACCGTCGGAAAGCGACGCGCTCACGTTTCCCGTCATTTCGCCGGCGGCATAGCGGTCACGTTCGATCCGGACCCAGCCGGCGAGAGCGTCGACGAGATCGAGACGATTCCGGCTCGCGGGGAGAGCCGTTGACGGGCGCAGGACGGGCTTAGGCTCAACGCGCGCCGGCCGCATATCGCTCGCCAGACCGCGCGTTTGAAGGTTCCGCGCCGGCCGCGTCCCGCGCGGCGGCGACCCAGCCCGACTCGAAACACGACGCCGTTGCAGACTCGGCTTAAAACCGACCGCTGACGGGGAATGTCGGTCCGGATGGGTCGATCCCGGCGCGCGCTGTTGGCGCGTTTGACCCCCCGTTGAGTTCGCCAACGCAACCTGCGCAAGCTGGCGCCGGACACGCTCAGGCGAGGACGACGAACATGGCCAATGACAAGATGAAAGCGCAAATGTCGAGCAAGGACGGCTTCATCGCCGCGCTCGACCAGAGCGGCGGATCGACCCCCGGCGCCCTGCGCCTCTATGGCGTCGCCGACAGCGAATACAGCGGCGAGGCGGAGATGTTCAAGCTGGTGCACGAAATGCGCGTGCGCATCATCGCGTCGCCGGCCTTCAGCGGCGAGAAGGTCATCGCCGCGATCCTGTTCGAGCGCACGATGGACGGACTGGCGAAAGGCAAGCCGGTGCCGACCTTCCTGTGGCAGGAGCGGGGCGTCGTTCCGTTCCTGAAAGTCGACAAGGGACTCGAGGCGGAGAAAGACGGCGTCAGCCTGATGAAGCCGATGCCGGATTTGGCGCCGCTGCTCGCCAGAGCGACGAAGCTCGGCGTCTACGGCACCAAGATGCGCTCCGTCATCAACCTGGCCTCGAAGACCGGCATCGCCGCCATAGCGAGACAGCAGTTCGAGATCGGCGAACAGATCGCCAGCCACGGCCTGATGCCGATCCTCGAGCCCGAGATCTCGATCAAGAGCCCGGACAAAGCCGGCGCCGAGGCGATCCTGCTCGCCGAGCTGACCAAGGGCCTCGACGCCTTGCCGGCCGGCCGCCAGGTGATGTTCAAGCTGACGCTTCCCGAGACGCCGGATTTCTATGCGCCGCTGATCAAGGACAAGCGCGTCGCGCGCGTCGTCGCGCTGTCGGGCGGCTACAGCCGGGCCGAGGCGTGCAAGCGCCTCGCCGCCGATCACGGCATGATCGCCAGCTTCTCGCGCGCGCTGGCGCAGGACCTCAGGCGCTCGATGAGCGACGCCGAATTCAACGCCGCGCTGGCGAGCGCGATCGACGAAATCTACCGCGCCTCGGTGGTGAAGGTGTGAGGCCGGAGCGCGGGCCCGAGGCGCGGACGATTGCGGGCGGATTGGGAATCTCCTCCCCGGTTCGCAGCGACCGGCGGCTTTCCACCTTGCCTGGACGTTGCGACGGTCGGCCGCAACGTCAATTTTCTTGGCGCATTCCGATCACCGGCTCGAACGGTCCGAAGGGCCTCTCTTCCAACAAATTGAACCACAACCCTGAAAACAGCCACTTGTGATTCATTTGACCGCTGCGGCGAGCGAGCGGCTCAGATCACCACGCGCCATAATTCTTCGATCGGAACGGGTCGACCGAGCAGCCAGCCTTGCGCCGCGTGGACGCCAAGCTCCCTCAGAATGCCCATTTCGCCTTCGGTCTCGACGCCTTCGGCGATGATCTTGCAGTCGGTATCCTGCCCAAATTCGATCAGCGCTCTGGCCAAGGCGCGCCGCCAACGATCGCTGTTAATGTTCCGGGTCAAGCTGATGTCGAGCTTGATGAAATCCGGCCGGATATTGAGGATGTGACACATGCTGGAATATCCGGCGCCGGCGTCGTCGATCGCGATCTTGACGCCGCGTCGGCGCAGCGGCGCCAGGGCATACGAAAAGTCGTCGTAGTTTTCGACGTAATCGTGCTCGGTGATTTCGAGAATGATCTTTTCGGCTGGAAACCCTTCTATGATTTCCAGCATGCGTCCTTCCGTTATCGTCTCCGGTGAGCTGTTGATTCCCAGATAGTGCAAGGGGCCGCGCTTCCAGAGGGACCGATACCTAGCAAGGGCGCTGCGAGCCGCCTTGATTTCGAGCTGGGTCTTCAACCCGACCTCGTCAGCCTCCATAAACCACTTGTCCGGCGCACGTTGCGGTTCCTCCTTAAAGCGCGCGAGCGCTTCCGCTCCAATAAGCGTCATGTCCGAGAGCTGAAACATCGGTTGATAGACGATCGATGGTTCTTCCGACGATTGTATGAGGGCTTGAATCCGTTTGGTCTTGTCACTGCGGTCTCGGAGCCGCTCCAAGTCTACGTCAATCTGATAGGCCACGAAGTCGGCGACCACCTTCATCATTTGAAGATCGCGCTCGTCCAGCGCCGCGTTGGCTCGGAAATTGAAGCAACAGAACGTCCCGTAGATTTGGCCGCTTCTGAGACGAATCGGCACGCCCATGTGCGAGCCGATGGGTAGTCCTTGCGTTACGAGGATCTCCATCGCTTTGGGTATGGCTGCGGTGTCCGGGATCAACTCGGGCAGCTCACCTCCGACGATCTTTCTGAAATATTCTTCCGCGAGCGCTATCGAATCGCTTACTTGGGCGGGAGACCACCCACATTTTGTACTCATTTGGCGTACGAATAGGCGATCGTCAATAAATTCAGAAATGAATCCGATGTCCATCTGCAGACGGGACCGCACCAGTTCGACAGCTTGCTCGACGCAATTGTCGACAAAAGCGTGAATGATGTTTGGAGAGCCTGAAAGTACGTCGCGCCTCGGCTGTGTTTGCAAGTTCATAGCGAGCATCCTCAAATGGAGATGTTCGATGCGCCTTCCCGAACGTAAGAATGACTTTGATCGGCTTCCGCCCCGCATCGTGACAGAATCCGGTCATTGCCGCCCCCCTCTTGGCGACGCTGACGGCAAGATGAGCGAAGTCTGTCGTTCAGAGAAGATTCGGAAAATACTCAGATACGGGGCGAACGGCGCAAATAGTTACGGAAGTGTATGCTTTAACCAAGCTTCTTCAGATAGTCGCCAGTCGACGCGGACTGCGTACAATGTCCACTCAACATCGAGGCGGGGCGAAATCTTCGCCTTGGCTTAAAGTCAGGCGCCAGAAGCACGGTATTGAGCGATAGTCGTTCTCATTGTTGGTAGAAACATCCGAAAACTCCGCGACGGTTGGCGCGACAGCCCAACTTTCCGAGTTTCACAGAGCCTCCGCCATCCGCGAGCGCCCGGCCGTTGGACATCCGGTCCGAGCCTCACCGCGCGCTGCGCCTGGCGCAGAAACGCCTCACCCAAGCAAATCGACCAGCGCCGGGATCAGCGGGGCGTCGGCGGGGGGCATCGGATAGGCGCGCAGATCCTTGGCGCGCGCCCATTTGAGCGCCTGACCTTCGCGCGGCTCGACGAAGCCTTCCCAGCGGCGGCAGACATAGAGCGGCATCAGCAGATGGAAGTCGTCGTAGGCGTGGCTGGCGAAGGTCAGCGGCGCGAGGCAGGCGGCTTTCACCGTCACGCCGAGTTCCTCTTTGAGCTCGCGGATCAGCGCGTCTTCCGGCCGCTCGTTCGGCTCGAGCTTGCCGCCGGGAAACTCCCACAGGCCCTCCAGCGCCTTGCCCTTCGGGCGCTGGGCGATCAGCACGCGATTGTCGACGTCGACCAGCGCCGCGGCGACGACCAGCAGCAGCGTCAAGAGCGGTAGTCGCCGTTGATGGCGACGTAGTCCTTGGTGAGGTCGCAGGTCCACACCTTGGCCGTCGCCGTACCGACGCCGACGTTGACGCCGATGACGATTTTGCCCTTCTTCATATAGGCCGAGGCTTCCGCCTCGCTGTAGTCGGGATCGCGTTTGCCCGCGTGGGCGACGCGCAGGTCGCCGAAGAAGATGTCGAGTCGGTCGCGCTCGGCCTTCTCGCCCGATTTGCCGACCGCCATGACGACGCGGCCCCAATTGGCGTCCTCGCCGGCGACCGCGGTCTTGACCAGCGGCGAATTGGCGATCGCCAGCGCGATGCGCTTGGCGGCGCGGCGCGTCGCCGCCCCGGCGACCCTGACCTCGACGAATTTGCGCGCGCCCTCGCCGTCGCGCACGACCTGCTGGGCGAGGTCGAGCAAGAGCTTGTCGAGCGCGCGGCGGAAGGCGGCGAGCCGCGGGTCGGCGGCGTCGGCGATCGCCGGCGCGCCGCGCGCCGCCGCCGCGCCGGTCGAAAAGATCAGCAGCGTGTCGGAGGTCGAGGTGTCGGAATCGACGGTGATGGCGTTGAACGAGCGGTCGACGCCCTTGCCGAGCAGCGCCTGCAGCGCCGGCGCGGCGATCGGCGCGTCGGTGAAGACGAACGACAGCATCGTCGCCATGTCGGGGGCGATCATGCCGGCGCCTTTGGCGATGCCGTTGATCGTCACGTCGGCGTCGCCGAGCTTGACCCGCGCGGTGGCGACCTTGGCAAACGTGTCGGTGGTCATGATCGCGCGCGCCGCCTCCATCAGCCGGTCGGGTCTGGCGGCGGCGATCAGCCCGTCGAGCGCATTGACGATCGGCGCCGGGTCCATCGGTTCGCCGATGACGCCGGTCGAGGCCTGGTAGATCTCGTTCGGCGTCGCGCCGATCGCCTTCGCGATCGCCTTGGCGACGGCGGTTGTCGTCGCCACGCCGGCTGCGCCGGTGAAGGCGTTGGCGTTGCCGGAATTGACGACCAGCGCGCGCGCGCGCCCCTCGCTCAGAGCGGCGCGGCACCAGTCGACCGTCGCCGAAGGGCACTTCGAGCGGGTGAAGACGCCGGCGACCGCGGCTGGCCGGTCGAACAGCGCCAGCATGACGTCGGTTCGCCCCTGGTAGCGCACGCCGGCGGCGCCGGCGGCGAAACGCACGCCGTCGATCGGCGCCAGGACGGGGAAGGTCTTCGGCGCGAGCGGCGAGATCGGGGCGGAGGCGGCCATGCGGGAGAGATCCGAGTGGAGGGGGCGGCGCAGGGAGCGCGCGGGCGTTCCGCCCCGCTCGAGCGGCGGGGCGGATAGAATCGCGAACGCGTCAGGGCGTCTTGGGCTTGGCGTCGTCGCCAGCGGCCGGCGCCGCCGGGGCCGCGCTCGGGGTCGGCGCGGGTTCGGGGACGAGATTGCCAGAATCGTCGGCGCGCTCGATCTTGGCCGTGCCGTGCAGCGAGGCGATGAGGTCGCTCTGCGCCTTCTGGGCGACATAGCGCGCGGCCTGGTCCTTCAGCTCTTCGAACGGCGGGAAGTTGCGCGTGCGCCGCTCCTCGACCTTGATGATGTGCCAACCGAACTGGCTCTTCACCGGATCGGAGATCTGGCCAGGCTGCAGCTTGAACGCCGCGTCGGCGAATTCGGGCACCATGCGGTCCTTGGTGAACCAGCCGAGATCGCCGCCGTCGCCGGCCGGGTCCTTGGACAATTCCGTCGCCACCTTGGCGAAGTCTTCGCCCTTCTTGACGCGCTCGAGCGCCGCTTTGGCCTCTTCCTCGGTCGGCAGCAGGATGTGGCGGGCGTGAACCTCCTCCACCGGAGGGTTGGCCTTGGCGGCGTCGTCGTAGGCCTTGTGCTCGGCTTCGTCGGTCGCCGCCGCCTTGCCGACCTGGCTCAGCAGCGACTCCATCGCCAGTTTGTCGTGGTAGTAGTCGAGCCGACGGGCGAAATCGGCGCCCTGGTCGAGCTTGTCGGCCTTGGCCTTGCTGGCCGCCAGGCGCAGATCGATCAAATAATCGAGCACGTACTTCTGGCGCGCCGGGCCTTCGAGTTTCTGCGGCAGTCCCGGGCCGATGTCCTGGAGCGCGTCGGCGACGTCGTCCTCGGTGATCGCCGCTCCGTCGACCCTGGCGAGGACGCGGGGGTCGGCGTGCGCGGCGCCGACGACGAGCCAAGCGGCGCTGAGGATTGAGGCAAACAGGAAGGCGAGCCGGCGAGCCGGCGCTGGCGCTGATCGGGTCATGAAGGCTCCTCTCGAGGAGGCTTGCGCGCCTCCGCTGATGCAGGCGCGTATAATGCCCTTTGGCCGATATTGCGAGGGGCGACGTCGCCGAAGGCCGGGGCTGCGACATCCGGCGTTTCGGCCTCGCGTCGGCGATCCGTCGCGGCGCGGCAGGCAGAGACCAAGAACGACGGGTGTCGTTTCGGCGTGCGGATCGAAGCCAGGAAGTATGGAGTCAGTGTTGGCGCGAGGTCAGTGATCGCTGTTTCGAATGGTAACGATCGCTCTTTGTTATGAGCGATCGTCGACGCGCTGCTTGGCGCGATCTATGTGATCTAATTCACCCTTTTCCTCTCGTAGCCGCGACGACGCGCCGCGGCTTTTCCGTTCGACGGGCGATGCAGTTCGGTATATCGAACGATCAGCCCGCGGACGACGGGGCGCAGAGCGCAGACCGCGCTTGTCGGGCCTATCCAGCAAAAAATTCGCCGCGGCGCGAGGGCGCACTGGCGCGCCCTCTTTATGCAAGGAGGGTACTTGGTTATGCGCACAGCCTTCGTCCTGTCACTGGCAGGGTTCGTCTCGGCCTTGGCCATTGCGCCGGTCAAAGCCGACGACATCACGATCGCAGTCGCCGGACCGATGACCGGCCCGGTGGCGGCGATCGGCGACCAAATGAAGCGCGGCGCCGAAGCGGCGGCTGCGGCAATCAACGCGGCGGGCGGCATCGCCGGCCGCAACATCAAGATTGTCGTCGAGGACGACGTCTGCGATCCCAAGCAGGCGGTCGCTGTCGCCAATCTGATCGTCGGTCAGCAGATCAAGTTCGTCGACGGCCACGCCTGCTCGGGCTCGTCGATTCCCGCTTCCGACGTCTATTCCGACAACAAGGTGCTGATGATGAGCCCGGCGTCGACCAACCCGGCGCTGACCGAGAAGGGCTATCCGACGATCATGCGCGACTTCCCGCGCGACGACGCGCAGGGCGCGTTCGTCGCCCCGTGGATCGCCAAGAACTTCCCGGGCAAGAAGATCGCCATCCTCAACGACAAGTCGGCCTACGGCAAAGGCTTGGCGACGGTCGTCAAGCAGACGCTCAACAGCCTCGGCGTCCAGGAAGTGATGTTCGAAGGCATCAACCCGGGCGAGAAGGACTACAGCGCGATCGTCAGCAAGCTGAAGTCGGCCGGCGCCGAATTCGTCTATTTCGGCGGCTACCACACCGAAGCCGGCCTCATCCTGCGTCAGGCGTCCGACCAGGGGTACAAGTTCCAGTTGATGAGCGCCGACGCGCTCGCCACCGCGGAATTCTGGCCGATTGCTGGCCCGGCGGGCGAGGGAACGCTGTTCACCTTCGCTTCCGATCCGCGTCGTTCGCCGACCGCGGCCAAGGCGCTCGATGCGTTCAAGGCGCAGGGCTACAATCCTGAAGGTTTCACGCTGTTCTCGTATGGCGTCATCCAGGCGATCGCCGAGGGGATCAAGCGCGCCGGTTCGGACGATCCGGTCAAGGTTGCGAAGGCGTTGGAAAACGGCCAGCCGATCGACACCGTGTTCGGCCCGGTCAGCTTCGACGCCAAGGGCGACGTCAAGGATCCGCACTTCGACATCAACCAATGGCACGACGGCAAGTACGCCGCGATCAGCCAGTAAGCAAAGGCGGCTAAAACCCTGCGGCCGCGTCGGGCGAGAGCTCGGCGCGGCCGCTTGCGTTTCAGGACAGCGTGAACGAACGCATCGACAGCGACGCCATGTCGAACGAGGCGTTGAAGAACTGGAGCTCGTCCTTCGGGTCGGCGAGCGCGAGCGGATAGAGCACGGGCAGGAAGTGTTCCGGCGTCGGGTGGGCGTAGCGCGCCGACGGCAGGCGCGGCGCCGTCTCGGCGACGGCGCGGAAATCGCGATCTTCGATCATCTTCGTCAACCGCGCGTCGAAATCGACCGCCCAGTCGTAGGGCGGCGCGCCCGGATTCATCGCCATCAGATTGTGGACGAGGTTGCCCGAGCCGATGACGAGCACGCCGCGCTCGCGCAGCGCCTTGAGCTCCTTGGCGAGCTCGAAATGCTCGGCCGGCGACCTGCCAAGGTCGAGCGAAAGCTGGAACGCCGGCACGTCGGCCTTGGGGTACATGTGCAGCAGCACCGACCACGCGCCGTGATCGAGGCCCCAGCGCTCGTCGGGCTCGAGGTGGCTGCGCTTGACCAGTTCGATCGTCGCTTTCGCGAGGTCGGGCGCGCCCGGCGCGGGATATTGCTGGCGGAATAGCTCGCGCGGGAAACCGGCGAAGTCGTGGATCGTCTTCGGCTTGGCGCCGATGTGGACCATGGTCGCGCCGCGCGTCATCCAGTGCGCCGACACGACCAGGATCGCGCGCGGGGCCGGCAGCGACTCGCCGAGCGCGCGCCAGGCGCGGCCGTACTCGCTGTCCTCGATCGCGAACATCGGATTGCCGTGGCCGATGAACACCGTCGGCATGCGCGGCGTCGCCGGCAGATCGGCGAGCGCGGCGGGGAGTTCGGACATCGTCGTTTCCTTTCGTTCAAGCCGGCTTCAGCGCGCGGGCGAGGAAGGTCCCCGCCGCTTCGACGCCTTCGCCGGAAATCGAATGGCCGAGCCGCGCGAAGACGCGCGCCTCGACCGCGAAACCCGCCGCCTTCAGCCGCGTCGCGGCGCGGCGGCTTTCCTCCGCGGGGACGATCGCATCGCCCTCGCCGTGCAGCAGCAGCACCGGCGTCGCCGCAGCGGCGGGAAGCGGATCGGCTGCGCCGGGCAACCGGCCGGAAGAGGCGACGACCGCGGCGACCGGCCAGCGGCCGCTGGCGACGGCGTCGAGCGCCATGATCGCGCCCTGCGAGAAGCCGAACATAGCGACGCGGTCGAGCCGGCCGGAGAAGCCGCGCTCGGCGAGCGCCGCCGACACGACGCGATCGAACGCCTCGCGCGCCTCGCCGACCCGCTGTTGGCGATTGTCGGCGCTGATTCCGGCGACGCTGAACCATTGCCGCCCGGGACCGCCGCCATCGAACCGCCCCGGCGCGTCCGGCGCGGCGAAGGCCGCCGTCGGCAGGAACGCCGACAGCGGTTCAGCGAGCCGCGCCAGATCGGCGCCGGAGGCGCCGACGCCATGGAGGAAGACGACCAGACTGTCGTTCACGCTAGGCACGAGCCGAGACTCCTTTGAACGAGACGCGCGCGTCCTCAGGAACGCGCGCGCCGTCTTACCACCTTGTCGCGACGGCTCACGCCGCCTTGGCGGCGCTGAAGTTCCAGGTTGGAGCGATGTCGGCGCCAAGTCCGCGCCCGTAAGCCAGCACGACGTTGAGGCCGGCGAGCGGCTCGAGATAGCGCGCGAGCTTGAGGCCGCCGGTCTGCACCACGTCGAAGCCGGCCTTGCGGGCGATCGCCTCGACTGCGCCGTTGGCCGAAGCGTCGTCGCCGGCGACGAACACGGTCGTCGTGCGACCGGCCGCCTTGCCGCCGTTGGCGAGCACCTGGGCGAAGATGGTGTTGAACGCCTTCACCACCTTGGCCTTCGGCGCGAGCTTCTGGATCTCTTCGCCGGCGCTGGTCGTGTGGCCGATGGTCAGGCCCATGTAATCGGGGGTGAGAGGGTTGGAAATGTCGACGATCGTCTTGCCGGCGACGTCGCCGGCGGCGGCGAGAATCTCGGCCGCCGCGGCGAACGGCGCCGCGAGGACGATCACGTCGGCCGATTTGGCGGCGGCGGCGATGCTGTCGCCGCGCGCGCCGTGACCGGCGGCAGCGGCTGCGGCCTGCGCCTTGGCAACGTCGCGCGCGCCGACGACGACTTTGTAACCCGCCTTGGCGAACAGAGCGGCCAGACCGTTGGCCATGGCGCCGGCGCCGAGAATTGCGATGGACATGCGAAGCTCTCCCAATCGGCTGCCGACATCGGCTGCCTTCGCCTCGCTACATGCGCCTGTTCGGATTGGATTATAATATCGAATTCTGGATCGATTTTCGTTCTGATTTGGAACGAATGGCGTCACCAGCCCTGATCCCAACTCGGCACGCCGCGGAACCGCTCGGAGAGGAAATCGACCAGCGCCCGCACCCGCGCGGCGAGGTGGCGCCCCGGCGGATAGACGACGAAAAGTCCGGAGGGCGGCAGCTCGAAGGCGCCGAGCACCTGGATCAGTTCGCCGCCGGCGATGCTCGGGCCGGCGATGAAACTCGGCACGCGGGCGACGCCGAGCCCCGCGACGGCGGCGGCGATGCAGACTTCGGGATTGGAGAAGCGCAGCCGTCCATGCACCGCGACGCGAACCGGCTCGCCCTCGGGGGTGCGGAAGCGCCAGACGCCGGGATCGCGGAAATTGGTGTCGATGATGCAGTCGTGGTCGGCGAGCGCTGCGGGCCCGGCGGGAAAGCCGCGCCGCGCGAGATAGGACGTCGCCGCGCAGGCGATGACCCGCATCGGGCACAGTTTTCGCGCGATCAGGCTCGAATCCTCCGGCTCGCCGATGCGCACCGCGGCATCGAAGCCTTCGTCGACGAGATTGGCGAGGCGGTCGGAGAAGGAAACGTCGAGCTGGATCTCGGGATAGACCGCGGCGAAGGCGACCAAGATCGGCGCGAGCTGGGTCGAGCCGAACGACATCGGCACGGTCAGCGCAATGCGGCCGGCGGCGCGGCCCGAGGCGCTGCGCACCGAAGATTCGAGCGCGTCGAACTCCTCGATCAGGCCTTTGAGCCGCTCGTAATAGGCGCGGCCGATCTCGGTCGGCGACAGCGCGCGGGTGGTGCGATGGAAGAGCTGAACGCCGAGCTCGTTCTCGAGCCTGGTGACGAGTTTCGACGCCTGGCCGGCGCTGGTCGACAGCCGCTTCGCCGCGCGCGAGAAGCCGCCGCTCTCGAACACGGCGATGAACATGCGGTCGCAGTCGAGGCGGTCCATGCGCACTCCCAGCCGGTGTAGCGCAAACCTAGCGCGTCCGGCGGTGCGAAGCGACCTTGCTCCCCTCCGGGGCCGGCTCGTCGCCGGTCATGACCGAAAGCACTTGCGTCAAATGCGCGCGCATCGCCTCGCGCGCCGCCTTGCGCTTGCCGGCGCGGATCGCGGCGAGGATCGCGGCGTGGCCGCGCAATGTCGCCGTCCAATTGTCGCGCAGGCGGACGCGCTCCGACAGCAGCGAGAACACCGGCGCGTGCTGGTCCTGCCACAGGCGCTCGACCACCGCCGTCAGCGCCGCGTTGCCGCTGGCGCGCGCGATCGCGACGTGGAAGCCGAGATCGGCGCCGCGCCATTCGCGCCCCGCCGCGTGCTCGGCGATCATCTCGTCCTGCCGAGCCGTCATCGCGGCGAGGTCGAGCGGCGTCGCGCGCGCCGCAGCGAGCGCCGCCGTCTCGCCCTCGATCAGCATCCGCGCGCTGAGGATGTCGCTCGGGCTGTGGCCGGTGTTGATCGGCGCCGCGGGCGTGAGCGGCTGGTCGCGGACGAACGCGCCGGCGCCGGTGCGCACTTCGATCAGCCCGCCGATCTCCAGCGCGATCATCGCCTCGCGCACCACCGGCCGGCTCACCCGCAAGCTCTTGGCGAGGTCGCGCTCGGCCAGCAGTCGCTGGCCCGGCGCAAACTCGCCGGCGCGGATCAGGGCGCCGATCTGGTCGGCGACCTGTTCGTAAAGTCGCCGGCTGTCGACGGGCTGGAATGGCATCGGCGAGTCCTTTCAGACCAAACGCGCATTCGACAGAACGACGAGCGTGGCAGATTCGCTCATTGTTTGCTTGGCGGAGCGAGAGCGCGACCGGAATTCGAAGTCAAGGATGCGCGAAAGCGCACCGCCTCCGGCAGCGGCCCTTCGGGCCGTCCTTGAGTTCGAATTCCGGTCGCGCAAAATCGCCTCCAAGCAACCAATGGGCGGCTGCGCCGGGGCGCCCGGCGGGCGTCTCTTCCTCGTTGCGCCGCGGACTCGGTTCCTCACAGCTTGTAGGCCGCCTTCGCCAGCCGATAGGCGAGATCGTGCGCGACTTCGAACGCCTCGTCGCGCTCGAGCCGGCCTTCGGCGACGAGCCGGGCGAGAAAGGCGCAATCGACACGGCGGCTCATGTCGTGGCGCGCCGGAATCGACAGGAAGGCGCGGGTGTCGTCGTTGAAGCCGACGGTGTTGGAAAAGCCGGCGGTCTCGGTGACCGTCTCGCGGAAGCGCCGCATGCCCTCCGGGCTGTCGAGGAACCACCACGGCGGCCCGAGCCGCAGCGCCGGATAATGGCCGGCGAGCGGCGCGAGCTCGCGCGAGAAGGCGGTTTCGTCGAGGGTGAAGAGAATGATCGTCAGGCTCGGCTCGTTGCCGAAACGGTCGAGCAGCGGCTTCAGCGCGAAGACGTAGTCGGTCGGGGTCGGGATGTCGGCGCCCTTGTCGCGGCCGAAGGCCTTGAAGATCGTCGGATTGTGGTCGCGGAACGCGCCGGGATGGATCTGCATGACGAGCCCGTCGTCGAGGCTCATGCGCGCCATCTCGGTCAGCATCTGGGCGCGGAACATTTCGGCGTCGGCGGCCGACGCGCCGCCCTTGCGCACGCGGTCGTAGAGCGCCGCGGCTTCGCGCGTCGACAGATCGGCGGCGCCGGCGGTCGGATGGCCGTGATCGGTCGAGGTGCAGCCGACCGACTTGAAATAGGCGCGCCGCTTGGCGAGCGCGGCGAGGTAGCCTTGCCAGGTCGAGAGGTCGGCGTCGGCGATTTGCGCCAGCGCGGCGAGATTGTCGAGGAAACCGGGAAAGGCCGGGTCGACCACGGAATCGGGGCGGAAGGCGGTCAGCACCCGGCCGCGCCAGCCGCTCGCCTTGATCTTGCGGTGATGCCTGAGGTCGTCGAGCGGGCTCTCGGTCGTCGACAACGCCTCGATATTGAAGCGCGCGAACAAGGCGCGCGGGCGGAATTCGGGCCGCGCCAGGCAGGCGGCGATGTGGTCGTAGGCGCGATCGGCGTTTTCGGCCGACAGCCGCTCGTGAAAGCCGAACACCTCGGTGAAGGCGTGGCACAGCCACAGCCACGATGGCGTGCCGCGGAAGAGATGGAAGTTCCCGGCGAAGCGCCGCCAGATCTTGCGCGAGTCGGTCTCGACCGGGCCGCCGTCGACGCGCGGCACGCCGAGTTCTTCGGGCCGCACGCCCTGGCTGTAAAGCATGCGGTGGACGTAGTGGTCGGGGGCGATGAACAGCTGCGCCGGATCGGGGAAGGCCTCGTCGTCGGCGAACCATTGCGGGTCGCAGTGGCCGTGCGGGCTGAGGATCGGCAGCCGCGCGACCGTTTCGTAGAGCCCGCGGGCGATGTCGCGGGTGCGCGGGTCGGCGGGAAACAGGCGGTCGGGATCGAGCGCGAACGGGCGCGCGGAAGCGGTCATGGCGAAGCCTCGCGGGAATCGGCGCCGCATAGCGCAAAATTGAGGCTAGACATTCCGGCAAACTGGCCTAATGGTCAAGTGGTAAGGCCAATTTCGCGGGAGGGCGGAGGCGGCCGGGAAGGGACATGCGCGCGCCGGCGCCGGCGCCGGCCGCACACGAAAACGGGGAGGGGACTTCATGGGTCGGAACGGCTGGCTGCGCTGGGGGATGCTCGCGCTGATGTTCGCCGGCACGGTCGTCGTCTACGTCGACCGCGGCGTGGTCGGCGCGCTGTCGCCGATCCTCAAGAAAGAGGGGTTCTTCACCACCGAGCAATATTCCTACGTCGTCTCCGCGTTTCAGATCGTCTATTCTTTCGCCCAGCCAGTCGCCGGCTACCTCACCGACCTGATTGGCCCGCGCATCGGCTACGCCGTCGCCGCCCTCGTCTGGGGCCTGGCCGCGGCGCTGCAGGGTCTCTCGACCGGCTGGCTGTCGATGGCGGGCTTCCGCGCGCTGCTGGGCCTCAGCGAAGCGGCCGCGCTCCCGACCGGAACCAAGATGTCGACGCTGTGGTTCCCGTCGCGCGAGCGCTCGATCGCCACCGGCTGGTTCAACTCCGGTTCGTCGATCGGCGCGATGTTCACCCCGCCTTTGGTCATCTGGATCGCCACCAGTTACGGCTGGCGTCCGGCGTTTCTGATCACCGGCTCGCTCGGCGTCGCGGTTTCGATCGCCTGGTGGGTCTTCTATCGCGATCCCGACAAGCATCCCAGCCTGTCGCCGCAAGAACGCGCATACATCTATGAGGGCCGCGACCCGCCAACGGGCGCGGCGCAGAAGCCGTCGCTGAAGCCGCTGTTCGCGCATTGGCGGTTCCTCGGCATCGTCATCGCCCGCTTTCTGACCGAACCGGCGTGGCAGACCTTCCAGTTCTGGATCCCGCTCTACATAGTCACCGTGCGCGGCATGGACATCAAGCAGTTCGCGCTGTTCGCCTGGCTGCCGTTCCTCGCCTCCGACATCGGCTGCATATTCGGCGGCTATCTCGCGCCGTTCCTGCACAAGCGGCTGCACCTCAACATGGTCAACGCGCGGCTGACCACGATCACGATCGGCGCGTTGTGCATGGTCGGGCCGGCGCTGATCAGCTTCGTCGTCGATCCGATCACCGCGATCCTGTGCTTCTCGCTCGGCGGCTTCGCGCATCAGATGCTGTCGAGCATGATGTACGCGCTGATGGGCGACGTGTTCGAGAAGACCGAGATCGCGACCGCCACCGGCGTCGCCGGCATGTTCGGCTATCTCGGCGCCACGATCTTCACCCTGGTGCTCGGCGCGCTCGCCAGCACCGTCGGCTACGAACCGATGTTCGCGGTGCTGTTCCTCTTCGACCTCGCCGCCGCCGCGACCCTGTGGGCGTTCATCGGCGTGCGCCCAGGGACGGCGGAAGCGCAGGCGGCGGCGTAGGGGGACTGGTCCAAGCGCCGGGCGGGCGGGACGAATTCGAAGGATGAAAACCAATCGAGGGCGCCCGCCGCGGTTTTCGTCCGCGCGCTCCAGCGGCGGCGCGGCGCGTCGATTGCGGCATTGCGACGCATGAAGAGCCATCGCGGCCCCTCGTCATCGTCACCGCCATCGTTTCGGCCGGGCCTGACTTCAATGCCGATCGAGTCTGCCCGGAGGAACCTGGTGTGCTCGCCAACTCTGCAAAGGAGTTGGAGGCATTCTGGAGCGATGGTGAGAATAATCTGCGCTTTCCAACTGAAGGCATTTCCGCTCATCAGTTGGGGCAGCCGGTCACTCCGATTGCGATTTTCAGAGGCAGTAGTCGGAAGCGTGGTTATCAGTCATATTGTAACGCAACGGCATGGAAGATTAATATTATCGGATTCTAGACAGTATTGTATCGCCAGGCGCGATTGAAAGACACTGTTCAATCTGCAAGAAATGTGGAACGCTTCACGCCAAGGCGGGCGTACAGCGACTTTTCTTGGGGACAGCCTATGGCGCGCAATCGTTTCGCATGCATCTTTGTTGCGTCGTGCATGCTGGCGGGATGCGTCGCGAGCGGCGTGAAAGTCTCCGACGAACAGGCCCAGAGCTTCAGGATCGGCAAATCCACCTACGCCGACGTGGTTGAGCAGCTCGGCCCTCCGACTTCGAGTTCTTTGTCGTCAGACGGCACGCGAACCGCCAACTATTCCTATTCTGCGGCCTCGGCGCGCCCACAAGATTTCATTCCATACATTGGTCCGCTGGTTTCCGGCTATGACACGTCTTCGAGCGCCGTGACGTTTGTGTTCGACGCGCACGGCGTTCTCAAGAACATGTCCTCGACACAGAGCAACGTCGGAATAGGATCCAATTTGGCGGCCGGAAGCCCTCAGCCCGGAAGCCAGGCCCAGCCTCAATCGGCTCAGCCCCGAGTCGCCCCGTAAGGAAAGTACGAACAAGCGCCGCCGCGAGATGGGCGACCGAACCCCCGCCCGCGCAGCTCGAAACGCGGACGGGCGGAAAGTTATCTTGAGCGACGCCCCGGCCTAAGCCGGGCCGCCGTGCCAGTGCATGTTCCAGCCGAGGTAGCGCGACGTCGCTTCGTGCACGGCGGCGGCGGAATTCGACAGGTTGGCGGCGACATGGTGCTCGAAGCCGTTCTCGCAGATGTAGCGCAGCAGACGCTGCAGATCGGCGATCGCCACCACGCCGATGCCGCCGAAAGTCTCCAGCGGATCGTTGGTGAAGGCGCCGCCGCCGACATAGCCGCGCATCTTGCCGGTGACGTCGTCGGTCGAGAAGCGCGCGAAGCTCATTGCGCTCGCCTTCACCCGGCCGACCAGCGTGCCGTAGGTCTTCTCCTTGCCGACCGTGCCGGCGAGGATTTC
Source organism: Roseiarcus sp. (assembly GCF_049514155.1). GTDB lineage: Bacteria > Pseudomonadota > Alphaproteobacteria > Rhizobiales > Beijerinckiaceae > Roseiarcus. The sequence goes on along the minus strand of NZ_JBEKVH010000010.1, from coordinate 28,808 downwards.
TTGATAATCCATCCGCGCTGTCTCGAAGAAGGCCTTGGGCAGGTTGCTGCAATGGAAGCAGACAGCCTTGTTGGGGTCGTCGCCGTAATTGTTGTTCCAGTCGAGCAGCGCGCTCGGCGTCTGCGACGCCGCGGCCAGCGCGTGCATCGCGATCGCGCCGCAGATGTCGACCTCGCAGGCGCTCGACATCAGATTGTTGCTCATCATGCTCATCACCGCGCAGGGCACGACGCCGAAATATTCTTCCATCGCCGTCCAGCACTGCACGGCGCTGATCTTGACGTCCGTCTCGCGCATCCAGTCGTCGATGACGAAGCCGAGCTTGGCCATCTTGGTGAGCGAGGAGTCGGGGACGCCAGCGGTCGGCGCGTAGGCGCGGATCTGATCGAGTTTGCTCCGTACGCCGGCGTGGTCGTCGGCGAGCTTGCCGATGCGGCCGACGATTTCGGACAGGTCGACGGTCTCGATCGAGACGCCGTTCGCCTCGAGAATCTTTTCGCTGAAGCGGACGGTGTTGAAGGCGGCCGGCCGGGCGCCGATCGAGCCGACCCGCAGGTTCTTGAGACTGCTGACGACGCGACAGGTCGCGGCGAACTGAGCGAGATCGTCGGCGAATTCCTGGGAGTCGAGGCTCTCGGTGTGCAGCCTGGTCAGCGTGTAGGGAATGCCGTATTGGCGCAGGTTGTTGCAGGCCGACATCTTGCCGCAGAAGCTGTCGCGCCGGTGCTGGATCGTCATCTTGCCGGCGTTATCCGGGGTCGCCTGGATCAGCACGGGAACGCCGAGATCGGCGAGCCGCAGCGTGTTGGCGATCGCGCGCTCGTCGCCGAAGTTCGGCAAGGTGACGATCACGCCGTCGATGCGGTCGCGATTGGCCTTGAACAGCGCGGCGCATTTCTTGGAGTCGTCGAAGGTCTCGACCACGCCGTACCGCGTGTCCTCGGGGGTCAACACGACCGAGTCGTAACCCTTGTCGGCGAGAACTTTGATGATCTCCTCGCGCCCGGATTTGGCAAGCAGGGCGGGGAAGAAATTGCGGTTGCCGACGATCACGCCCATCGTCATCTTGCGATCGGTCATTTCATTTGCCTCCTGGTCGTGCGCCGCCGTCGCGGCGCGCCCAACGCGTATCCTCGCCGGCGATACAATTCCTGCTGGCGGTCTCAACCATGATTTGGGTCAACCCGTGGCGCTGAGGCCGGTCGCGAGCAGGCCGGAACGCGGCCGCGCCGCCGCGCCTTGGACGAGCTCGAGCGCAACCGGCGGGTAGGGATCGGCGCGCCGCTCCAGACAAAAGTGCGAAGACTTATGTCGTTGAAATCGCCTTGTCATTTCGACGACGCCGTCGGCCTCGCCGCCGCCGCCGCAAACGACGGCTGATCAGGAGGGACTGCGGCGCGGCGCGGGCCGACGGGCGCCGCAAGCTCGACGTCTGCCCCGCCCGCTTCCCCGCCGCCCGCGGCCAACGCCAATCCGCGCCGGATCGGATTTTACCGGTCGAATCAGCGGTCTCGTGATTCGCGTCAATGCCATTCCCGCCTATGGACTTATCGAAGACTCGCCGACGCGCTCCTGATCGCATTTTGCAACGAGGCGAAACAACGCACATAGTTAGTATAATGTAGAATCCGCGCCGCGACGATTGCCGCTCGCGCGAGACTTGCCGCGCGAGGGGTTGAGCGATGGCTCCGCAGCAATGTTCGCCCGCGGCTGTTCATCGCGTCGCCTTCGCGAATCTCAATCGCGAAATCGCCTGCAGCGAGGACGAGACGCTCTTTCACGCCGCGCGCCGGCACGGCGTCCGCCTCCTTGGCGCCTGCGGCTCTTGCACGGTGCGGCTCATCCGCGGCGAAGCCCTACTCGACGGCGAGACGGTCGTCGGTCCCGGCGGAAAGTGGCGTCGCGCTTGCCGCCTGAAGCCGCGGCGGGACTGCGAGGCCGAGATCGCGCCGCGCTCGCTCGCGCCTGTCGCGCGCGCCGAGGTCGAGGCGAAGGATTGGCTCGGCGACGTCGCCCCCGCGCCCGCGGTTCGCGCGTTCGACGTCCGCGTCGCCGAGCCGTCGCTCACCGACCCGCGCGGCGACTTCGAACGGCTCGTCGAGGCGCTTTCCGGCGTTCGCGCGATCGATCTCGCCGAGGCGGTCGGCCGGAGGGAAGAGGACATCTTCGACGTCGCCGTGTGCGGCAACACGGCGATGCAGCATCTGCTGCTCGGCTTGCCGGTCGGCCAGCTCGCGCGCGCTCCGTTCGTCGCCGCGACGAGCGGAGCGCTCGACGTCGAAGCGCGCGACCTCGGGCTGGCGCTCGCGCCCTCCGCGCGCGTTCACGCGGCCCCCGGCGTCGGCGGTTTCGTCGGCTCGGACCATGTTGCGGCGTTGCTGGCGACGCGCGCGCGCTGGGACGGGGACGGCGCGACGCTGGTGATGGACATCGGCGCCAACACGGAAATCTCGCTGGCGTCCGGCGGCCGGATTTTCTCGGCCTCGTGCCCGTCGGGCCCGGCGCTGGAAGGCGGGAACATCGCTTGCGGCATGCGGGCGGCGGAGGGCGCGATCGAACGCGTCGGGATAGAGAGCGGCGCCCTCGTCGTGACGACCATCGGCGGCGGCGAGGCGGTGGGCGTTTGCGGCTCCGGCGTTCTCGACGCGATCGCCGCCGCGCTTCGGCTGGGGCTCTTGAACAGTGGCGGGCGGATCCGCGACCACGGCGAAGGCGTCGTTCGCGTAGACGGCAGGCCGGCGATCGCGCTCGCGCCGGACGTACGCATTCTTCAGGCCGACGTGCGCGCCGTGCAGTTGGCGAAGGCCGCGATCCGCACCGGCGTCGATCTGCTCCTCGATCTCTGCGGCCTCGCCGAGCGAGAGGTCGACCGCTTCGTGCTCGCCGGCGCCTTCGGTCAGTACGTCGACGTCGCCAACGCGATCGCGATCGGCTTGCTGCCGCCGCTGCCGCTCGCGCGCTACGCGCAAGTCGGCAACGCGGCGGGCGTCGGCGTCGCGCGCATGCTCGCTTCGACCGTGGAACGCGAGCGTGCGGCCGCGATCGCCGCGCGTTGCCGCTACGTCGAGCTCAACACCCATCCGCAGTTCCAGAAGCGCTTCATGAACAATATCGGCTTCGCCGAGGACGCGAGCGCGCAAGGCGACGAGCCGTGACGAATGCGCCGGCAGGCGCTTCGGCGCTCGGGCGGCCCGATCCGGCGTTCGCGATCCGCTTCGGCCGGCGATCCGGCCCGATTGACGACAATCAACCCCTGTCGGGTCGCCATATTGTAGAAGCCGTTCATCGAACAACGAAATATGGCGGTCCTCGGGGAGGATAGGGCGATGGCGTTGTCGCAGGCATTGTTCGACGCAATTGTCGACGGCAAGGCGCAGCTCGCGCAGTCGCTGGTCGAAGAGGAACTCGAGGCCGGCGCCGACCCGCTGGCCCTCGTGTCCGCGACGATGATCCCGGCGATGGACGAAGTCGGCAAACTCTTCCATGAGGAGGAGTACTTCGTGCCGGAATTGCTGCTGTCCGCCCGGGCGATGAAAGCGGCGATGACGCCGTTGCGGCCGCTGCTCGCCGCGAAGGGCGCGAAGCCCGCAGGCGTCGTCGTCGCCGGCGCGGTCAAGGGCGACCTGCACGACATCGGCAAGAACCTCGTCACTTCGATGCTCGAAGGCGCGGGCTTCCAGGTGATCGATCTCGGCGCGGACGTGACGCCGGAATCGTTCGTCGCGGCCATTCGCGAGCACCGTCCGCAGATCGTTTGCCTTTCGGCGCTTCTGACGGTGACGATGGAGTCGATGCGGACGACGATCGCCGCGATCAAGGCTGCCGACCTCAGGCGCGAGGTCAAGGTCCTCGTCGGCGGCGCGCCTCTCAGCGAGCGGTATGCGACGGAGATCGGCGCCGACGGTTACGGCGCGACGGCGAGCGACGCGGTTGCGCTCGCGCGGCGGTGCGTGGGGCTGTCCAACTGATGCGAGGCCCGACGCCGGCAGGCCGGGAGACAGGAGTCGCGGCGATGAACGCCAAGAAGGCGATCGGACCCAAGCGCAAGCGGGTGCTCGATGCGATCAATCATCGCTCGCCCGACGGCGCGCCGATGGACTTTGGCGGATCGGCGACCACCGGCATGCACGTAAGCTGCGTCGCCAAGCTCAGAGACCATTACGGCCTCGAGCAGCGGCTGGTGAAAGTGTGCGAGCCGTTCCAGATGCTGGGCCTGATCGACGACGATCTCAAGGAGGCGATCGGGGTCGACGTCGCGGCGCTGATGGGCCGCGGCACGTTCTTCGGCTTCGACAATCGTGACTGGAAGCCGTGGAGCTTCAACGGGCTCGAGGTGCTGGTTCCGGAAGGCTTCCGCACCACCGTCGAGCCGGAAAAGGGCGGCGCGCTGATCTATCCCAAGGGCGATCTGAGCGCCCGCCCGAGCGGGCATATGCCCAAGGACGGCTTCTTCTTCGACGCGATCATCCGCCAGAAGCCGCTCGACCTCGATCATCTGAACCCCGACGACAACGCCGAGCAGTATCAGCCGCTGACCGAGGCTCAGCTCGACGACATCGAGCAGGACGCGCGTGCGCTCGAAAGCGGCGAGTACGCGGTGTTCGCGTCGCTGGTGAACACCAATCTCGGCGACATCGCCTGGGCGCCGGGGCCCGACCTGATCGATCCCAAAGGCGTGCGCGACGTCGCCGAGTGGTACATGCTGACGGCAAGTCGCCCGGACGTGGTGCACAAGATCTTCGAACGGCAGGTCGAGATTGGAATCGAGAATCTTGCAAGGATTCACCAGCGCCTCGGCGACGACGCGATCGACGTGGTCTTTCTCTGCGGCACGGACTTCGGCACGCAGACGTCGTCCTTCTGCTCGGTCAGGACGTTCGACTCGCTGTGGAAGCCGCACTACGTCGAGGTCTGCGACTGGATTCACAAGCACACGACCTGGAAAACCTTCAAGCATTCCTGCGGCTCGTCGGAGCGGTTCTTCGAATCGATGATCGACGCCGGGATCGACATCGTCAACCCGGTCCAGTGCTCGGCCAAAGGCATGGACCCGCGGATGTTGAAAGAGAAGTACAGGGGTCGCCTCGTCTTCTGGGGCGGCGGAGTCGACACGCAGCGGACGCTGCCGTTCGGGACGCCGGCCGAGGTGCGGGCCGAGGTTCTCGAACGCTGCGAGATCTTTTCGCCAGGCGGCGGCTTCGTGTTCAACGCGATCCACAATGTGCAGGCCAACACGCCGGTCGAGAACATGGTCGCGATGTTCGAGGCGGTGAAGGAATTCAACGGGCGACGCTGACCGCCGAGCGGCGTCTGCGCGTCTCATGCGAGCGAGGCTTGGACATGACGGCGTCCGCCGCCGAGGCCGGCCAAACGGAAATCGGGCGCGCGGCGCCGCGCAAGACGCTGGCGATCGCCTGCGGCGCCTTGGCGCGCGAGATGGTCGCGCTGTCGCGCGGTCCGCTCGGCGGCTTCGACGTCACGTGTCTGCCCGCTGAACTGCACAACCGACCCGAGCGCATTCCCGAGGCGATCCGGAGCAAGATCCACGAGAACCGCGCGCGCTACGACGAGATCCTGGTCGTCTACGGCGATTGCGGCACGGGCGGCGCGCTCGACATCGTGCTCGCCGAAGAGGGCGTGACCCGAGTGGCCGGACCGCACTGCTACGCCTTCTACGCCGGCGAGGATGCGATCGCGGCGATGATGGCGGAAGAACCGGGCTCGTTCTTTGTCACCGACTTCCTCGCCCGGCATTTCGATCGCCTGGTCGTCCGCGGCCTCGGCCTCGACCGCTTTCCCGAACTGCGCAACGAATACTTCCGCCGCTACAAGCGGCTCGTCTATCTCGCCCAGAGCGAAGACCCTGACCTGACCGCGCGAGCGGAAGCGGCGGCGGCGCGGCTCGGCCTCGCTTTCGAACGCCGCTACACCGGGCTCGGCGTCGCCGCAGAGTCGGTCGCGACGGCGCGACGCACGGACAGGCCGGACAAAACACGCTACCGTCAATCGCCATGTTGCAATGGTGGAGCGGCGCCCCGGCGCCGAGCGAGGCGACGAAATGAAGGGGCGCGCCAGCGCCAGATTGCGCCGAGACGCGGCGGATGTCGGTTTGAAGTGGGAAAGTCCATGCTGTCGAAACTGATCGCCGCGGGGCGGCCGCTACTCGCCGACGGCGCCACCGGAACCAACCTGATCGCAGCCGGCCTCGCCTCGGGCGATTGCGCCGAACTTTGGAACGAGACGCATCCGGAGCGCATTCGCGCGCTGCACCAGAGCTTCATCGACGCCGGCGCCGACATCATCCTGAGCAACAGCTTCGGCGCCAACCGCCGTCGCCTCGGCCCGCGCGGTCTCGGCGCGCGGGCGAAGGAACTCAGCCGGCTGGCGGCGCAAAATGCGCGCGCCGTCGCCGACCGGGCGGGCCGTCCCATCGTCGTGGCGGGTTCGGTCGGTCCGACCGGCGAGATGCTCGCCCCGCTCGGGTCGCTGACCGAGGACGAAGCGACGGAGATTTTCGCCGAACAGATCGAAGGCCTCAGAGAGGGCGGCGCCGACGTCGTCTGGATCGAGACGATGTCCGCGCTCGAGGAGGCCCGCGCCGCGGCGCGCGCGGCGATCGCCGTCGGCGCGCCTTATACCGCGACCGCGAGCTTCGACACGGCGGGCCGCACGATGATGGGGCTTGCGCCGGCGGACTTCGCGCGCGCGTTCGACGATCTTGCGCCGCCGCCGCTCGCTGTCGGCGCCAATTGCGGCGTCGGCGCCGCCGATCTCGTCGTCTCGGTGTTGGCGATGACCGAGGCGAACCCCGAGGCGATCGTCATCGCCAAAGCCAACGCCGGCCTGCCGCAATGGCATGAAGGGCATATCCATTATTCTGGATCGCCCGAGCTGATGGAGCGCTACGTCGCGTTGGCGATCGACGCCGGCGCGCGCATCGTCGGCGGCTGCTGCGGCAACACGCCGGCTCATGTCGCGGCGATGCGTCGCGCGCTCGACCGATGCCAGCGCGGACCGCGGCCCGACCTCGCCGCGATCGAGGCGGCGCTCGGCAAACTCGTCGCCCCGGCCGCGGCCAAGGGCGCCGGGCGCCGTCGGCGCAGCCGGGAGGGCGCGTGAACGGCAGCCTGTAACGGATTCACCGCGCCGGAGGGATCATCCGCCTACGCCGGATTGTGGCCGGCCGCAGGGTCGGGATATTCACGATCATAAGACAAATAAGAACGGCATTTGGCGCGCCGCGGACATGCGATCAATGCAGCCCCGACGCCAGCCCGCTTTCGCCATCAATGGCGTGAACCAGGGCCCAGAAATTCTCGAGCGGCGTATCCAGTTGAACATGATGGGTTGGAGAGAGGATCAGTCCGCCGTCGTAGCCAACGGTCTCCAGGCGCTCCAAGACCTGCGCGCGCACTTCATCTGGGGCGCCGAAGGGAAGGGTATGCTGTTCGTCAATGCAGCCCCAAAAGCAGAGCTTGTCTCCATACTCACGCTTCAACTTTGCGGGATCCATGCAGGCCGGCTGCACGGGATTGAGCACATCCAGCCCGATCTCAATCAATTCCGGAATGATCCGTTCGATATTGCCGTCGGAATGATAGGCAATTTTGACTTCTGGGTTGATGGCTTTCAGCGTGGAAATGAACTCGGCCATGCGGGGCTTGAGGAACCGCCGCCAAGCGTTGGGCGAGATCATCATGCCATGCTGCATGCCCACGTCATCTCCCGTCCAGATCATGTCGACGCCCAGTTCGACGAGTCGCTTGGCGGCAGCCAGATGATATCGGAATGGAATATCGAGAATTGTTTCGGCGAGACGCGGATCTTCGGTGAAATCGATCATCATCTGCTCTAGGCCGCGCAGGGCCCAAGCGGTTTCAAAGATGGTCGTCACGGTCACGCCAACGATCCAGTAGTCGCTTTTGTGAGCGGCGATCAGGCGCTCGGCCTCGCCGTAAAGCTCCGGACGGTGCGGGTCGGGCGGGCGGTAGGATGCGACGGCATGTTCGTCGGCCAGCGGATGACCGACGATATCCGTATAGAACCCGGCGCCGAAACGGGTCTCATAGGGAGCGTTCTTCCACGACACCCCCCACTCGTCGGTATAGGAGTCCGTGCCGCCGGCGTAGGTCTCGTTGGCGTAATACGAGTTGGCCCAGCCGACTGAGGTGAGCAGCAGATCCTGTCCAAGCGCGCGTTCCAGCTCGTAGGTGTTGCCGCCTCCGTGCGGATTGTGGACGGACCGGCCGGTCTGATGCATATCCTCGCGCAATCTCTGGGCAAACTCCGGAGTGAAGCTGATTTGCATCGGGCATCGGTCCGGCTTCTCATGGTTGAGGGACATGCTTACGCGATCGCGTGGCTTGAGGGACGTTCCATTGCTCATCGGCGACGGTCCTTTTTTCATCGGGATCAAAAGCGAATCCCGCTTCGATGGATCGGCCTGAAGGCTCTGCTGAGCATACGCTCTCACGCGCCGCCTGCCACACACTCTGTTGACGTGTGGAAGGAAAGACTCATGCTTGGCAGAAATCCGAAGTTCGGGCATATTTTCTAGGGGGCCGCCGGTCATTTGGCGGGTGTGCAATCCGGGGGGCAGGGTCATGCGGAGCAGCGCCAATTTCAATTCACTCGCTTTTCTGGGTTCGGTGATCGTCGTCTGTCTCCTTTCTCCGTCAGTCGCAGCGCCTGTCGAGTATACAAAAATCTGTTCGATTGGAGACGTTGTCGGATTCTTTGTCCCCGGCACCGACACCTGCCTCGATCCCATGACCGGCAAGACCGCGATCGCCACGTCGAGCGGCGCCGCCTACGGGCTGTCTCCCATGGCGATGAGCATCGATCGCTCGCTCGAGGGCGTGGCGATCACCACCGCGTTGCCGACTGCGATCATCGAAACGGGCAAGACCTACGCGATCGCGGTCGATCTCGGCACTTTCGACGTCTATAACGCGATTGGTTTCGGCGCAGCGGTGAAATTGAACGACAACTTCCAACTCAACGCCGCAGTGGGCGCTGGGTTCACCGGCCGCACCGGCGCGGCGCGAATCGGCGCCAATTTCTCGTGGTGACGAATACTGCTCAACGCATTGGAATGATTGGCGTATCGGAAGGGGAGGCCCTTACCTGCGCAGATCAAACACCTAGGGGGTCGGGTGGGACAAAAGACCTTCTATCTTTTCCAGGAGGTTCCGAGGCGCGTGTCCCACCTAACAAAGGAAGCGGACGTGGCTGCGTTGCATTTGCGACGCAGTGCCGCCACCGCCCGGCTCGGCTTTGTCGCCGCTCGAGCACAGAACGCGGTCGTGTCGAGCGGGGAACGCCGAGCAGAAATTGGATGGTGCGATAAACGACTTCCTAGCCGAACAGGCGCGTTGCAAACTTGTTGCCTTGTGGCGCGGACGCTCCCGCGCTTGCCCGCCGTGCAGGAATGGGCGTTGGGTCTTTGCGCACGCGCGCCCTACAGCATGCCCGTCATTGGCCGCGCGGGTAGCGCCGCTCGGACTCGAGGACGTTGAGGTCCATGTCGTTGCGCATGTAGCGACGCGAGGCTGGTTCGTGGGGCTGGAAGTCCCATGGTGTGCACGTCCCCTGGCGCAGTTCCTCATCGAGGATATGGCGGCGGCGCTGGCTCGCCCGCACGGCTTGGTCAAAGGCGGCGAGGTCCCAGCGCGCAGCGAAGCGGCGCTCGAAGTCAGCCCAGACGTCGGCATGGTCGGAGAGGAGCGCGAGGTTCTCGAGTTCGTGAGGATCAGCGTCGAGATCGTAGAGTTGCGGCGGATCGGGAGGTGTCGTTCGGCGCGGGGTCCCGACGCCGATCGGCGTCATAAATTGTTGATCCCAATCGGAACGAACGGGTCAAAACTCGCGCCGAACAACACTCAAGGCGCCCGCGACGGTCCATTGGGGCGTCAACAACTGCCAGAACGTCCGCGACGTCGAGACGTTGGACACGGGTCTCGGCGTGCATGTCGCCTATTTGCCGGTCGCGGCGCTGACCGCCGGGGAAAGCGTTCAGTTCACTTTCCCCTGGCTGGACGCTCTGACGTGGGAAGGTCAGGACTATTCGATCGACGTGGCGGAGTTGCGGCCGCAGGGGGTCTCGGCCTGAAGCCCGTATGCCGATCGGCGCATAGCGTCGTTCTCAGGTCATCGAAGTCGCCGGCGCCTCGATCGGCGCATGCCAGTCCTGCGAAAATGCGGCTTGGCGACCTGGGAACTGAACTCGCTTCAGGCGCTCTTCCTCAGATCCAGCTCGACGGCGCGCGCAATCGACAGCAAGGCCTCATCCGTCCCGTGGCGGCCGACGAGCATGACGCCCGCGGGCATCGGTTCGATGGGCATGGGGATCGATATCGCGCAGAGATCGAAGAAATTGGCGAAGCCCGGATTGCGAAGCATCAGCGCGTTCATCGCTTTGAAGGCCTGTGGGTTCGCCACCTCCGCCATCAGCGGGGCCGTTCTCGGCGTCGTTGGAAGGATAAGACAGTCCCAATCTCTCAGCCGCCGGTCCATCGCGGCAATGAGGCGATCGCGGCGGCGAAGGGACAGGCGATATTGTGGTTCGGCAATGTGTTGGCCCCTGCGAATGCGCGCCAACACCTGCGGATCAAAATCACCTGAGCGCGTCGCCAGGCGTTCGGCATGGAGCTGCGCCGCTTCAAAGGGGACGATCGGCGCATCAGCCAGGATCGCGTGCATCTCGGCGATCAGATCGGCCAGGCTCGCCTCTTGCACGATGGCGTTTTCGCTCTCCAACACGCGCAGCGCCAGGCCGAACGCCTGCAGAACCGCCGGGTCGGCATTCGCCAGATAATCTGCCGCCACGCCAAATCGACGGCCCGCGAGCGCAGCGGGCTTGACCGGCGCCGGCGCCTGCCCCGCCATGACCGCGTCGGCGTCCGCACAGGCCTGGACCGAACGCGCGAGGGGGCCGACCGAATCGAGCGAACGGGACAACGGAAACACGCCGTCGCGGGGGATGCGGCTGGCAGTCGGCTTGAAACCGACCACGCCATTCAGCGAAGCGGGGATTCGGACGGAACCGCCGGTGTCGGTTCCGATGGCGAGATCGGCGACGCCGAGCGCGACGGAAACGCCGGCGCCGGACGACGAGCCGCCGGGAATGCGATCGCGCGCCACGGCGTTGCCCGGCGTTCCCCAGTGCGGATTGAGGCCCAGCCCGGAATAGGCGAATTCCGTCATGTTGGTTTTGCCAAGAATGATTCCGCCGGCCTCGCGCAGCCGACGCACCACGACCGCATCGGCAGCCGCCGCAGGCGCGTCACGCAGGATCGCCGAACCGGCCGTCGTCGGCTCCCCGGCGACGTCGAAGAGGTCCTTGATTGTGACGATGTCGCCGTCCAGCGGTCCGAGACGCCCCCCAAGTTGAAGTCGACGGTCGGCGGCGTCGGCGGCCGACCTTGCCGAGCCGATATAGAGCCGCGTGAAAATGGCGGGGTCGCCGAGTGACTCGATGCGCGCCAGCGCGGCTTCAAGTCTGTCACGGCAGCGATGCGCCCTGTAAGGCCGGGACATATTGCCGTTCCGCTCTTCATTCAAAGTCAGCAATCGCCCTTCGTTCACGTCGATCAAACAGACACGCTCAGCTGTTGAAGCGCCGCCGACCCGCGGACCCCCAAGTTTCAAGCGCCGGCGGGTCTGCGACGACGCGGACACGCAATCAGAGTATCATCCATATCTTCCAGCGTCTGCGCCATTCCCGCGCCAGCTTCCGACCCACTACCGTAGAGTGGGCTCGCAGCCGATCAAGCTGCGAAGCCAGATAAACCGGGAGGAGACGTGACATGAGGCGCCTGAGCGACATGAGACGATATCAAGTGCCGACGTTGCTCGCAGGGCTCATCGGCGTCACAATCGGCGTGCTGCCAGCGTGGGCGGCGGGCGATGAGTTGACGATTGCGCTCATTCAAAAGCAGGGCGACCAGCAGTATTTTGTCGACGAGGCGAACGGCGCGCGCGACGCCGCCAAGCAGCTCGGCAATGTGAAGGTCGATGTCGTCAACGTCAGCATGGACTCCAATGCGGCGATCAGCGCGATCAACGTGATGATCGGCCAGAAGGTCGACGGCATCGCCATCGTGGTGCCTGACCAGCAGATCGGCCCCCAGGTGATCGACATGGCGGCGCAGGCCAAGATTCCGTTGGTCTCTGCCGACGACCCGATCAAGAGCGGGACCGGGCAACCCGCCGCTTTCGTCGGCTTCGACGGCTTCGACATGGGCTCCAAGGTCGGCGAGGAAGCCGGCAAACTGTTCAAGGCGAGCGGCTGGAACCTCGACGACGTGCGGGTCATCGCCGCCTACCAGCAGCAGCTTTCGGTCTGTCAGGACCGCGAGTCCGGCGAAGAGGCGGCGTTCCAGAAGGTCGTCGGAGGATTGCCGAAGATCATTAAGGTCGGCACCGACAACTCGACCGTGGACGCGCAGAACAAAACCGGCGCCGTGGTCACCGCCAATCCGAACGTGAAACACTGGGTCGCCTGGGCCTGCAACGATGAGAATCTGGTTGGGGTGACCACGGCGCTCGCCAACGCCGGGGCGCCCGCAGCGAACGTCATCGGGGTCGGGCTCGGCGCCTACCTCACGTGCAAGGACTGGCAGGCCGGCCAGACAACCGGAAACAAGGCCGCGCTCTATATCAGCGGCCGCGACGTCGGTGACGCCGCAATGCGCGTGCTCGTCGCGGCGATCCGCGATCACAAGCCTCTTCCCGCCAAGACGATCGCCAACACGACCATCGTGGGGCCGGAAAATTGGAAGGCGGTGATGGGGAGCTGCAGCTAGCAGGGAAGGAGCGCGGCGCGGCCCGCATCGCCGCGCCGCATGACACGCCATGCTCAAGGGTTCTGCTATGCCGCCGGCTGCGCTGGTCATGGAAGGCGTCGACAAACATTTTGCCGGCGTCCAGGCGCTGAGCGGGGTGCGATTGACCGCCCGCGCCGGCGAGGTGCTCGCCCTGATGGGGGAAAACGGCGCCGGCAAATCGACCCTGCTGAAGATCCTGTCCGGCGCCTACACGCCGGAGGCCGGCCGCATCCAGATCGACGGCAAGCCGGTCACGATTTCTGCGCCCGCGGACGCGCACCGTCTCGGAGTTCGCGTGGTGGCGCAGGAGCCCGAGATCATTCCCTATGTCTCAGTTGCGGAAAACATCTACGCCGGCGCATTGCCGCACCGCGGCCGGCTGGTCGATCGGACGGCGTTGCGCGCCAAGGTGGCGGCGGATATCCAGCGCAGCGGTTTTTTGGGAATGATCGATCCCGATCAGCTCGGCAATAGCCTTTCGCCGGCCCAGCGCCAACTCGTCGAGATTCTGCGGGCGCTTTCGGGAGACGTCCGGGTCATCGCGTTCGACGAGCCCACCTCGTCGCTGTCGGACCGCGACTCGGAGACGCTGTTCGCGCTGATAAAGCGTCTCACGGCGTCCGGCATCGCGGTGATCTACGTTTCGCACCGTATGAAGGAGATCCTGCACATCGCCACACGCGTTCTGGTGCTGCGTGACGGCCAGGTCGTGGGCGAACGTCAGGCGGAGGAGACCAACGAGGGAGAGCTCGTTCGAATGATGGTGGGGCGCGACCTCAGCGCGCTCTACCAACGGTCGGCGCATTCTCCGGGCCGGGTCGTCCTCAGCGTCGAAAACGTCAGCAGCGCCGACGTGCGCGACATCAGTTTCGAGGTGCGCGCAGGCGAAGTCGTGGTGCTCGCCGGACTTGTCGGCGCCGGGCGGACCGAGCTTGCGCGCGCCATCATTGGCGACGTGCCGCTGACCGCGGGCGAGATCCGCGTCGACGGCCAGGCGTTGCAATTGCGTTCACCGATGGACGCGGTCCGTGCGGGACTGTGCTTGGCGCCCGAGGAGCGCAAGGCGCAAGCGTTGCTGATGAAACGTTCGGTCCGCGAGAATATTTCCTTGGCGGTGCTGCAGCGCCTGAGCCGCTGGCACGTGGTCAACCGGGGCGAGGAACGGCAGCTCGCTGAACGCTATTTGCGCGAACTGCATATTCGCACGCCGTCAATCGAGCAGGAGGTCGCGACGCTTTCGGGCGGCAACCAGCAAAAGACCGTCTTGGCGCGTTGGCTCGCTCGCGACTCGAAGCTGTTGATTCTTGACGAGCCGACGCGTGGCGTGGACGTGGCGGCGAAGGCGGAGATCTACGCGATCATCGACCGGCTGGCGTCGCGCGGCATCGCCGTGCTGGTGATCTCATCCGAGCTGCCGGAGGTGCTGGGGCTCGCCGACCGCATTGTCGTGATGAAGGGCGGCAGGGTTTCCGGCACGATCGAGCGCGCCGACGCAACGGAAGAGAAGATTCTGAGTCTCGCGATTCTGGAAAAGGCGGCATGAGCCAGTCACTCCCCGACGCGAACGCTTCGACGCCGCGTCTCCCTCCGCGCGGAGCGCTGAGACGCATCCTCGAAGCGATCGGCGTGCAGAATGTCAGCCTGCTGATCGCCTTGGCGCTGCTTGTCGCCTTTATCGGCGGGCAGAACAGCAACTTCTTTTATTCCAGCAATATCGCGACGATCGGCACGACCGTGGCGATTGTCGGCATTCTCTCGGTTGTGCAGACGGTGGTGATGCTGCTCGGTGGGCTGGACATCTCCGTCAGCTCCCAGGCCGGGCTGACTTCGGTCGTCTCGGCCATGGTGTTCATGGCCACGCAGAGCGCGTTCGCGGGAATCGTGGCGGCGCTGGTGCTGGGCTTGGGCACCGGTCTGCTCAACGGCGTGATCATTATCTATGGCCGGGTCAACGCCGTGATCGCCACCTTGGCGACCTTGGCCGCGTACCGCGGCCTCGCCAACCTGATCGCCAACGGCCGCGCCCAAGGCTATACCGGCGTCGACCAGGTGTTCATCTTTTTAGCGCGCGGGACGATCGTCGGAATCCCGGTGTTGATCTGGATTCTGGTGGTGGTCGCACTCTTGGCGCAACTCGTGCTCCACTACACCGATTTTGGCCGCAATATCTATGCGGTCGGCGGCAACGCGACAGCGGCCCGCCTCGCCGGCATTCCTTTGAACCGCTACATTCTCGCCGTCTACATGCTCTGCGGCTTCGTTTCGGCGCTCGCCGGCGTGTTGCTGACCGCGCGCACCGGTTCGGGGCAGCCGACCTCCGGAAGCCAGGGCCTCGAGCTCCAGAGCATCACGGCGGCGGCGCTTGGCGGCTGCTCAATGCAGGGCGGCAAAGGAACCATCGTCGGCACAATATTCGCGGTCGTGCTGCTCGGTGTGCTGCAAAACGGCCTGATCATCCTCGACGTGAACTCCTTTTGGCAGGACATCGCCCAGGGCGCGCTTCTGGTGATTGCAGTCGTCATCCAGCAGCGCCGGGCCGGTGGCCGCGGCATCGGTCTGCCGATGTGAACAAAGACGGCCCGGCGTCTTTGTACGAGCTGACGTGGACCTCGATCGACCTTGGCGATCGCCCGAGCGTCGTCGCCTCAGCCCGTATGCTGCTGGCGGTATTCGCTCGGCGAACAGGCATAGATCCGATGGAAGCTCCGCGAGAAATAGAGCGGATCGTCGATGCCAAGTCGAATTGCGATTTCCTTGATCGGCATGTTGGAGGTTTCCAGCAGGCGGCACGCCCGCTGCATCTTGAGACGCAGGAAAAAGTCGATGGCGCTGAACCCCGTGCGCTTCCTGAACAGGGCCGCGAAATGCGAGGGCGAGAGCTTGCAGTATTTGGCGAGCTCTTCGACGCGTACGTTGCGATCAAGGGTGCTCAGCATGAGCGAGACGACATTTTCGATGCGTTCCTCGGTCGTTTCGGCGGCGCCGTTGGGCCGGTTGGAGCCAAGAGCGACGCGCGCGACCACCTGCGCCAGGCAGAGCGAGGCCCCCAGCAGGTTGTGGGCGCTGTAGCCACGCTCAAGGAGGCCCAGCATCTGCTCGAACAGGGCGACCAGTCCAGAGTCCTGGCCCAGCGTGAGGATCGGTTGCCGGGGCCGAGCGCCCAACAGCCGCTGAGCTTCGCCGACCTTGGGACCAACCACGTGGACCCAGTAGATCGTCCACGGCGAGGCGTGGTCGGCGCCGTAGACATGCGGGACGCCGGGCGGGATGACGGCCGCCTGGCCAGGATGAACAGGAAACGTCTCGCCGGCCAGCTTCAACCACCCCTCGCCCTGGAAACACCAGAGAAAGATCAGCTCCGGGGATCCCTCGGGGCGCTCGCGATGATGCCATCGCGCATGCGGATAGTGACCGACGTCGCTCGGCGAAAGCTCGAGCAGCGGCGCTGCATTCAACCATGAGGCGATGACTGGCCGCGGCAGTACGACGGCGCGCTGGCCGGGGAAGCCTTCAGCGATGCGGGGCGCTTGATCTCCTTCCATGGAGTGAAGGATATCAGAGCATCGTACATGCTTTCCAGCATTCGTCCCATTCCCCCCTGGACCGCCGTTCGGGAAGATACTTGGCCGTTCGAAGAGCGATAGAGAGGAATATGCGCCAGATTCCGCTTCCTGCCGCACCGCAAGAGCTGCGCGGCGCGGTGAAAGCCTGGACGGAGCCGGTGTCGATTCCGACATTTGCGCCGCTCGCCCCGGACCGCAATCCGATGTTCATCGAGAAGCGGGTCTATCAGGGTTCCAGCGGCCGCATTTACCCGCTGCCCTTCTGCGACCGCATCGCCGACGCCCCGCATGATCGCGCATGGACCGCCGTCCATTTGGAAAACGAGTTCATCCGGGTGATGATCCTGCCGGAGCTAGGCGGTCGCATTCATGTGGCCCGCGACAAGACGAACAATTACGACTTCGTCTACCGCCAGGATGTCATCAAGCCCGCCCTCGTCGGATTGGCCGGACCCTGGATCAGCGGCGGCATCGAGTTCAACTGGCCGCAGCACCATCGGCCGAGCACTTTCATGCCGGTCGACTTCGCCATCGAGAACGAGCCTGACGGCGGTTGCATCGTATGGCTAAGCGAGCACGAGCCGATGAACCGGATGAAAGGCATGCACGGCGTGCGCCTGCGCCCTGGTTCAGCGGTGCTTGAGCTGAAGGTCCGCCTCTATAACCGCACGCCCGTCGTGCAGACTTTTCTCTGGTGGGCGAACGTGGCGACCGCTGTTCACGAGCAGTACCAGAGCTTCTTTCCGACTGATGTTGGCTATGTCGCCGATCACGCCAAGCGCGCCATCAGTTCTTTTCCGTTCTGTCAGGGCAGCTACTACGGCGTGGACTACGGCAAGCGCGGCCGAGAAGGCGTGCCCCAGGACGAACTGCCGGCAAAGTTTACGCCGCCTGGGACTTACCCTGCCAATGACCTTTCCTGGTACGCCAACATCCCGGTTCCGACGAGCTACATGTGTCTGGGGACGAAGGGCGACTTTTTCGGTGGCTACGATCACAAGGCGGCGGCCGGAATCGTCCATGTCGCCAACCATCACATCGCCCCCGGCAAGAAGCAGTGGACGTGGGGCAACCAGGCCTTCGGCTACGCCTGGGACCGCAATCTGAGCGAACCCGACGAGCAGGGCGTCTATCGCCCCTACATCGAGCTGATGGCCGGCGCGTACACCGACAACCAGCCCGATTTCTCCTTTCTCGCTCCAGGCGAGACCAAGGAATTCCAGCAGTACTGGTATCCGATCCGGGCGATCGGCACGGTGCAGCAGGCCAACCTCGCCGCCGCGCTGCACCTTTCGGTCGACGCAGGCGCCATCCGCCTCGGCGTCGGCGTCCCGACTCCGCTTGTCGACGCCACGATCATTTTGGCGGCGGGCGGCCGCAATCTTGGGCGATGGGAGCGATCGCTCCACCCGAAAACGCCCTTTGCCGAGACGCTCGCGTTGCCTGCCGGCGTCGCCAGCGCGGATCTGTTCCTTTGCGTCTGCGACGCGACGGGGAACGAGGTGATCGCTTATCGCCCTCAGCCGCAGAGCGCCACAGCGCCCGAGGCGGCGACCGAGCCGCCTCCGCCTACCGAGATCGCGAGCGCCGACGAGCTCTACGTCACCGGCCTGCACATCGAGCAGTACCGCCACGCGACGCGGGCGCCGGATGACTATTGGCAGGAAGCGCTGAGGCGGGACCCGCTGGACAGCCGCTGCAACAACGCGCTGGGGCTGTGGCGCCTCCGCCGCGGGGAATTTGCTCTGGCGGAGTCTCATTTTCGCCGCGCGCTGCAACGTCTACTTAGGCGAAATCCCAATCCCTACGACGGCGAGGCGCTCTACAATCTTGGCCTGAGTCTGCGCTACCTCGGGCGCGACGACGAAGCCTACGCGGCTTTCTACAAAGCGACATGGAACGCCGCCTGGAGCGGACCCGGATATCATGCCTTGGCCGAGATCGATTGCGGGCGAAGCGATTGGTCGAATGCGCTCGACCACCTCGACATGAGCTTGCGCCGAGGTTCGGACAACCTCCGCGCCCGAAATCTCAAGGCGATCGTGCTGCGGCGCCTCGGCCGGGAGGAAGCCGCCTCGACCCTGTTGCGAGAGACGCTGGCGCTCGATCCGCTCGATCATTGGGCCCGATATCTCCACAGCGGCGTTCTGGCGAGCGGAGGCCAGAATCGTCTCGACCTCGCTCTGGATTTCGCGCGGGCCGGCTTGTGCCGCGAAGCTTTGAACGCGCTGGAAGGCGCCATTGGCGAGCCCCTCTCCGGCGCCGCGCCTCTCATTCATTATTACATGGCGCACTTCGCCAGACAGGCGGGCGACGAGGCGACCGCACAGATGCACGGCGGAAAGGCGCGCGCCGCGAACCCCGACTACTGCTTTCCGGCGCGGCTCGAGGAGATCGCCATTTTGCAGGGAGCGATCGCCGCCGATCATGACGATCCGAAGGCGCCATACTACCTCGGCAATCTTCTCTATGACCGTCAGCGTTATGATGAGGCGCTCGTCTGCTGGCGAAGTTCGACCCGGCTCGACCCTACGTTTTCGATCGTTTGGCGCAATCTCGGCATTGGCGCCTTCAACGTGCGCAAGGATCCGATCGAGGCGGCGGACTGTTACGAGAGAGCGTTTGCGGCCGCGCCCGGCGACGCGCGACTGCTCTATGAACGCGATCAGCTCTGGCGACGACTCGGCCGCCTTCCCACCGATCGATTGGCTGAGTTGCGCAGGCGCCGAGTCCTCGTCGATCAGCGCGACGATCTCACAGTCGAGTTTTGCGCGCTGCTGAACCAACTCGGCGCTCACGACGAGGCGCTGGAGGTCCTGACCCGCCGCCGCTTTCAGCCCTGGGAGGGCGGCGAGGGTATGGCGCTTGGACAATATGTCCGCACTCGGCTCGCGCTCGGGCGGCGGGAGCTGGCCGCTGGCCGTCCGGCGCAAGCGCGCCCGCATTTTGAAGCGGCGCTCGACGTCCCCGAAACTTTTGGCGAAGCCAAGCACCTGCTCGCAAACCAGAGCGATGTCCATTACTGGCTCGGCTGCGCCTTCGCGGCGGCCGCGAACGACGCCGCGGCGCGGCGTCACTGGACGCTCGCGGGCGAGTTCCGTGGCGACTTCCAGGGCATGCGCGCCCGCGTCTATTCGGAGATGGCCTACTACTCTGCGCGGGCGCTGGAGCGCCTCGAACGGAAGGAGGAAGCGGCGGCGATGATGAAGGGGCTCAGCGAGTATGCCGAGGCTCTCCTCACAACGCCCGCGAAAATTGACTACTTCGCCACGTCTTTGCCGACAATGTTGCTGTTTGAACAGGATCTCCAGAAAAGCCAGGAGCGCAACGCCCGCTTTATGCTCGCCCAGGCGAGCCTCATGTTGGGCGACGCGGGGCAGGCTCGCGACTGGCTGGAGCAGGTGCTTCGGGAAGACCCGAACCACGCGGCCGCGGCCGATCTGCTCGGCGAGATCGGGTCTCGGTGAATGCGCTAGCCTGTCCGTGTCTTCTTGCCCACTCAGCCGCCGGAAAGCGGCGAAACGCACGACAATGGAATGGGCGCGCAGAGCATGAGCGTCTTCAATCTTGAGAACGAATGGCTTGAACTGCAAGTCAGCACGGATGGGGCCGCGATTTGGCGCTTCTTCGCCAAGGGCGAGAGCGGCGGAATTCCGCTGATGCGCGCGCCGGCGGCCACGGCCGTCGGGGTTGCAGCGCAGTCCGCCTGTTTTCCGCTCGTGCCGTTCGGCAACAGAGTTGGCGGCAATCGCTTTGCGTATGAGGGGGTAACCTACGCGCTGGCGCCGAACATGGACTGGGACGAACACTACCTGCACGGCGACGGCTGGACGACCGAATGGCGGGTGGCGGAGCGCGCGCACAGCCGAGCGCGAATGGTCATGCGCCACGACGACGCCGGAACGCCGTACAGCTACGAAGCTGCGCAAAGCTTCGCCCTCGACGGTTCTACCCTCACGCTCAGTCTTGAGGTTGTGAATCGGGGCGCCAAGGCGCTGCCTTTCGGCCTAGGCTGGCATCCCTACTTTCCCCTGACCGCCAGCACGACGCTGCGAGCGCCCGCCTCCGCGCTTTGGCTCGAAGGCGCCGATTGGCTGCCGACAGAGCGGGCGCCCATTCCAGCCGACCTTGATTTTACCAGTGCGCGCGAGCTGCCGCGCCGTTGGGTGAACCATGGCTTCGAGGGTTGGAACGGGGCCTGCGAGATCGCGTGGCCCGACCGACGGGCGCGCCTAAAACTCGAAGCCGACGGACTCTTTGGGCGCTATTTCTTGTTCGTCTCGGACCCGAAATTCGAAGCCGGATACAATTACGAGTTCTTTGCTTTCGAGCCGATGAGCCACAGCGCCAACGCCCACAATTTGCCGGATGGCGGCGGTCTGCGCCGGCTGGCCCCAGGCGAATCGCTGAGCGGAATGATTCGCCTTACCGCGGAACTGGATTCTCGGAAGCGGTAGGCCGCTTTGGCGCCCGCGAGTGGCTGGCGAGGACCTGTGCATAGGCGGCGGGGTCGGACGCCGATCGGCGTCCCAACACCTTGAGCAAATTCACCACGAGTGGGTCAGAGGTAACCGCTGTTTTGACCCCACCTTCAGTTTGGCGCTGCGGTGAACGATGCTGAGCCCGTGATTTGGGGATCGGCTTGTGTCCAGACTTGATGGTGAGCTTGAGCTTAAGGCTGCCGCGGGGCGTCGGATTGAGGTCATCGCTGGCGGTGGAGGCCGACGGCGCTGGTCGGAGGATGAGAAGGCGCGAGCGATCGAAGCCTCGCCGGCTCCAGGGGTCGTCGAATTGCGCGCCATGTTCGGATGGACTTCGGACCAGATGCCCGCCCTCTACACGAAGGCCGCTGATCGCGCTCGGATGGCGGGAACCGGCATGACGAAGCTTGAGCGCGGGGGCAGAAAGTGAACGCCCTATCCCCTCACCTGATCCTAAGGTGAGGGAATTCGGGAGAATTGCGCAATGAGATCAATACGGCCGAAAAGTAGTGGCGTCCCGGAAGGGAATCGAACCCCTGACCCCAGGTTTAGGAAACCTGTGCTCTATCCTGCTGAGCTACCGGGACCTCTCCGCCCGCCGGCGCCGCTGCGGGCCGGCGCGCTTCGCCGCCGCCCCGCTCGCCCTTGGGCGGTGACCGCGCCGGGCGAAGGGGCTAAAAGCCGTCTCGCAACGGCGAAGCGCCTCTAGCATGAAATCCGCTCCAACGCATCTCGCCCGTCGGCGCGCCGCCGTCGTCGCCGCCCTGGCGCTGGCGCTCGGCCTTGCGGCCGGGCGGGTGGCGGCCTGCGGCGCGGCGGGGGGAATTGTTCAGGCCGCCTCGGTCGACCAACGCGGCGAAATTGCGCTCGCCGACGGGCGGACGCTGAGAATCGCCGGCCTCGACCTTCCCCTTCCCTCGCGCGGCGATCCGGCGCTGGCGGCGGCGGCGCGCGACCTGCTGACGAAGCGTTTTGTCGGCCGCGAGGCGGCTTTATCGCTTGTCGTCGCCGCCGCCGACCGCTGGGACCGCGCGCTTGGCGACCTCGTCGCGCCCGTTTCCGACGCCGCGCCCGCCTCGGCCGCCGAGGCGCTGATCGCCGCCGGCCTGGCGCGGGTTCGTCCGGAATACGAGACGCGCGGCTGCGAAGCCGGCCGACTCGCCCTGGAATCCGCGGCGCGCGCGAAAGGACTTGGCGTCTGGCGCGATCCCGATTATGTCGTGCTCGCCGCCGACGACGCCGCCTCTCTGGCGCGGCGCGACGGGCGCTTTGTCATTGTCGAGGGCGTGGTGCGCAGGATTGGCCTCGGCCGTGCGCGCCTCTATCTTGATCTGGGCGGGCGCGGCGCCCTTTCGGTCGTCGCCTCGCGCAAGACGCAGGCGGCGTTCCAGGCGGCCGGCGCTCCGTTGACCGCGCTCGCTGGAGAGAAAATTCGGGTGCGCGGCGCATTGGACAGCCGATTCGGCCCGCAACTGGAAATTGTCGACCCGCTCATGCTGGAGCGGCTCGGGCGAGCCGAGGCGAAATAGGGAAGCGGACCGGGCAAATGAGGGTCTGGGCGGGCGAGAGCGGATGGCGGCGCGGCGCGGCGTTGCGCGCGCGCGCGCTCGCCGCCTTCGCCGCCGCGCTGACGCTGCTGCTCGCCGCCTGCGCGACCATCGATCCGCCGTCGCATCCCACCGCGGCCAACCTGGTCCCGACCGCCGCGCCGCAGACGACCGGCGGCGTCGACGCCAACCCCGAGCGCACGCGCCTGATCGACGCCTTCGGCGGCGAATACAGCGCGCCGGCGGTGGAGCGCTATCTCGACGACGTTCTCGCCCGTCTCGCCCAGCAGAGCGAAACGCCGAGCGAGCCCTATCGCATCACCGTCCTCGATTCGCCGGTCGTCAACGCCTTCGCGCTGCCCACCGGCGAGATCTTCATCACCCGCGGCCTGCTCACGCTCGCCAACGACACCTCGGAAGTGGCGGCGGTGATGGCGCACGAGATCGCACACGTGACGCAGCGCCACGCCGCCCAGCGCGCCGAACTGGAGAAGACCGCGCAGCTGTTCACCCGCGTCTCCAACCAGGTGCTCGACCGGCCGCAGGAGGGCGAGGCGGTGCAGGCGCGCATGCAATTGTCGATCGCGCGTTTCTCGCGCCAGCAGGAGTTCGAGGCCGACCAGATCGGCATCGGCGTCATCGCCAAGGCGGGCTACGACCCCTACGCCGCTTCGCGCTTCCTGACCTCGCTCGGCCGCTGGAGCGCGCTGCGCACGGCGATGATCGGCGCCGGCTCGGCCGACAAGCCCGACATGATGGCGACCCATCCCTCGACCCCCGAGCGCGTCGCCCAGGCGGTCGTCGAAGCGCAGAAGGTCGGCGCGCCGGGGGTCGGCGAAACCGGCCGCGACGGCTATCTCAACGCCGTCGACGGCATCGCCTATGGCGACAATCCGGCCCAAGGGCTGGTGCGCGGAACGCGCTTTCTCCATCCCAAGCTCGGCGTCGCCTTCGCGGCGCCTGACGGTTTCACGCTGGAGAACCAGGCGGCGGCGCTGATCGGCGTCGGCGAGGGCGGCGCGCAGGCGCTGCGGCTCGACTCGATCGCGCTCTCCCCGTCGACCTCGCTTGAGGACGAGCTCGCCTCGGGCTGGATCGACGGGGTCAAGACCTCGTCGATCGAGACGCTGCAGGGCGGCGATTATCCGATGGCGATCGCCGTCGCCCAGGGCGACCAGTGGAGCTTCCGGCTCGGCGCCGTCCGGGTCGGCGATCGCGTGTTCCGGCTGATCTTCGCCGCTCATTCGCTCACCCCCGCCGTCGACGCGCGCTTCCGCGCCGCGATCCGCTCGTTCCATCGGCTGCGGCCGGAGGAGGCGACGGAAGCGCAGCCTTTACGGCTGCGGGTGGTCGCGGCCCAGGCCGGCGACACCACCGCGTCGATGGCGCAGCGCATGTCGCCCGACGATCGCGCCGTCGGCCAATTCCTGGTGCTGAACGGCCTCGACCGCGAGGGGCCGCTCGTCGCCGGCCAGCGCTACAAGATCATCGCCCCGTGAACGAAGCGCCGAGCGGCCGGCTGAGCGGCAGGATCGTCGCCGCCACCCACAACAAGGGCAAGCTCGCCGAGCTCGCCGATCTGCTGGCGCCGCGCGGGCTCGAAGTCGTCGGCGCCGGCGCGCTCGGCCTCGCCGAGCCGGAGGAGACCGGCGACAGCTTCGCCGCCAACGCCGCGATCAAGG
The DNA here is from genome assembly GCF_049514155.1 of Roseiarcus sp. Taxonomy (GTDB): domain Bacteria; phylum Pseudomonadota; class Alphaproteobacteria; order Rhizobiales; family Beijerinckiaceae; genus Roseiarcus. Next base: position 4,708 of record NZ_JBEKVH010000010.1, on the reverse strand, counting down.
CGCACGCCGCCGCGCGCGCCGCCGGGCTGCCGGCGCTCGCCGACGATTCCGGCCTGTGCGTGGCGGCGCTCGACGACGCGCCGGGCATTTACTCCGCCCGCTGGGCGGGCGAGGGCCGCGATTTCGCCGGCGCGATGGCGCGCATCGCGCGCGAGCTCGAGGCGCGCGGCGCGCCGGCGCCGTGGCGCGCGCATTTCGTCAGCGCGCTGGCGCTCGCCTGGCCGGACGGGCGGCTCGAGTCGTTCGAGGGCCGGGTCGACGGGCGGCTGGTCTTTCCGCCGCGCGGGACGAGCGGCTTCGGCTATGATCCGATCTTCGTTCCCGACGGGCACGCGCGCAGCTTCGGCGAGATGACGGCGCAAGAGAAGCACGGCCTGCCGCGCGACAATTCGCTCGCGTTGTCGCATCGCGCCCGCGCCTTCCAGAAGCTCGCGCGCGCGCTGATCGATTGACGCGCGCGCGCGCCGTGGGCAAAGCTTCGCGCCGTGTGCGGACCGGGAGGCGCGGGTGAGCGAGTTCGACAAGCGCAAGCAGGGGTTCGAGAAGTTTTTCGAGCTGAGCGAAGCGCTGCGCTTCAAGGCGTTGTCGCGCCGCAATCGCGCCGTCGGAGCCTGGGCGGCGGAGAAGCTCGGACGGGCCGGGGAGGCGGCGGAGCGCTACGCCGAAGCTTTCGGCAAGGTTGAGATCGAAGGCGAGGACGACGAAACGCTGATCGCGCGCCTGCATGACGAATTCGTCAAGGCCGGGATCGACGTCTCCGCCCACCGCATCCGCCGCCGCTTCGAAGCGGCGATGAACGACGCGATCGCCGAGATCGAAGCGGGCAAGTGAGGCGAGAGCGGGGGCCGGCGGCGAGGAGGCTCAGGGGCGTATCGCAGGGGGCGAAACGTTCCTGTTGACTTTCGCGCCCAGATACACATTATACACACTCGATGAAGAGCGCGGACCTAATCCGGGAGCTGCAGGCGGCCGGCTGGCAATTGGATCGCATACGCGGCTCGCATCACGTATTCCGTCACGCCGAGAGGCCGTTTCCCGTGATCGTGCCGCATCCGAAGAAGGACTTAGGCAAAGGTCTTGTCGCGGCCATTCGGAAGCAAGCTGGTTTGAGAGACTGACATGCGCTACCCCATCGCCATCGAACTCGGTTCGGACCTGGCCGCCTTCGGCGTCGTCATTCCCGACTTGCCCGGATGCTTCAGCGCCGGCGACACGCTCGACGACGCTTTGGCGAACGCCGAGGAAGCCGCCGCCGCCTGGATCGACGCCGCGCTTGACGCGGGCTTGGCCATCCCTGCCCCGTCGGAATTGGACGCCGTTCGTCAGCGCCCCGAATTCGCCGGCTGGGCCGTCGGCGTCGTCACAGTCGATCCCGCGACGTTCGACGACACGACTGAACGCGTGAACATTACGATTCCTCGTCGCGTCCTGCGCCGCCTCGACGCATTGGCGGAAGCGGAGGGGGAAAGCCGGTCCGGCCTGATCGCCAAACTCACGCTCGGCAGGGGGCGGCGCGTCGCGTAGCGCGGCGCCGACGAACGCGCGGCTGCACGACGTATCCGTCAAGGCGGGGGTCGACGTCTCCGCCCACCGCATCCGCCGTCGTTTTGAGGCGGCGATGAACGAGGCGATCAACGAGATCGAAGCGGGGAAGTGAGGGGCGGCGCATCGGCGGCGGCTGATGATGGGAATTGCTGGGCGCGTCGCCGCAATTCAGGGTTGGGCCGGATCGCGCGGACGCTTGGGCGGGAGAGGCAATGCCGTGGATAAAGATGAAAACGATGAATCGGCAGAAACTCGCTTTAGGGAATATCAACGGAGTGTTGAGGCAATTGACCGCACCGTGGCAAACTTACAGCCTGCGTATATACAAGCATTGAATAGTATATGGATCGCCAATGCCGGCGCGTCGTTGGCAACGCTGAGCTTCATAGGTGCCACATTTCATAAATCAGGACCGCGTCTGATTCTTCTGTCGACCCTTGGTTGTTTTGTACTTGGGCTTATTTCGATGGGGGCTGGAATTCTTGGGTGGTTGATTAAGGAGCGTCGCTGGCTCGCGTATATAGATAAGCACGAGCCTCCCCTTGCGACTCTGGATGTTCCGGCCAATCTTGCAAAGAGCCCTACAGAACAAGCGGGTCTCCGTCTGAAAGACCCACGTACAACTTCGGCGCTCATCTCCGGGGCTTTGTTTGTGTTTGGTTGCGTGACTGGGCTATTTGCACTCTTGTTAGGCTAGGAACGTCGCGGCCACCTGACTTTAGGCGATCGCGCCATGCGCTCCTCACATTAAGGCTTGCGAAGCAGTCCAGTCGTTGATGAATTTTCTCACGCGGCGCGCCTCTCGAAGCGGAACGAACCTCGCCGTCGATCTCTTGTCTGCGAGACCGCTCCAAACCGCCGACCCTGTCAATGACAGCCTCGCGGCTGCCGCCGAAGGCGGCGCGGCTTAAGCCGCGTCATTGACAGGGTCGGCGGTTTGGAAAAAGGGCCGTCAAGAGATCGACGGCGAGGTCCGTTCCGCGCGCGGCCGAGGCGATGGGCAGCCTCTAGTCTTCGTTCGCCTTTTTCTGCGGGCTGATCGTCTTGCCGCGGCTCCATAACCATCGACAGGATCTTCCGCGCCGGCCGAACTGCAATCGCCGACCTTCGCCAGCGTCGACGTTTCGGCCCGTCTGATGTAAAGACTCTTCACATGAGTTGGAGCAGGGACGAGCCGCGCGGCTATCATCACGGAAACTTACGCGAGGCGCTGATCCACGCCGCGCTGGAGCTGATCGCCAAGAAGGGCGCGGCCGGCTTCACCTTCGCCGAGGCCGCGCGCTTCGCCGGCGTCAGCCCCGCGGCGCCCTATCGGCATTTCCGCGACCGCGACGAGCTGATGGCGAGCGTGGCGTTGCGCGGCTTCGAGCAGTTCGAGGCGGCGCTGGCGCGGGCCTGGGACGACGGCCGCCCCGACGCTTTTGTCGCGCTGGAGCGGCTCGGCAAGGCCTATCTCGAGTTCGCCCGCACGCAGCCCGCATATTACTCGGCGATGTTCGAGGCGGGCGTGCCGGCGGGCGCCGATCCGGCCCTGCGCAGCGCCGGCGACCGCGCCTTTGCGGTGTTGCGCGGCGCGGCCGAGCGGCTGTGCGCGACGGCGCCGCCCGGCGGTCGTCCGCCAGCGTTGATGGTCGCGCTCCACATCTGGGCGATGGCGCACGGCACCGCGTCGCTGTTCGGACGCGGCGACGGCGCGCAGCGGACGCTGCCGATCGCGCCGGCCGAGCTGCTGGAGGCGCAAGTGCTGGTCTATCTGCGCGGGCTCGGCGTCCGGGCGACTCGGACATAAGGCCGCACCCTCCGCGCCGGCGAAGCCATGGAAAATAAGACTTGAATCGAGCATTCGGCGCCCGCCTGGCGTTTGCCGCCGAGGTTCGAATTCGAACGGCGCCGCGCGAAAACGCCTTGACAAAGGTGCGATGAATGTGAATGTTATTTACATTCACAACCGAGGTCGCGCCATGCCTCTCGTTCTCATGATCTTAGGCTTCATCTGGTGGTGGCCGCTGGGCCTTATCATCCTCGGCTACCTGATTGCGCGCCATAAGTATGGCTGCTGGCGACGGCCCTACTACGCAGGGAATGGACCGATGAGCGATTGGGACGGCCACACGGATCGCTGGGAAGAGCGCCTCGACCGCAAGATGGTGCGTATGCAGGAGAAGATGCAGCGCGTGCGTGAGCGGATGGAGCGCTATCGCGGCCCGAGCGGCTGGGGATTCGGTCCGGCCTCGAGCGGCAACCGCGCCTTCGACGACTATCGCTCCGAGACGTTGAAGCGGCTCGAAGACGAACAGCGCGAGTTCAAGGACTTCCTCGAGCGGCTGCGCTTCGCCAAGGACCGCGCCGAGTTCGACCAGTTCATGACCGAACGCCGCCAGCGTCCGTTCGAATCCGGACCGGCGCCGGGGCCGACGGAAGAGCCGCCCCACAACTGAGCTCCGCCGCGCTCGCCTCCAGGCGCGTCGAGCCCGGGCCGCCCGCTTACCGCTGGGCGGCCCGTCTATTTCGCGGCGGCGGCGCGGGCGCGCCCGCTCGCAGCCGAAGGGCTCGCGGGGCAATTCGTAATATACTATGTTAGTATGTATTATTTTGAATCGGCGCGCGTGTTTTGGCGCCTAAGCGCTTGAAAAGGCTTCCTGTCGAAAAATTCTTGTCGCCGTCGCAAACCTCACGCCGGCTTCGCCAGCGGCGCGAACTGCGCCACGACCTTTTCGTAGACCGCGCGTTTGAACGGCACCACCAGTTCGGGCAGGCGCGCGAATTGCTCCCAGCGCCAGGCGTCGAACTCGGGCTTGTGCGCGCCGCCGCCGGGACGGCGGATGTCGATCTCCGCTTCTTCGCCCTCGAAGCGCAGCAGGAACCATTTCTGGGTCTGGCCGCGGTAGCGGCCGCGCCAGCGGTTGCCCGATTCCGCGGGCAGCTCGTAGCTCAGCCACTCCGGCGCCTCGGCGATCAGCGAAACCGACCTGACGTTGGTCTCCTCGTAGAGCTCGCGCAGCGCGCCGGCGTAAGGCTCTTCGCCCTCGTCGATGCCGCCTTGCGGCATCTGCCATTCGTGGCCGGCGACCAGGGTCGCCTCGCGGCTGCGCGCGCGCCGGCCGATGAACGCCTCGCCGGCGCGATTGATCAGCGCCACGCCGGCGCTGCGACGATAGGGCAG
>NZ_JBEKVH010000009.1:0-45292 GCF_049514155.1 Roseiarcus sp. | reverse complement strand
GTAGTCTCTCCACTCGAAAACTTGCGGTGTGGCCTCGTGCACGAAGGCGGCGCGCGCCGCGGCCAGAAGGTCCGATGGCCTGACTTCTAAGCACGGCGGCATCAAGCGACAAATCTGTCTGAGCTTGACCGCTTCTGAGGCGGGATCGTGATTGATGGCGGCCGCCCGCAACTCGGCCTCCCTTTCCCATTCCCCCTCACAGACGTCGAACGCGGCCTTGGCAACTTCGGCGGCGGCCTCACCGCGCTGGCGCGAATAGCGAAAAAGAGCCTCACCACTGCATTTATTCGCCTGCTCGGCTGCGTCATTTGCAACCTGATACTCATCGGCGCCGTTTTGCGATTGTGCCGCCTGCGCGAGCAGCATCAGCAGCGGGACAGCCAGTGCAGCAACCCTAAGGAGCGCGCGACCAGCCTTCGAGCCAACTCCGAGCAACCGACGTCCGGTCTGTCGGACCAAGCTTCCCATGGTCGATTGCCTCTTGGCCGTCAGCTTCGCCATCCCGGCAGTGGCAGCAGTTGGGCTTGATCCCGCCCAACGCCTCTGACTATCGGGGAAGCGGTTTGCTCAAGGAGTTGATGTGGGCTTGGACGTGCCGTGCAAGCTCAACTTTGTCGGCGTCGGGAAGCCTATCGAACGCCTCCGCTGTCAATTGTACGCCGCCGCTCTTGATTAGCGACCAAGCGGGCAGGCGTCCGTAGGCCAGCCCAGAGATTTCATAATCCTTGCCGCCGACGTTCACTAGCATTGCCAAACCCCGCGGTTCGAAGAGCCTGTCAGACTACCACACTCCACGAAGGCGTCGCGTTCGGCAGTTGAATGCGAGAGAGCACGACGCCGGCGCGCGACTTGTGGACCGAACTGTGGATCGGTCTCGGGCCTCGCGGCTAAGCTATTGAAGTAAAATCAGAATTCGGCGCAGGCTGGCGGAGACGGAGGGATTCGAACCCTCGATAGGGCTTTACAACCCTATAACGGTTTAGCAAACCGCCGCCTTCAGCCTCTCGGCCACATCTCCGCGGCAGCGCCGGGCGCTGTGGCGGACATATGCCCGACGGCCCCGGCCATTGCAAGAGCCGCGGGGCCGCGGCCGATCCGCCGGCGCGCGAACGACGAAGCCCGGGAGAAGGGCGCGGTCGTCGACAGCAAAAAAAGGAAAGCGCCGCTCGACTCGAGTCGGCAAACGACAAGGCGCCCAAACGGCGGCGGCCTCTGGTCGGAATCGACAATGCGCCATCGCCGCGCTTCGGCGCGAAGCCTCAGCGACGCCCGATGGCGGGACGGCGCCTATGGGTCGAGCTGGCTGATCAGACAGGGCGAAAACGCCGCACGCCGAATCTGATCAGCCGATGCTCGTCAGAGCGACCGCGTCACGGAGCGACGGGAGTCTCGGTCGGGGCCGCCGGAGGCGGTATGACCTTCTTGCGTTTTGCTGGGGCCTTGCGGGCCTTCTTCGCGGCGGATTTCTTGGTCGCCTTGCGGGCGCCCTTTTTGGCGGCCTTGCGGGCGCCCTTCTTCACTGCGGCCTTCCGCGTGGCCTTCTTGGCGACGACCTTGCGCGCGCCCTTCTTGGCGGCGGTCTTTCTGGTCGCCTTGCGGGCGGTTTTCTTCGCGGCGGTTTTCTTCGCCGGTTTCCTAGCAGCTTTCGCCATAGTGTTGCGTCCCTCTTGATCACTCCCCGCCCACGCAACGTCGCGCGCGCGATGGAAGAACGCTGAAGAAATTAGCTGTGAATTTCCGCAGAGCAAGCGAAGCGACGGCGAGCGACGACGCGAATCGCGCGTGCCTATCGAATTATCGCACGGGCGCCCGCTCTGTGCGGCGCTCGGCGAACACGCGCCGCAGCGAGCGTCGACGCCGGTCGCGACTTCATCGCGAGACCGCCGCGACGCGCGCGCGAGCGCTGCGCCCGCATGCGCCGCATTGCGTGGGTGGCATTGTTTTCTGCGTATCTCCGAGAACAGACGCTGAGGCGGCGCACGCCGCGTCGAGCCGTCGTGGGCGCGCCTTGCTTCGTCGCGCGGCGTCGCCGAATGCGCGTGAAGCGTCGGCGCCGCGTTCCAGAATGATGCACGAGAAAGGCGAATCGCGATCGAATTTTTCTTGGTGACGAGCGTCAGATTCTTGTCGCACGCACGTTGGATTCGCGAACGCGCGGCGACCCGATTCGCGCGAATCAGTCATCGCGACCGATTCGCAGCGCGCTCTCTCACAGCCCCAAGCGCGTTTTCAACACGTCGCTGACAGCCTGCGGATTGGCCTTGCCGCCGGTCGCTTTCATCACTTGGCCGACGAACCAGCCGAGCATGCCGGGCTTGCCCTTCGCCTGCTCCGCCTTGTCGGGATTGGCGGCGATCACGGCTTCGACCGCACGCTCGATCGCGCCCGCGTCGGTCACCTGGCGCAGGCCGCGAGCCTCGACCAAAGCGCGCGGGTCGGCGCCCTTGTCGGGCCCGAGCAGCATGACGAGCAGGTCCTTGGCGATCTTGCCGGAGATGACGCCTTCGCCGATCAGGTCGACCAGCGTCGCCAGCGCGGCGCTGCCGAGCCCGGCCTCGGAGACCGGCAGATTCTGGGCGTTTGCGGAGGCCGACAGGTCGCCCATGATCCAGTTGGCGACCGCCTTGGGGTCGCGCGCCGCGCCGCCGTGCTTGACCGCCGCCTCGAAGAAATCGGCGGTCTCGCGGTCGGCGACGAGCACGGTCGCGTCATAGGGGGAGAGCCCATACGCGGCCAGGAAGCGCGCCTTCTTGGCGTCCGGCAGCTCGGGCAGATCGGCGGCGAGCGCGTCGATCCACGCCTGGTCGATCTCGAGCGGCAGCAGGTCCGGGTCGGGGAAATAGCGGTAGTCGTGCGCCTCTTCCTTCGAGCGCATCGAGCGCGTCTCGCCGCGGACGGGATCGAACAGGCGCGTCTCCTGCCCGATGACGCCGCCATCCTCGATGACCGCGATCTGACGGCGCGCTTCGACTTCGATCGCCTGGCCGATGAAGCGGATCGAGTTGACGTTCTTGATCTCGCAGCGGGTGCCGAGCGGCTCGCCGGGGCGGCGGACCGAGACGTTGACGTCGGCGCGCAGGTTGCCCTTCTCCATGTCGCCGTCGCTGGAGCCGACGTAACGCAGCACGCTGCGCAGCTTGCCGACATAGGCCCTGGCCTCCTCGGCCGAGCGCAGGTCGGGCTTGGAGACGATCTCCATCAGCGCCACGCCGGAGCGATTGAGGTCGACGAAGCTCATCGTCGGCGACTGGTCGTGCAGCGACTTGCCGGCGTCCTGCTCGAGGTGCAGGCGCTCGACCCCGACCCGGATCGAATGCTCGGGCGTGAGGTCGACCTGGATCTCGCCCTCGCCGACGATCGGGCTCTTGTACTGCGAGATCTGATAGCCCTGCGGCAGATCGGGGTAGAAGTAGTTCTTGCGGTCGAAGATCGAGCGGCGGTTGATCTTCGCCTTCAGCGCCAAGCCGGTGCGCACCGCCTGGGCGACGCATTCGCGGTTGATCACCGGCAGCATGCCCGGCATCGCCGCGTCGACCAGCGAAACGTGGGCGTTGGGCGCGCCGCCGAATTCGGTCGAGGCGCCGGAGAAGAGCTTGGCGCGCGAGTTGACTTGGGCATGAACCTCGAGGCCGATGACGACCTCCCATTCGCCCGTCGCGCCCTTGATCAGCTTCGCACCGGTTTCCGCCATCTCCGCCTCTCTCTCACGATCCTCAGCACGCCAGCGCCCGACAATACCCGGATTCGGCGTAAGCCAGCAGCCGTCGGTCGCGCGTGACGACGCGCAGATCGTATTCGCGCGCCGTCGCTGCGATGATGCGGTCAGCCGGGTCGGTCGGCGTGTCACCCGGCAGGAACGAAGAAGCGATCAGGATGCTCGGCGGCAACTCCGCCAGGCGAAGTCCGGGGGCGCCTAGCAGCCGGTCGAACCATTTGTCCGGCGACATCCGCAAGCTGATGCGCCGCCGCGCCGCCAGCATTCCAACCTCCCAGGCGGAGATCGGCGAAACGTAAACCGGAGCGTCCGCCAGGAGCGCGGCCGTGATCGCCTCTTGCGCTTCCTTGGCGATGGGTTCGTCGTTCGCGACCCAGATGATGGCGCACGTGTCGAGCAACAGCGGATCAGCCATCGGCGACGCGCCTCGCCCAGTCTGGATCCGCCGGTTCGGTCAAGTCGCCCGTCGAGACCACGGTTCCACGCAACCAGCCGAACAGACCGAGCTTGGGCGCGGCGGAAAAATTGGACTGGGGGCTCTCCGCGAAGGTCGCAGACGACGGAATCGGCGCCACGCGCCGAAACACAAGCTTCCGTCCTTCGAGGTCGACCTGCTCGCTCTGGAAGCCGGCCTCGAGCCAAGCCTTGGTCATCATGTTGTTGTTCGGGTTGTTGCTCCACCAGGCTCGATGCGCGCACGCAGAGGGCGGCAGTTTCGTTCTCAGTACGCGCTCGACCTCGGCGAAACTCATCGCCACACGGTTGGCGCGCTGCGTCCGCAGATGCAAAGTCAAAGGTCGGTACTTCGACGACGAAACGGCGCTCACACGTCCTCTCCCCCATTCGCGGGAACGGGGAGATGTATAGTGTGTGTTAGTGTTAGTGTCAATCGTGTGTCTTCGCTGCGCTCGGATTCGGTCCGCGGCCGCTCGCGCCGCTCGCCTCAGCCCCACCACGGCTCGGGGAAGGGCGCGCGTCCCGCCGCTTCCTCGATCGCGTGGCCGAGCGAGAACAAGGTCTCTTCGTCGAACGGCCGGCCGATCAGCTGCAGGCCGAGCGGCAGGCCTTCGGCCGACTTGCCCGCCGCGGCGACGAGCCCCGGCAGGCCGGCCATGTTGACCGTCACGGTGAAGACGTCGTTGAGGTACATTTCGACCGGGTCGGCCGAGACCTTCTCGCCGATGCCGAAGGCGGGCGACGGCGTCGCCGGCGTCAGGATCGCGTCGACGCCGTCGGCGAACGCGGTCTCGAAATCGCGCTTGATCAGCGTGCGAATCTTCTGCGCCCGCACGTAATAGGCGTCGTAGTAGCCGGCCGACAGCACGTAGGTGCCGATCATCAGGCGCCGCCGCACTTCGGCGCCGAAACCCTTGGCGCGGGTGTTCTCGTAGAGCTCGAGGATGTCGGCGCCCGGCTCGCGCAGGCCGTAGCGCACGCCGTCGTAGCGGGCGAGGTTGCTCGAGGCCTCCGCCGGCGCGACGATGTAATAAGCGGGCAGCGCGTGGCGCGTGTTGGGCAGCGAGACGTCGACGACCTTCGCCCCCGCCGCGCTGAGCCATTCGGCCCCGCGCCGCCACAGCGCCTCGATCTCCGGGTTCATGCCGTCGAGCCGATATTCGCGCGGAATGCCGATCGTCAGGCCCTTGATCGAGGCGCCGATCGCCGCTTCGTAGTTCGGCACGGGGCGGTCGACGCAGGTCGAATCCTTGGGGTCGTGACCGGCCATCGAGGTGAGCATGATCGCGCAGTCGCGCACGGTGCGGGCGAGCGGCCCGGCCTGATCGAGCGAAGACGCGAAGGCGACGATGCCCCAGCGCGAACAGCGGCCGTAAGTCGGCTTGATCCCCGCCGTTCCGGTGACGGCGGCGGGCTGGCGGATCGAGCCGCCGGTGTCGGTCGCCGTCGCGGCGAGGCACAGTCGCGCCGCCACCGCCGCCGCCGAGCCGCCCGACGAGCCGCCGGGTATGAGCAGGCCGCGCTTGTCGCCGGCGAGCGCGGCGCGCGCCTTCTCGGCGCTCCAGTTGGGCGGCAACCAGGGCGAGGCGACCGGGCCGTAGTAGGAGGTCTCGTTCGACGAGCCCATGGCGAACTCGTCCATGTTGAGCTTGCCGAGCATCACCGCGCCGTCGCGCCACAGATGGGCGGTGACCGTCGATTCATAAGTCGGCTTGAAGCCGTCGAGGATGTGGCTGCACGCCTGGGTGTGGACGCCCTTGGTGGCGTAGAGGTCCTTGATGCCGATCGGCAGGCCTTCGAGCGGACCGGCGTCGCCGGCGGCGAGTTTGGCGTCGCTCGCTTTCGCCATCGCCAGCGCCCGTTCCGGCGTCTGAACGATGAAGGCGTTGAGACCCTTGGCGCGCGCGATCGCCTGCAGATGGGCTTCCGTCAGCTCGCGCGAGGAAAAGCGCTTCGCTTTGAGCCCGTCGCGGGCTTCGGCGAGCGTCAGGGAGGTGAGGTCGGACAATTCGGTTTCCATCTCAGGCAGGCGAGGCGGCTGAAGCGCTTCGTCATTCGACGACCTTGGGGACGACGAAGAAGCCGTCCTCGGCGAGCGGCGCATTGGCGAGCACTTGCGGCTCGATCTCGCCGTCGGTGACGACGTCCTCGCGCATCGGCAGCTTCATCGGCGTGACCGAGGTCATCGGCTCGACGCCGGTCACGTCCACCGCTTCCAGCGCCTCGACGAAAGTGAGGATCGCGTTGAGCTCGCCTTGCAGCGCGGGGGCTTCCGCGTCGCTGATGGCGATGTGGGCGAGACGCGCAATGCGGCGGACGGTGGCGAGATCGACGGGCATCGCAACTCCACGAGGCGCGCCGAACCCAGGCGGGCCATGGTCCTCTTACATCGCGTGTTTCGGCGTGGCAACGCGCGGTCGAGCCGCAATTCGGCCTTTGGCGGCGCGCGCGCGCCGTGCTAGCGCAGGCGGCGATGTCGTCGACGCCCCTCTCGATTGATGCGCTCGCCGAGCGCCTGCCCGCCAAGGCGCGGCTGATTGGCGTCGATCTCGGGACCAAGACGATCGGACTCGCGCTTTCCGACGTCGAACGGCGCGTTGCGACGCCGCTCGGCGTGGTGAAACGGACCCGCTTCGCCAAGGACGCCGAAGCGCTGAGCGCGCGCATCCGCGAGTTCGACGCCTTCGCGCTGGTCGTCGGCTTGCCGCTCAACATGGACGGCGGCGCCGGCCCGCGCGTTCAGGCGACGCGCGCGTTCCTGCGCAATTTCGCCCGCCTCGATTCGATTCCGGTCATCTTTTGGGACGAGCGCCTGTCGACCGCGGCGGTCGAGCGCGCGCTCATCGCCAACGACGTCTCGCGCGCGCGCCGCGCCGCCGTCGTCGACCAGATGGCCGCCGCCTATATCCTGCAGGGGGCGCTCGACCGTCTCGCCGGGCTCGCCCGCCTGCCCCCCGCGTGACGTCAGCGTTACAGGGCTGGATTTCGCCACAGAGTAGGCCTTGCGGCGCGATACACGCTATGAGAGTATCCGATCGGGACTCTCCTTGCGGGAGGAGCGGACAATGAGCGATCGCGGCGTCGCGACGCGGCGGCACGATGTGCGGCGTCGTGTCGGAGAACAGGCTTTCGCGCCGGGGCGTGAAAGCCGAACGAGCGGCGGCGCTGACGCGCCGGCGGTCGCCCTCTATATCGCCGATATGACGGCGCAGCTCGAATCGATGGCGACGGCGGCCGGTCTCGATCTCCTCGCCTATTTTCTGGCGATGGCGCGCGCCGAAAGCGAGGCGGCGTCGCGCGAGGGCGCTGGCGCGGCCAGCGAAGACGCGCCGTCAGGCTAAGCGGACGACCATCGTCGAGCGCGGCGACATGCTCTGTGGGCGCGGCCAAAGCGCAAGGGGACGCCGCGTCGCTCGGAACGTCGGCGTTTGTCGGCGCAACGACGCCGGGGGCAGCCGATGTCGTCGGGCGCCCTAATCCCGCTCCCGCCCGGTGAGCAGCGCAACCCGATCGCCGCCGCTATGCTCGATTCGCCCGGCGAGTTCGAGTTCGATCAGGGCGGCGCGGACCGAACGCACATCGGCGCCCGCCGCGCGCGCGAGGTCGTCGATCGACACCGGCGCAGGGCCGAGCAGGGCGGCGATGCGCGCGCCGACCGACATTTCGCCGATTTCGACCCGTTCGGCGGAGGCGGGTTCCTCGGCCTCGGCCGGCTCGTCGAGCCACAGATCGTCGCTGGGGCGCGGCTCCTCCATGCGGCCGAGGGAAGCGCGCGCGCGCAACGGCTCGAGCGCGGCGAGCGCGTCTTCGACGCGCGCGCATAGGGTCGCGCCGTCGCGCAGGAGGTCGTTGGTTCCTTCGGCGCGCGGATCGAGCGGCGAACCGGGCGCGGCGAGCACCTCGCGGCCCTGCTCGGCGGCGAGGCGGGCGGTGATCAGCGAGCCGGAGCCGCGCGCCGCCTCGACGATGATCACGCCGAGCGCGAGGCCGGAGACGATGCGGTTGCGGCGCGGAAAGTCGCGCCCGCGCGGCTCCCATGCGAGCGGCGCCTCCGAGACGATCGCCCCGTTTTCGGCGATGCGCGGCAACAGCGGCGCGGCTTCGGGCGGGTAGGGCTTGGAATGGCCGCCGGCGAGCACGGCGACGGTGCCGGTCTCGAGCGCGGCGACATGGGCGCGCTGGTCGATCCCGCGCGCCAGGCCGGAGACGACGACGTAGCCCGCCTGGCCGAGCCCGCGCGCGAGACGATCGGCGAAGGCAAGGCCGGCGGCCGAAGCGTTGCGCGAACCGACGATGGCGACCGACGGCTGCTGCAAGGCTTCCTCGCGGCCGCGCAACGCGAGCAGCGGCGGCGCGGCGTCGATATGTCGCAGCGCGGGCGGATAGTCCGGTTCGCAATAGGCGATGAAGCGGACGCCGAGCCTCAGCGACTCTTCGATCTCGCGCTCGATCTCGTCGACGCCGGCGACGCGGATCGGCCGGCCGGCGCCGCCGCGCCGCGCGAGATCGGGCAGGGCGGCGATCGCCGCCGCCGCGCCGCCGCAGCGGTCGAGCAGCGCGCGGAAGGTGCGCGGGCCGACGTTTTCGCTGCGGATCAGCCGCAGCCAGTCGAAACGTTCGTCGTCGCTGAGACGCGTCTCGACCAGCCGCGCGGCCATGGTCACCCTTTCTTGCCGATCTTGGTCTCGGTTCCCGCCAGCAGCCGCGCGATGTTGGCGCTGTGGCGAACCCACAGCAGCGCCGCCAGCAGGGCGAAGACGATTGCGGCTGGTTGATAGCCAAACGCGAGCATCACGGCTGGGGTCGCCGCACTCGCCGCCAGCGCTGCGGCCGACGAGTAGCGGGTCATTGCCGCGACGGCCAGCCAGACGACCGCAAATCCGAGCGCGGCTTGCCAACAAATGAAGATCGAGCCGCCAAGGAACGTGGCGACGCCCTTGCCGCCTCGGAAGCGCAGCCAGACCGGATAGAGATGGCCGAAGAAGGCGCCTGCGGCGCCGGCGAGCATGGTCGGCTCGCCAAACAGATTGTACGCCGCGACCGTCGCCGCCGTCGCCTTCAGCGCGTCGAGGACAAGGGTCGCGGCGGCGAGGTCCTTGCGGCCGGTGCGCAGCACGTTGGTCGCGCCGATGTTGCCCGAGCCGATCGCGCGCAAATCCCCGGCGCCGGCGAAGCGCGTCAGGATCAGACCGAAAGGAATCGAGCCGAACAGGTAGCCGAGGATGAGGGCGTAAAGATCGGCGAGGGACAGCGTCATGCGCAAGGCGCCGGGCAAAACCACGAGAAGCGGGCGAGAGCCTATTCGTGCGCGACGCGTCCGGCAACCAGCGTCATCTTGACCTTGCCGTCGAGCCGCGCCTCGTCGAAGGGCGTATTGCGGCAGTGCGAGTGCAGCGTCGCCGGATCGAGCACATAGGGCGCCTCGGGATCGAAACGGACAAGGTCGGCCGGCGCGCCGAGCTTGAGCCGGCCGCTCGGCAGACCGAGGATCTCCGCCGGCCGGGTCGTCATCGCTCTGAGCAGCCGCGGCAGCGATATGCGACCGGCGGCGACGAGGCGCAGGCTCGCCGACAGCATCGTCTCGACGCCGATCGCTCCGAACGAGGCTTCGCCGAACGGCAGGCGCTTGGTCTCGACGTCCTGCGGGTCGTGGTCGGAGACGACGACGTCGATCAGCCCATCGTTCAAGGCCTCGACCAGACCCTCGCGCTCGTCCTCGCCGCGCAGGGGCGGGTTGAGCTTGAGGAAGGTGCGGTAATCGCCGACGTCGTTCTCGTTGAGGGTGAGGTTGTTGATCGACGCGCCGCAGGTGGCCTGCAGGCCGCTCGCGCGGGCGCGCGCCATCGCCTCCAGCGACAGACGGTTGGAGACCAACGCCGCGTGATAGCGCGCGCCGGTCAGCGCGACGAGGCGCAGGTCGCGTTCGAGCACCACCGTCTCGGCTTCGCGCGGAATTCCCGGCAGGCCGAGCCGGCTCGCGCGCTCGCCTTCGGCCATCACGCCCTCGCCGACGAGGTCGCGGTCTTCGCAAGTGTGGATGACCAGCGCGCCGAAATCGCGCGCGTAGGTCAGCGCGCGGCGCATCGTCTGCGCATTGACGACGCTCAGCGGGCCGTCGGAGAAGGCGACGGCGCCGGCCTCGGCGAGCAGGCCGATCTCGGCGATCTCGCGCCCTCCGAGACCCTTGGTCAGCGCCGCGGTCGGCAACACGCGCACCTTGGCGGTGGCGCGGGCGCGGCGCAGGATGAAATCGACCACCGCGGGATCGTCGACCGGCGGATTGGTGTCGGGCCGCGCCACCAGCGTCGTCACCCCGCCCGCCGCCGCGGCGGCGCTGGCGGAGGCGATGGTCTCGCGATGCTCGGCGCCCGGCTCGCCGATGAAGGCGCGCATGTCGATCAGGCCTGGGGCGACGACGTCGCCGCCGCATTCGATGATCAGCGTTTCGGGCGGGACCGCGTCGCGCTTCACCGCGGGGCCGAGCGCGGCGATCTTGCCGTCGACGATCAGCGCGCCGCCGCGCAATTCCTCGAGGCGATCCGGATCAATCAGCCGGGCGTCGAGAAAGGCGATAGGGCGGGGCTGCGGCACGCCAACGGCATTAGCCGCGCCGCGCAGCGCAGGCAAGGGGAACCGACGCCGCGGACGGTCGGCAATGGAGACGCGTGCAGTTCCGCCGCCCTGCCGGCGGCCGTTTCGCTCTTGTCTGGCCAGCCAAAACCGGCTAGAGGGCGCCTCTGCCGCGCGGGGAGCCCTTCCCGCCGTCAAGCAAGCGCCCGTAGCTCAGCTGGATAGAGCACCAGACTACGAATCTGGGGGTCGGGGGTTCGAATCCCTCCGGGCGCGCCACTAAAATCGACGGCTTATTGAAATGTCGGCCCTTCCCTGTTTCCCAAAATCGCGATTGGGAAGCACATGGGAAGCGCCGGCGGGATTTTTCCTGCGCTTGCCCTCGCGCGATCGGCGCGCGACCCGCCAACTCCCGCAGCGCCGGCGCGCCGAACCGAGACGCAACTGTCGCGATCACGCAGACTCGCCCGTCGTTGTGATGATCGACACGTGTCGATCGGGCTGGCCGTGATCCTGTAGCGCCCGTCAGGCGCCGCTGTTCCACAGGCCGGCCAGCACGAGCTTGACAAGGCCGGCGAACGATGCCCGACACCGCGAGACGCCTGCGCCCGTGATGGCGATCAAGCAATTCGTTTTCCCTCGACAGCCCCCCAAGGGGGAACTGAAAACGAGAAGCGGCGTCTCCAAGATTGGGTTCAGAATTTCTCCCGAAAATTGGCCAGCTCAAATATCGGACCGCGGCAAAGGTGAGTCTGCCACGATGTGCGTGGCATACGATCGGCGATTCCATGCACCGCTGCGGTGCGGTCAATTTGGAGAGCTTCGTCAGGCGCTATGGCGGGGCAACGAGAGCAAGGCGAGTCTTGACGGGCGCGCGATTGCCGTCGGGCCAGAAGCGATCCGTTGTCAATCGGCCCGGGGCCCGAACGCCGATCGGCGTCGCAACCTACTGATCGGCTTTACATTGGCGGGATCAACCTTCGGCGCCTGTTCATAGCCCCGCCGGCGGATTGTTTTTTTGTCGTCGTTGACGGCTTTCGGGTAACCCGACAGAACGTCATGCTCCAAAATCAACGCCTCGTACGCTCTGTCAATGTCATTTTGGATTGCGGTTCGCAAATCAGACTTATCGCCTTCCGCCACCGCGTCAAATATCTGCCGATGGAAATAGTTCGAGAGTTCGTAGTTCCTCGATTCACGTAACAAATGCAAATACGGGCTCACCTGCAGCCAGAGAGTTTCTATGATCATAACCATGGTTGGCGATTGCGACTGCCGGTAAAGACACATATGAAAACCGTAGTTCTCTTTGATATAGAGCTTTGAATTACCGGCGGCCTCACTGGCCACGAGTCTAGAAAGGCGTTGCCGGAGCTCCTCGACGAATTTCGAATCCCTGTTTTCGACCGCCCATTCGGCCGCCACCGGTTCAAGCTCCAGGCGGACCTTCCTGAGGTCGTCCAAATGTTCTCGCCTCAGCGGCGGCACTCCGACCGTGCGACCGGAAATGACGGTCACCGCCTCCGCGGCTGAAAGACGCGTCAACGCCTCGCGCACAGGCATCGGGCTGACGCCGAACGCATCCGCCAGGCTGGCCACAGTCATCGATTCGCCCGCCACCAAGCCGCCTTGCAGGATCAAGTCACGTAGCTGCTGGTAGACGCCATTCTTCAGCGTTTCCCGGCGAAGCGGTGCGACAGAGGCTTTCAGGTTTGGCATTCGGCCCTCGGTGCAAATCCGTCGGTTTACCGTTCCGTCGGCTTTCCGTGCCGGTCCGCCCTGTTATATACGGAGCAATTTTTTTTGGAAGGGGGGTATTGATCTTTGATCAAAAGTGTCTCACAAATGCGACCGTGGCGGCTACGGCGGAATGAAACCGCGGGGCGTGAGCCGAAGGAGGAGACTAAAGTGAACAAAGTCATGAAATCGTTGGCGCTCGCAACCGTACTTACCTGTGGGTTTGGCGGTCTTGCGCAAGCCGACGGAAAGTACAAGATCTACTTGTCGATGAGCTACATCGGCAATGACTGGCAGGCCGAAGCTACAAATATGATCAAGGCGCTTGCCGCTTCCAAGGATTACGTTGACAAGGTGGATCTGCAGGTTCAGGTGGCGGGGCCCAGCGCTCAGCGCCAGATCCAGCAGATCAACGCCATGGTTCAGGCGGGCGCGCAAGCGATCATCGTTTATCCCATTTCTCCGACGGCGCTGAACCAGGTCGTCAAGAATGCCTGCGACAAGGGCGTGAAGATCTTCGCCTATGACTCGGGCATCACCGAGCCGTGCGCCTACAACGTTGGAATCGACCAAGTCGACGCCGGCCGAAAGATCGCCCAGTGGCTGGTCGATCAGTTGCATGGCAAGGGCAACGTCGTGATGGTGACGGGCGTGCCAGGCACCTCCGTCGACATCGGGCGCACCAAGGGCGCCAAGGAAGTCTTCGCGAAATATCCGGACATCAAGGTGGTTGGCGAGCTAGTCGGGCAGTGGAGCCAAGCCGTCGCACGCACTGAGATGTCGAAGCTGCTCGCCACCCGCAATTGGGATCAGATTGATGGGCTCTGGGCCCAGGTCGGCTGCTTCACGTTGTCGTCACTTCAGATCGAGGCCGGAATCAAGCCGGACCAGCTGAAGCCTTGCGCCGGCGAGAGCGAGAACGGTAGTCGCATCCAGATGTTGCCAGTGGGCACCGAGGTGGAAGGCATGGACGGCACCTATCGTCCGCTTGGCGTAAAGGGCATCACCTACGCTGCAATGCCGTTCACTGGCGCGTTGGCGCTCAAACTTGCCGTGCAGGCGCTGGAAGGCAAGGACGTGCCACACAACACCGTCGTGCCGCAGGTCTACGTGACGAACGAAACCATCAAGCTCTGCGAGACGGGAAGTTGGACCGAGATGAAGGGCGGCTGCAACGTCTTTAAGCCGTCTATCGTGTCGAATCCCGGCTGGTACGCCCAGATCTTCTATGAGGGTCTTCCGGAAATCGGCCTGAACGCCGCGCTCGTCGGTCAGCCCGAATAACTGAGTCCCGAATACTGAGTCAGATTGGCCGTGGCCGCTCGCGCCACGGCCACATCGACCTCGTGTGTGAGATCTTTGAGAGCAGGGCCATGCCTACAGTGGCGTCATCTGTAGCCATCGAGATCGATGGCGTCTGCAAGGCGTTCGGCGCCACCAAGGCGGTCGACGACGTCAGTTTCTCGATAGCCGCCGGCGCCGTTCACGCTCTGCTTGGCGAGAACGGAGCTGGAAAGTCGACGACGATGAAGCTGCTGTCGGGGCTGATCGAACCAGACAGCGGGACGATTCGCGTCCTGGGGCGGTCGGTTCGGTTGCGTTCGCCACGGGATGCACAACATATCGGCATTCAGACGGCCTTCCAGGAACTGACATTGATCCCAGACCTCACGGTCCTGGAGAACATGCTGATCCCGAGGGCGCCGATCGAATTCTCGGGCATGGTTCGCAAGACGGCGGCCGCGCGCGACATCACGCGGCACTTTGAAGCGATTGGACTCAGCGTCGATCTCCATGCTCTCGCGAGCGATCTCGATCTCGGTGTCCGCCAGAAAGTCGAGATTGCTCGCGCCCTCCACCGCAAGCCGCAGATCCTTCTGCTTGACGAGCCGACCTCGGCGCTTTCGGAGGGCGATGTCGCCTGGCTTGGCGAGATGATCGCCCAGGTCAAGGCGCAAGGCGCAACCGTGCTTTTCATCACGCACCGCATGCAGGAGGTGCGCATGTTCTGTGATCGCCTGACGATTTTGCGCAACGGGCGCCACATCGTCACCGGCGACGTCAAAACCATCAGCGATGACGAGATCGTCGAGAAGATCATCGGGCGCTCCATCGCGCAAACCTACCCACCGCGACCGACCGGCGTTTCGACGTCCCGAATCGAGCCCGTGCTGGAGGTTAGGCGGCTTTGCGCCGGCCCTAAGCTGAAGAACGTCGACCTCGCTCTTCGACCGGGCGAGATCCATGGCGTCGCCGCGCTTCAGGGAATGGGACAGGTATCGCTCTTTCAGGCCTGCTTCGGCGCGACGCCGATCCTATCGGGAGAGTTGAGGGTGGACGGCCGTCCGGTTCATCTTAGCTCTCCCGCTGACGCGTTGCATCGCTCCATCGGGATTGGCCTTCTGCCCGAGGATCGCAAGACGCAGGGTCTTTTCCTGAACCTTGACGGAACCACGAACGTCAGCCTGCCCGTCATCAATCGGTTTTGCCGCCTGGCGCTGCTGAACCTGGCGGCCGAGCGTGAGTCGGCGCGCACCATATTCTCCGCCGTCGGGGTCTCGGATCGGGCGCTGTTCACGCGCGTCAGCGCCTTCTCGGGCGGCAACCAACAGAAGATCGCTGTTGCGAAATGGATCATGGCCGAAAGCCGAATCCTTCTGCTCTTTGATCCCACTCGCGGCATCGACGTCGGCACGAAATCCGAACTCTACGCCCTGATTCGCGACTTCGCCGACGCTGGGGGCGCCGTGCTTCTTCATTCCACCGAGATTCCTGAACTCGTCAATCTCTGCGACAGAGTGTCGGTGCTTTACGACGGCGCGGTGGTGGAGAGCCTGCAGGGGAATGAGATCAACGAAGTGGCCGTGATGCGCGCCGTGCTTGGGAAGGAACGCATCGAAGCCTCTTCGGTCAGTGAAACTGGGTACGGACAGTGAGTCGCGCAGACATGAGCATATCGAACGCCGCCGCGCGGAGCGTCGTCTCATCCTCAGCATCCTGGCGGTCCGTCGGCCGTTCGCTGGGCCGCAGTCGGACGATTCTGGTCGCGATCGGTATTTTCGCGTTGCTCCTCCTGGTGACGGATTGGATCAGTCCCAGTCCGCTCACCTACTTCGACGTGACAAGCGTGGCGAGCGGAGGAACCCCGCTTGCGCTTGCCGCCGTCGGTCAGACGCTGGTCATTCTCACCGGCGGATTCGATCTTTCGGCAGGCGCGGTGGTCTCTCTGATCAATACGGTGCTTGCCACCTGGATGAACGGAGCGGATCCGCAAGCCTCTGTTCTGTTGTGGACCGCCATCGGCATCGCGGTCGGCATGGGCGTGGGAGCGTTCAACGGCTTCTTCATCGGTTTCTTGGGACTACAGCCGATCGTGGTCACCCTGTCGACAATGTTCATCGTCCAAGGCGGAACGCTGCTCGTCATGGAGAAGCCGGGTGGCTTCATCGCTCCCTCCCTGGGCAACTTTTACATGGGCAACGCCATTCCGGGCATCCTGCCAGCCCCGGTGGTGCTGTTGGTTGTGGTGCTGGCGCTCTGGGCTTGGCTCAAGCGCACGCCCTATGGCATCGCCCTCTACGCGGTGGGCAGCGACAGCGGAGCGGCCGCGACCACCGGCATTCGCGCGCCGCGCGTGCTTTTCGCCACCTACGTTCTCGCCGGCGGCGTCTATGGATTGGCCGGCGTGTTCGTGAGCGCTCAGATTGGTTCAGGCGATCCATTGGTCGGCAACTCGCTGATGTTGTCGATCTTCGCGGCGGTCGTCATCGGCGGCACCCGGCTCGGCGGCGGCAAGGGCAGCCCGGTCGGCAGCGTGTTCGGCGCCTTCATCCTGATGATCATCGTCAACATTCTGCTGGGGTTGAACGTCTCGGCCTACTTCGCAACGATCGCAGAAGGCTGCGTGCTGCTCATGGCGGTGTTTCTCGGCTCGTTGTCGCGCGATTCCGTTTTGTACGCTCAGGTCCGCCACGCCGTCGACGTCGTCTGGGCGTACCAGGGCAAGCTTCTGGTTTCGCAGCGCGACCCGACCGATCGACGCCTTGCCTTCGCCGCCCGGCGCGCGTCGGCTGCGCCCGCCGTCGGACCCAGCCCGTCATTCCTGCAAAGACACGCGGAGGTCATCCGTCATTCTGCGCCGGCGTATGTCTGTCTCGTGCTTGTGCTTGTCGTCTCGCAGTTCGTCCTGGGCAACGTCTTCAGCAACTTCAGCTATTGGAATTCGCTGCTCGTCCTTTCGAGCTTCCTCGCGGTGCTGGCGCTGGGGCAAGGGGCGGTCATCCTGACCGGCGGCCTCGACATGTCGCTGCCGTGGAACATCGCGTTCTCGGGCGTTGTGCTAGCGGGACTGGCGCACGGGTCAGACGCAGCCATGTTGTATGCGCTGCCTGTGGCGCTGCTTCTTGGGAGCGCTGTCGGCCTGGTCAATGGCATTGGCGTCGTCATGCTCGGGCTGTCGCCGATCGTGGTGACGCTGGCCATGAATGGCATTCTGGAAGGCGCCGCGATGCTCTACTCCAACGGGACGCCGGCCGGCTATAGTCCGCCCTGGCTGCGGTGGTTCATGACGGGCCATGTCGCGGGAGTGACGCCGGTCGTCGCCTTTCTGGTGTTCTTCATCATCGTCGGCACGCTGCTTCTCGTTCGCACGCCGTTCGGGCGCCGCATCTACGCCGTCGGCAACAGCCTGGAAGCGGCGCGGCTTTCGGGCGTGCCGACGGGGCGGGTGCTAATATCCGTCTATGTCCTTTCTGGTCTCTGCGCGGCGATCGTCGGCGTTCTTCTCACCGCATTCTCGGGTCAGGCCAGCCTGGGAATGGGTGACGACTATTTGCTGCCCTCGATCGCGGTGGTGGTCGTCGGCGGCGCGCTGATTACCGGCGGACGCGGTCACTATCTCGGCATGATCGGAGGAGCCCTGCTGCTGACTGCACTGCAGACGCTGCTTGCCGGCACGACCCTGCCTTACGCCTTCCGGGCCATTCTCTTCGGATGTGTCGTTCTCGTCGCGGTGATTGCGCTTCGCGAGCGCAGAGGTAACTGAGATGGCGGCGCAACAGCGGAATGACGGTGCGACGGCCGTCACGTCGGCAGGGACGAAGAACAGAATGTCAGACAGTTCGCGAACGATTGTTGCGATCGTCGGCAGCGGCCTCGTCGGCCGCGCCTGGGCGATTACCTTTGCCCGCGGCGGCTGCGACGTGCGGCTATGGGACACCGATCCCAGCGCCGCCGAGCGGGCCATTGCTTTCATTGAGTCCGTCGCAGATACTCTGGCGGCAAATGACCTGTTATTCGGTCGCTCCGTTGCGGACGTCCTGTCCAGCGTCACGGCGTGCGAGGAACTGCCGCAGGCATTGGAGGGCGCCGTCTGGGTTCAGGAGTGCGGCCCGGAACGGCTCGAGGTCAAACGCGAGATATTTGGACGCGTCGATAAACTCGCGGCGCCGGCCGCGATTCTCGCCAGCTCGAGTTCGGCGTTGCTGCCGTCGGCAATCTCGGAGGGATTGGAGGGTCGGGAACGCTGCGTTGTCGCGCATCCGATCAATCCTCCTTATCTCGTCCCCGCTGTTGAGCTTGTTCCGGCGCCCTGGACGGCGAAGGCGGTGATGGAGCGGGCTAAGGCCTTCCTCCTCTCGGTCGGCCAGGCGCCGCTCGTGATGAAGCGCGAGCTCGATGGGTTCATAATGAATCGCTTGCAGGGCGCGCTTTTGGAAGAAGCATTTCGACTGGTCGCACACGGCTATGCCGATGCCGACGATGTGGACAGGGGCATTGCCGACGGACTGGCGTTGCGCTGGTCCTTCATGGGACCGTTCGAGACAATCGATCTCAACGCGCCGGGCGGCGTTGCCGACTATGTCGCGCGGTACCAGCCAATGTACGCCGGTCTCTTTGAGGGCATGAAAGAGCGCGTGGACTGGGCAGGACCAGTGCTGTCGAAGGTACTTCAGAGCCGGCGCGCAAGCCTTCCCGAAGAAGGCTTGGCGGCGCGCCAGTTGTGGCGGGATCGACGCCTCATGGCGCTGCGCAGCCACAAGCGCAAGGCCGAACGCGACGTCGGTCGCTGAAGGACGGAACAAATCGCAATGGACACTCCCGGAAAAGTCATCATCAGTTGCGCAGTCACTGGGGCGATCCACACCCCGACCATGTCGCGCTATCTACCGATCACCCCCGACGAGATTGCGACTGCGGCGATCGGGGCGGCGGAAGCGGGGGCCTCGATTCTCCACTTGCATGCCCGCGACCCGCAGACCGGTAAGCCGGACCAGGCGCCGGAAGCTTTCGCCCGTTTCCTGCCGCGGGTGAAACAGGGCACCAACGCGGTGATCAACATCACGACGGGGGGTAGTCCGTACATGAAGGTTGAGGAACGCGCGCAGGCGGCCGCGAGATTTCGACCGGAGCTCGCGTCGCTCAACATGGGATCGATCAACTTCGGGCTCTACCCGCTGGTTAGGCGATACGAAACGTTCAAGTTCGATTGGGAAAAGCCTCACCTCGAAGCCACCAAAGACCTGATCTTCCGCAACTCCTTCAAGGATATCGAGTATATTCTCGAGACCTGCTACGGGAACGGCACGCGCTTCGAGTTCGAGTGTTACGACGTCGCTCATCTCTATAACTTGGCGCATTTTGTCGGCCGGGGTCTCGTTAAGCCGCCCTATTTCGTCCAATGCGTGTTCGGGATTCTCGGTGGAATCGGAACTCACCCCGAGGATGTCCAGCATATGAAACGAACGGCCGACCGGCTGTTCGGCTCGGACTATCGCTGGTCCGTACTCGGCGCCGGAGCGAGTCAACTGCGCATCGCGGCGCAGGCGATGGCCCTTGGAGGCAATGTCCGGGTTGGACTGGAAGACAGTCTTTGGGCCGGCAAGGGCAAGCTCGCCACCTCGAGCGCCGAGCAGGTTGCGATGGCGCGAAAGATCATCGAAGGCCTCGGACTGGAAGTCGCAACTCCCGCCGACGCGCGCGCCATGCTCTCGTTGAAGGGGGGCGACGAGGTCGCCTTCTGAGGAGTCCGCGGCCTCGCCGTGCGAGGCCCCCTGAACGACGTCGTATTGCATAGGAGACCATCATGCGTATCGAAGTAGTTCTGGACGTCAAGACAACCCTGGGGGAAGGACCGCTCTGGGATGTCGTTCAGCAGCGCCTTTACTGGATTGACAGTTTTGACGGTCGCGTGTTCCGTTCTACCGCCGACGGCCGGGAGCTGCGGTGCTGGGATGTCCCCCAGAAGATCGGTTCCATGGCGCTGAGAAAGGATGGCGAGGGAGCGATCCTTTCGCTCGAGCGCGGTTTCTACACGCTCGACTTCAAGACCGGCGAGGTCACGCTGATCCATGATCCGGAGCCAAACTTGCCGCGCAATCGGATCAACGACGGCAAGGTCGATCGGCGCGGCCGGTTCTTCGCCGGGTCCATGGACACGATGGAGGAGAATGCGTCCGGCGCGCTCTACCGCCTCGACCCCGATTTCTCAGTCACCCGGATCGACAGCGGGATGACTTGCTCGAACGGTCCCTGCTTCAGCCCGGACGACAAGACCTTCTATTTCTCCGATACCTGGACCGGCGACATCTGGGCTTACGACTTCGATATCAATACCGGATCCGTCTCGAACCGGCGCGCTTTCGTGATGGCCGACATGAGCGGCGGCGGCGGCACTGACGGCTCGACGGTGGATGCGGAAGGCGCCCTCTGGAACGTTCTCGTCTATGCGGGGCAGATCGTGCGCTACACGGCGGACGGGAAAGTCGACCGCGTCATCGAGATGCCGGTGAAGAAAGTGACGAGCGTGATGTTCGGCGGCCCCAATCTCGACATCCTCTATGTGACTTCCATGGCGAAACCGCCGCTTCCGCGTTTCCCCGGCGACGGGGTTCTCCGCGGCAGTCTGTTCGCCATTCATGATCTCGGCATTCGTGGCGTCGCGGAGCCGCGCTTCGGCGCCTAAAGCGGCGCAACGTCTGCGCGTCCGGCGCCGGCTCTGAGTCGGGGGGCCCGTTCGAGCTTCACCTGAACCTTCGCTCTGCGAGGGTAACGACAAGAAAGAGTGGACAGCCATGCTTGCAAAAGAAATCGTCATCGTCAGCGGAGTCAGGACGGCGATCGGCGCGATGGGCGGCAGTCTCAAGGACGTACCCATGGACGATCTCGGCGGTCTGGTCATCAAGGAAGCCGTGCGGCGCGCCGGCCTCGAAGGCAGCCAGGTGGACGAGGTCATCGTCGGTTGTGTCGGCCAGATCGCGGAGGGGGGCTTCATCGCTCGGACCTCCATGCTGAAGGCCGGGTTGCCGCTCGAGACCACCGCTGTATCGGTGAACCGTCAGTGTGGGTCGGGCCTGCAGGCGGTCAACAGCGCCGTGCAGGCGATCCAGACCGAAGAGGCGGAGATCGTGGTGGCGTGCGGCACCGAGAATATGGACTTGCTGCCATATTATCTCCGCAAGCATCGATACGGCAACAAGATGGGCAACGACACGCTGGAAGACGGCGTGATCTCGATCCTGAGTTGGCCGCTGGGCCCATATCACAACGGCATCACAGCCGAGAATGTCGCCGAGCAGTTTCACGTTTCGCGGCAGGCCCAGGACGAGTTCGCTTTATCCAGCCAGCGCAAGGCTGAAGCGGCGATCAAGGCCGGCAAGTTCGTCGATGAGATCCTGCCGGTCGAGGTCAAGATCGGTCGCGAGACCAAGGTGTTCCAGCAGGATGAACATCCGCGCTTCGGCGTCACCTTGGAAGCCATCGGCAAGATGAAGCCGGCCTTCAAGGCGGGTGGCTCGGTGACGGCGGCCAATGCGTCGGGCATCAACGATGGCGCCGCCGCCGTGGTCCTGATGAGCCGGGAAAAGGCCGACGCCCTTGGCGTCAAGCCGTTGCTCTCGATCAAGAGCCAGGCGGTGATCGGCAACAACCCTGACATCATGGGCTTTGCTCCGGCCATGGCGATCAAGAAGGCCGTCGCCAAGGCCGGCCTGACCCTGGCTGATATCGACCTGTTTGAAATCAACGAGGCGTTTGCGGCGCAGGCCGTCGCGGTAGTACGCGACCTCAAAATTCCGCAGGAAAAGGTGAACGTCAACGGCGGCGCCGTGGCGCTTGGGCACCCGATCGGGGCCACGGGCGCCATCCTCGTGGTCAAGCTGATGAACGAAATGAAACGGCGTGGTTGCCGCTATGGAGTCGTCAGCCTGTGCATCGGTGGCGGCCAGGGTATAGCGACCGTTTTCGAGAATCTGCAGGTATCATAACATGCGAGCCAACTTCATCACGGCGGCGCAAGCGGCCGCTCTCGTCCACGACGGAGCCACGATCAGCTCCGTCGGCATGACGCTGTGCGGCGTCGCCGAAAGCATCTTCAAGGCGCTGGAGAGCAGCTTTCTTGAGACGGGAAGCCCCAGAGATCTGACGTTCGTTCACTCGGCCGGACAGTGCAACCGCGAGCGCGGCATTCAGCATTTCTGCCACGAAGGCATGCTCAAGCGCATCATCGGCGCCCATTGGGGGCTCGCGCCCCGAATCATGGAAATGATCGCATCGGAGAAAGTTGAGGCCTACAACATACCGCAGGGCCAGCTTGCGCAACTCTACCGCTCGATGGCCTGTGGCCTTCCTGGAAAGATGAGCAAGGTCGGGCTCGGCACGTATATCGATCCCCGGCTTGAGGGCGGCAAAATGAATGCTCGCACCCGAGCGTTGCCGGACATCATCGACGTGATCGCGTACGGCGGCGAAGAGTATCTGTTCTACAAGGCTGTACCTCTCGACTTCACGATATTCCGCGGCACGACCGCCGACGAGATGGGCAACATCAGCTTCGAAGACGAGGCGATGAATCTCGAGGCGATCAGCGCCGTGCTTGCGGCCAAGCGCTTCGGCGGCAAGGTCATCGCGCAGGTCAAGCGCGTCGCCCGAGCCGGCTCGCTGCATCCCAAGAAGGTGCTGGTCCCGGGCGTCTTCGTCGACGCCATCGTTGTGTGCGAAGATCCGGAGCTGGACCATCGGCAGACGTCGTCGATCTACTATGACCCGTCGCTGAGCGGCGACCTTGTCGCGCCACAGGCGGCCGTGGCGCCGCTCCCGTTGTCGGTGCGCAAGGTGATCGGCCGTCGGGCCATGAGTGAACTCTTCCCTGGCGCCACAATCAACCTGGGCACCGGTATCCCGAATGACGTAATCGGCCCGATCGCGGCCGAGGAGGACCTCTCACAGGATATCTTGGTCACCGTCGAGTCCGGGACCTATGGCGGCCTTCCCGAGGGTGGCGTCGACTTCGGAGTCGCCCACAGTCCCTATGCGCTTCTCTGTCACGATACGCAGTTCGACTTCTACAACGGCATGGGAGTCCCGTTCACCTTCATGGGAGCCGCAGAAATGGATGCGGCCGGCAATGTGAACGCGACTAAGTTCGGCGATCGCCCCACGGGCTGCGGCGGCCTTATCGACATCACCCAGAACGCCCATCACGTCTTGTTCTGTTCGTCCTTTACCGCTCGCGGACCGGTGGTCGAATTCTCAGACGGCAAGGTAAACATCGTCGAGGAGGGCAGACAGAAAAAGCTCGTCAAAGAGGTTCAACAGATCTCTTTCAATGGAGAACTGTCACGCCGCAATGGCCAGAAGGTCCATTTCGTTACGGAGCGGGCGGTGTTCGAGTTGCGGCGCGACGGGCCAACCTTGATCGAGATCGCCCCCGGCGTCGACCTCAGGCGCGACATTCTCGATCAGATGGAGTTCGCGCCGCTCATCGCCGAGTCCCTGAAGGTCACGGATTCGAGCTTCTACAACACGGGCCCGTGCGGGCTGAAGAGAATGATCCAAGCGAATGGCGCGTCGAAGTAAGGAAGGCGAGAGATGCGACTCACGAATAAGGTGGCGATCGTCACGGGAGCGGGGCGCGGACTAGGAAAGGGCATAGCGCTAAAGCTGGCGCGCGAAGGGGCCAAGGTTGTGATCGGCGATGCGGTCGAGCGCAATGCCCATGAGGTCGCCGAGGAGATCGTCAAAGTCGGCGGATCAGCCGTCGCCGCCTGCGCCGACGTATCCAAGCGGATCGAAGTGGAAGCGATGTTCGCCGCGGCCGCCGCTTTCGGCCCGATCGACATCCTGGTGAACAACGCCGGGATCAACCGCGACGGCATGCTTCATAAGATGAGCGACGAGGCCTGGGATAAGGTCATTGCCGTCAATCTGACCGGCGCCTTCTACTGCCTGCGCCTGGCGGCGCAGCAGATGCGCGAGCGCGGCTACGGGCGGATTGTCAACATCGCGTCGATGAGCTGGCTGGGCAACTTCGGCCAGGCAAACTATGCCGCTTCCAAAGCGGGCATAGTCGGTCTGACCAAGACGGCGGCGCGCGAGTTGGCGAAAAAGGGCGTGACGGTCAACGCGATCTGCCCCGGCTTCATCGACACCGAGATGACCCGCGGCGTGCCGCAGAATGTTTGGGACGCCATGGTCGGCAAGATCTGGGCGGGAAGAGTCGGCACGCCAGAAGATGTCGGCAACGTGGTCGCTTTCCTGGCCTCCGACGAGGCTGCTTACGTCACGGGCGAAGTCATCAATGTCAGCGGGGGGATGGTTCTTTAGCCCCGACAGTTTGGAGACGATGAATGAAGACGGTGGGGATTTTGGGCGCCGGCCTCATGGGCGCCGGCATCGCTGAGGTTAGCGCTCGCGCTGGGAGCGGAGTGATCTTGGTCGATGCGAGTGAGAGCGCCGCCGTGAAGGGTCGGGGCCGGATCGAGGCGAGCGTGCGGAAATCGGTGGAGAAAGGGCAATTGGATTCGGCTGCCGCCAAGGACGTGCTCGACCGGATCACGCTCAGCGCCGACATCGCGGCGCTGGCGGCGGCCGATTTCGTGATCGAGGCGGTCTTTGAAGATCTGGCCGTCAAGAAGGACGCATTCAAGAAACTGGACGCGATCGTCGGTCCCGATGCCGTTCTGGCCAGCAACACTTCGGCGCAGTCCATTACCGCAATCAGTGCGGTGACGAAGCGGCCTGACAAGGTGGTCGGGTTGCACTTCTTCTATCCAGTGCCCCGGATGAAGCTGGTGGAGATTGTGCGCGGCTTGGCGACCTCCGACGACACCTATCAACGGGCGCGGTCTTACGTGGAGGCGATCGGCAAGACGGGGGTGCTTGCGCCAGATTACCCCGGCTTCATCGTCAACCGACTCTTGCTGCCGTTGCTCAACGAAGCGGTGTTTTGCGTCATGGAGGGTGCGAAGCCCGAGGATGTGGACGCCGGCATGAAGCTCGGCTGCAACTTTCCCATGGGCCCTTTGGAGTTACTGGATTTTGTCGGTCTTGACGTCGCTCTAGCCACCATTACCGGGCTTTACGACAACCTCCGCGATTCGAAATACCGTCCCTGCCCGTTGTTCGTGAAGATGGTGGAAGCCGGGCGATTGGGCCGCAAGACCGGCCGCGGCTTCTACGCGTACTAGCGATTGTGATTGTGTATCTCGCACAGGACATGGGTCTCGCAAAGGAAGAGTGCATTGCTTGCGGCGCCTCGTCGGGTATGACTAAGTTGTTCCCGTCTGCTCCGCGGCAACTCTCTGACCTGCGACGCGACGACCCCAAAACCCTAACCGCCCTTGATCGTCAAGGTCCCGGAGAGAAGCGGTGAAGTTTCAAGCAATCCTGATCGACAAGCTTGGCGGAAGTTATACGGCCAAGTTGACGCAGTTGGAAGACGTAGATCTGCCGCAGGGCGATGTGACTGTAGGCATCGCCTATTCGGCACTCAACTATAAGGATTGTTTGGCGATCACGGGGAAGGGGCCCGTGGTGCGAAAGTTCCCGATGGTCCCGGGCGTCGATTTGGCGGGAATCGTCGAAGCGAGCGCGCATCCGAAATTTCGGACAGGCGACGAGGTCATCCTTACGGGGTGGGGCGTCGGCGAGCTTCACTGGGGCGGTCTTGCGGAACGGGCGCGCGTGAACGGCGATTGGCTGGTTCGCAAACCAGACGGATTGAGTCATAAGCGCGCGATGGCGTTGGGCACGGCGGGGCTGACGGCCATGCTGTCGGTAATGACGCTTGAGCGCCTGAAGGTTACCCCCGATCTTGGCGAAATTCTCGTTACCGGCGCGAGCGGCGGCGTCGGCGGCGTCGCGATCCAGATTCTTCACCGGCTTGGCTACCGTGTGGCGGCCGCCACCGGCCGGGTGTCGGAGGCCGACTATCTCCACGCGCTTGGCGCAGACGAGATCATCGACCGCAAAGCGTTCTCTGCGCCCGACAAACCGCTCGGCAAGGAACGCTGGGCAGGCGCCATCGACAGCGCGGGCGGCCAAACTCTCGCCAACGTCTGCGCGACGATGCGCTACGGCGGCGTGGTCGCCGCCTGCGGAATGGCGGACAGTTTGCAATTCCCCGCATCAGTGGCGCCGTTCATCTTGCGCTCCGTGACGCTGGCGGGCATCGAGAGTGTCTACCAACCGAACGCCACCCGCGAACTGGCTTGGAGCCGTCTCGCGCAGACGCTGGACATTTCCAAGCTTGACCTGATGACCAACGAGGCGCCGCTCGAGAATGCGATCGGCGCCGCGCAGGACTTGCTTGCCGGCAGAGTCCGGGGGCGCATGGTGATCGCTCTCGGCAAGTCTTGAACCTTCTCTAAAGGCCCGCGTGTCTTCAACAGTCCTCCATCGGGCGCGACATCGGCATCCTGCCCGACTCATATGGTCGGCAGCCGTTGCGCTGCACGAACAGGCGCACATAGGGCGGCCTCCGATCGGCGTATTGCGAAACCCAACCGGCGCGAAACGAACCGAAAGGCCCCAGGGGTGCGCCGTCGCAACTTTTCGCGGTGGTCGACAGTTCCCAGGCGCGCCTCGAAATGCCCCCCACTTTGCGTCCCGGTCAGAAGCGTCAAGATCGAAGTCAGTTGATTAGGCAAGGAATGTCGCGAATGCTAGACGCGCCGCGTGAGCTGCTGAGAGCTATGTTCGCCGCGGCGATTGAAACGGCGCTTCCGGCGAAAGTGGTCCCGGCGCGCCTGCCGCAGCCGCCGAGAGGCCGAACAATCGTGGTCGGCGCCGGGAAAGCCGCCGCCGCCATGGCTCGCGCCGTAGAGGACAACTGGAACAGGCCGCTCGAGGGATTGGTCGTCACGCGCTACGGTCACGGCGCGCAATGCCGAAAGATCGAGATCGTGGAGGCGGCGCATCCCGTCCCCGACCTGCGAGGCCAGCAAGCGGCGGAACGTATTCTTCACATGGTCCAGGACCTGTCTGAGGACGACCTGGTCATTTCCCTGATTTCGGGCGGCGGCTCGGCGCTGCTCAGTCTTCCCGCCGCCGGGCTGACGCTGGCGGACAAGCAGGCGGTGAACCGGGCGCTGCTCGCCTGCGGCGCGCCCATTGGCGAGATGAATTGCGTGCGCAAGCATCTCTCTGCGATCAAAGGGGGACGACTCGCCGCAGCCGCATTTCCGGCCCGGGTGGTCACGCTGATCATTTCGGATGTGCCGGGAGACGATCCCTCTTCCGTCGCTTCAGGCCCCACGGTGCCCGATTCCACGACCTTTGCGGAGGCGCGATCGATCCTGAGGCGCTATGGCGTGACCGAACCCTTGTCGGTGATCAAGCACCTGGAACGCGCTGCGGACGAGACCCCGAAACCGGGCGATCCGCGTCTCGCGCGCGCCGAGGCGGTCGTGATCGCAACGCCCTGGACCTCGTTGCAGGCGGCGGCCGAAGTCGCACGCAACGCCGGCGTTGCGCCGCTGCTGCTCGGCGACGCGATCGAGGGCGAAGCGCGAGAACTCGGCCGTGCGATGGCGGGGTTCGCGCACAGCGCCGCTCTGCGTGGTCATCCCGTGCGTGCGCCGGGGGTGCTGATCTCGGGCGGCGAGACCACGGTGACGATCCGCGGCGATGGACGCGGCGGACGCAATGTGGAGTTCTTGCTGTCGCTCGCCATCGCGCTCGACGGATTGCCTGACGTCTGGGCGATCGCAGGCGACACCGACGGCGTGGACGGGGCCGAGGAAATCGCAGGCGCAATCGTGGCGCCCGACACCTTGGCGCGCGCCGCTGCGCTCGGCGTCGACCCACGCGAGCGTCTGGCGCGGAACGACGCCCACGGCTTCTTCGGCGCGCTCGGCGATCAGGTTGTGACGGGGCCGACGCTCACCAACGTCAACGACTTCCGGGCGATCCTTGTCGCGCGGTGA
Organism: Roseiarcus sp.; assembly: GCF_049514155.1. Taxonomy (GTDB): domain Bacteria; phylum Pseudomonadota; class Alphaproteobacteria; order Rhizobiales; family Beijerinckiaceae; genus Roseiarcus. The sequence continues at coordinate 17,611 of NZ_JBEKVH010000009.1, read as the reverse complement.
TGGACCGCGCGGGTGAGGGTAGCGTCCTTCAGCGCTGGTGCGATCGGGCGGAGCTAAGAGGAGAACAAGAAATGAGCAACGAGGCTTTGGTATTTGTTGGGACTCTCACGCGGGGAACGCCCTATCTGGAAGGCGCCAATGGCGAAGGTATCCTGGTCTTCGTGTTCGACGAGACAACCGGGCGCCTCACCCTGCAGAGCAAGGTCAAAGGCGTGGAGAACCCTGGCTATCTTTCCCTGCACGAGGGAAAGGCCTGTCTCTATGCCACCGCTGAGGTGTTCGGCTGGAACGAGGGCACTGTCACCGCGTACGCGTTCGACCGCCATACCGGGGCGCTTACCTACATCAACATGCAGCCCACGCTCGGCAGCATCACAGCCTGGAACACGGTCGATCGCTCCGGACGGTTTCTGCTGGTCGCCAACTACGCCCATGAGCCGTGGAACGCGGAAGCTCTCCCTACTGAGAATCCCGGGCAAGCCGCCGTCGTGTACCCGATTGCGGAGAACGGCGGGCTGAAGGCGCCGTTGTGCAGCGTTGCACATCACGGCAAGGGACCAGCGCCCATTCGCCAGGAACGTCCGCACCCGCACTGCGCCGTGCCGAGCCCGGACAACAGGTTCGTCGTGGTGACCGATCTCGGCCTCGACAAGGTGATGAGCTATCGCTTCGAGAATGGGATGCTGACGCCGGCCGAGACGCCATTTGTCAGCCTGCCGCCCCGCTCGGGGCCGCGGCATTTTGTCTTCTGTGAGAATGGTCGGTCCGCCTATGTGATCAACGAGATGGGCTCGACGGTTGGCCACCTCAACTACGATTCCCGCACCGGCAAGCTGGAGCTCGTCTCGCTCGTCTCTTCGCTGCCGGCCGACTTCACGGGCCGCAACGACTGCGCCGACCTGCATCTTTCGCCGGATGAGCGGTTCCTCTACGGCTCCAACCGAGGCCACGACAGCATCGTGATTTTCAAAGTCGCCGCGGAGAGCGGCGGGCTTACGTTGGTCGGTCACGTCTCGACCGAAGGCCATTGGCCGCGCAACTTCGCCATCAGCCCATCTGGCCGGTTCGTGCTGGTGGCCAACCAAGCCAGCGACACCATCGTGATCTTCCGCCGGGACGCCGAGACCGGACTCCTCCAACGCATCGACAAGGTCGACGTCGGCGCGCCGATGTGCGTCAAGATGTGCCCGCGCGCCTAATCTGGCGAAGGTGGCTGGCTCGCCCAGACAACCCCTTCGCCTTTGATCCGTGGAGCCCTCTGCGCATGGCCCTGGTCAAAAGACGCGGCGCCCGTCGTCGCGTCAAAGCGATCTATGATCCAGCGCGAAGGGCTGAACGGAGTCGAGGCTTATTGCACAAATTGCAGGGCGGCGATCGTTGATCAGAACATTCAGGTCGGGCGAATTCGCGAGCGGCGCGACGACCGATGGCGCCGAACGAGAGGCGTCCGCAGCGCGCCGCGCCATTCGTCGCTGCGCCCTTGGGTCCACGGCTCCTGGTCCCGCCAGTCGTTCGGCAGGTCGCCGAGGGAAAGGTCCTCAATCGTCAGGTCGTCGGGCGCGGCGCGCCGGACCATGGCCGTTCCGGGGAGCAGGTCAGGGTCCTGCATACGCACCAGCGTTTCGAGGACGGACAGAGGGCGACGTCGAGCCGTAGGTGACGGCAAGCGCGACGGCATTCCAGCGACCGTCAAACAGGAGCCCGTAACCTCCGTCGAACTCGTTCTGAAATCCCATCCGCTTCACTGGTCGCGAGCGCGCTTCCGGCCTTTGACGTTCCTTGTCTCTTGCAAATGGTCGCCGACGCGCCCGAGGCGAGGGGCCCCTCTACCGCAGCGGTGATCGCAGAAAGTCGTTACGTCATCAGACAATCGTGCGGAGCGGGTCGGCCGACGCTCACGTCGCCGCGTATTTTCTCGGCGTCAAACCGACCAATCGCCTCTTCCCGCGCGTCGCGCCGCGATCTTGCCAAGCACCGCGAAGTCCTTTTCGCCATCGCCCTGGGCCAGCACTTCGATCAGGTTGTCGCGCACCACGTTCGCCATTGGCAACGCGACGTTGACCGCCTCCGCCGCGGCCATGGCGAGCCGTACGTCCTTCAAGCCGAGCTTCGCCTTGAAGAGCGCAGGCTCGTAGCGGCTGTCGGCGATCATCCGGCCATAGCCCTGGTACACCGGGCCGGGAAACAGCGTGTTCGTGATCACGTCGAGAAAAGCGTGCGGATCGATGCCATGCCCCGACATCAGCGAAGCAGCTTCGCTCGTGGTTTCTATCGCCGACGCCAGCATGAAATTCGCCGCAAGCTTGAAGACGTTTGCGTGCTGCGGCTTGCTGCCGACACGCCAGGTTTTCTGGCCGATCACGTCGAACACGGGCTGCACACGGTCGATCGCTTCATCGCTGCCCGCCGCCACTATATTGAGTTTGCCCGCCGCAGCCACATCGGGCCGGCCGAGGACAGGCGCGGCTACATAGACCACGCCATGCTGTTCGTGAAGCGCCACGAGTTCGTCGCAGAGCGCTATCGAAACTGTCGCCATGTTGACGTGGATCAAGCCCCTTTGCGCGTGCTTCAGCACGCCGCCGTCGATAAGCACGGCGCGCAGCGCGGCGTCATCGGCGAGCATGGAAAACACCGCTTCTCCGGCGAAGGCTTCGGCGGGGGTATTGACCGCGGTCGCTCCCTGCTCGGCCAGCGGCTTGGTGGCATCGCGCGAACGATTCCACACCCGCACTGAATGTCCCGCCTTCAACGCGTTGAGCGCCATTGCGCGACCCATGCCGCCCAGTCCAATAAAGCCGATATCCATGCGAAACCTCTATGAATGACGATGAAATGCGCCTTCACGAGCAATGCCATACTCGATTGCATGACGACGGCCACGCTCCGTTTTCATCGCGAGTTGAATGAGTGTTGCTTTCCGTCAAGGACTGACCCAGGCCTTCCATTAGGAGCTTGTAAGCGCCGGAGCAATAATCCCTCACTGAAGCGGCCGGGTGTTCCGGGAGCGCCGGAGTAAAACTCTTCCCCGCAATTAAAGGGCCGATTGACATCGGAGATGGTTCGGCATAGTCGGCCGCCTTTGCTGATGTATTCGGTGGGCACACCTTCACGCGCGATACCGCTGAGAACGCGACGAAAGGGTCAAGGGCTTGACACAGGAAATGAACAGGTTGGGATTGCTGTTCCATCATCTAGGACTGGCGGTGAAGACGCCCGAAATTGCCGAGCGCTTCTTGGCCGGCCTGGGATACAGCGTCGAGCCGAGGATCTACGACCCACTGCAGAACGTCTGGCTCGGTATGAGCCGGCACCCGAACATGCCGGCGGTCGAGATCATCTCGCCGGGGTCGGCGGGCGGGCCGCTGGACAAGCTGCTCAAAACCCATGAGGAAGGTCTCGTGTATCATATGTGCTACAGGTGCGGTGATTTGCGCGCAACCCTCGGCGCGATCGAGGGCATGGAAGGGATGCGGCTCTCTTGCGTGTCGTCCCCCAAGGCCGCGGTGCTGTTCGACGGGATGTTGGTGTCGTTTTACTCCGTGAAGGGAATGGGGCTCATCGAGATCATCGAGGACCCGAGCATGGCCCTTTAGCAGCCCGGTGACGAAGTCGCAATTTGATCAATCTGTTTCTGGCGCGGCGGCGGCAAGCATGTCCATTTTGCCGTCTAACTAGATGCCGTAATCGCCCCGTGCCTGAGCCTGAAAGCTGAGGACATTGGCTTGTCCCCCGATCCTGGTGATCGGGGTCCCCGGTTGAGGCCGGCCCCGAAGATTCGGGTCGAAGGACAAGCGATGGAACACTATGTCGAAATTGGTGTCTCCTTGGAACTCTCCAGCGTCCGCGTGGTTGACGCCAAAGGCGCGATCATCCGCGAAGCGAAGGTGACAAGCGAGCCTGACGCGCTCGTCAGCTTCTTGCGCGGGCGCGGTCACTCGATCGAACGGGTCGGGCTTGAGGCGGGACCGCTGTCGCAGTGGCTGCATGCGGGGCTGACTGAAGCCGGCTTCGAGACCGCTCTGCTGGAGAGCTTGGCCGACGTGATGATCCTACGCGCGCCGCCAGCCTATGTGCGGTCAGACAACGGGCCGGAGTTCATCGCCTTGGCTCTGCGCGAGGGGATCGCCGCGGTCGGCGCCAAGACCGTCTGCATCGAGCCCGGCAGCCTCTGGGAGAGCGGCGACTGCGAGAGCTTCAACAGCAAGCTGCGCGATGAGCTGCTCAACGGCGAGGTCTTCTTCAGCCTGGCCAAGGCCCAGGTCCCGATCGAAGCCTGGCGGCGTCACGACAACGCCATCAGACCGCACAGTTCCCTCGGCTACCGTCAGCCAGCGCCTGAAAGCTACGTTCCCAACAGCGAAAACATCGCGCCGTGGGCGAGCGCGCCTGCTGTCGGGGCCGCGCGCTCGCCCACCCCAACCATGGCGTCAGAACTCGCCGTGCGCTAACATTGAAATTGGATCAACCTCGGGGCAGGCTGCCGCCGCCCCCGTCACGTCGGGAGCGTGACGAGAAGTCCGAAAGCCGAGACTCGCGCGGTCTCTTCGCGTGTCCCTCCTTCCAAGGTCCTGGTGACGAACAGCGCCGCGAAGTGCGTCGACTGCCGCGGCCTTGGGGCAGGGCGCCGACCTCTCGGTAACAAGACTCAATGAAATCGATGGCCCGCACCCGACTACGAATCTGGGGGTCGGGAGTTCGAATCTCTCCGGGTGCGCCATTGCAACGAATTGATATTGCGAGCGGAAGTCCGCCGGTCGCTCCACCCTCGCTTCCTTTGGCCGAATTCGAGCTGGCGAAGTCGCAGGGCGTCGACGCTCGCCGGAAGCGCGCCTACGCGCGCCACGTCAGCGACAGCGCCACATCGCTCGGGATTCCGTCGATGTAATCGACAAGTTGGGCGGAGAGCCCGAATTTTGCCGGGCGTAGGTCGCGTTCCCATCGCGTGTAGAACTCGGCCGCTTCGCCCCTCAGGGTGGTCGGCCAGTCGGTCTCGCCGACGTCGATCTTGCGGCCGCCGTCGCTGCAGAGGTCACAGGGAAAGCGGATGAGCTCGAAGCTGTTCTCGCCAAGCCTGGCCGCGGATCGCGCGCGCTCGAGCAGCGCATTCCACGCCGGCGTGTCGATGTGTTCCTGCAGCATGGCCTTGACCTGGCGCTCCAGTTCCTGCTTCGCCTGATCTTTGGCGGCGACGGCCTCGTCCTGCCCGGCTTGTTTCGAAGCGGTCACGAGGGTGAGAAACGCGTCCGCGGTCATGGCGGGCGCGACGACGACCGGGGCTGTGGAAGAACGCGCCAACGCGGGCGGTCGGCTCTCGGTCTTCATCATCCCGGCGAACATTCCGGCCAAGCCGCCGAGCGACGCCTTCGTCGCCGGCTGCGGAACCATGGCCGCCATGGCGCGCACCAAATCCGCCCGGCTGACGATTCCGGCGATGCGGCCTGCGCGGATGACGGGCAGCCGCTTTACGTCATAGACACGAAACATCTCGGCGATCTCTCGCAACGGCGCCTGCGCTTCGATCGTCATGACAGGCGCGCGCATGACCTGCTCGACTGGCCGAGCGCCCAGCGCCTCGAGCGGTTCGGCCAGGGGTTGACCATCTCCAAGCAGGGCCAGCCACCAGTCGCGCCGGGCGACCCGGTCGGCGTCGCTGCGACCGAGAAGGTCGCCTTCGCTGACCATTCCAAGCAGTTGCTGGTCGGCGCCGAGCACGGGAACGGCGCTGATGCGTTTTTCCAGCAGCAGGCGCGCGACGTCGCGCACGCTGGTTCCGACCGCAACGGAGACGATAGCGGTGGTCATAAGATCGCCGGCCGTCTCCAGGCTTGGGGCGACTTCCGGCTGTTCCACCGGGGCGCTGGGCGATTCGTGGGTCATGCGATTCTCTCCGCCGCGCCAAGGAAGCGCGGCATGCAACGCTTGTGGAACGCGGTTAGGCCGAGGTCTGCGATTCCACCGCGATCCCGCCGCCGCTGACATTCGCATTCGCGCCCTGGCTGGCGCCGGCATGGAAAACCACCGGCTGATCGCGGCGCTAGGGAACGCCGATCCCAAGTCCATGCAGAATGCCAAAGCCTTGCCCAGCCCGGCAGAGTCGGAATCTACTCAGCCGCGGATCACGAGGCTGGCGACGGTTGAGCGACGCCGCCCACGAATCGTCGAGCCACGCCGCTGCGTTTTGACATCGGTAGCGCAATCCCTCGCCCTAAGGCGCAACCGGATGCCCGCTCATGGCGGCGAAAGCGGCGACAAATATGGGTCCCAACAGGGGCAAGACGACGTTCGCGATCGCGTAAGTCACGGTATAGCCGATGACCGGCACGGAGTTGCCTGCGGCGGCTTCCGTCGCCTTTATCGCAGGCGTGCTGGCTTGCTGCCCGGCGATCGCACCGCACAGGATCGCCGGCTCCATGCGCAGCAGGTATCGGCCGATATAGACCGAGGCCAGCGTCGGGACGAGCGAGACGAGCACGGCGGCGACCGGCAGTTGCCACCCGCGTGTCTTCAGCAGCGCCAGAACGCCTGGCGCGGAAGTCAACCCGATCGCGGCAATGTAGACTGCGAGTCCGAGGTCCTTCAGGATTTGCGACGCCGCGGCCGGGAACTGGCCGAATGTCGGCCGGCGACAGCGCATCCAGCCAAAGGCGAGACCGGACAGCAAAGCGCCCGCGCTCCCAAGAGAGAGCGAAACGCCGGCGACCGGCACGGACAACGCGCCGATCAGGACGCCGACGACCAGACCCGCGCCGAGGTAGACGAAATCGGTGGCGTTGCTTGGGGTTTCGGCCTCGCCGAGGAGGCGCGCGGCGCGCGCAACGTCTGTCGGTTTGCCGAACAGCCGCAACACGTCGCCGCGCCGCACTTTGAGGCCCGGCAGCAACGGGAGCGCGCGCTCTAAGCGCACGATCCCTGCGAGGTAGACGCCGCGGCAGTCGGCAGCGCGCAAGAACTTGACGATCGCTCCCGCGTCCGCCCCCGGGACCGCGCGGGAGGTGAATACGACATCGCGCGTTTCAACGATGAAGTCGACGTCCTTGGGGTCGCTGAGTTCGGGGCCGATGACGCGAGCCGCGTCGGCCAACACGGCGCGCAGCCCGGAAAGCGCAACTTCGTCGCCTGAAGCGAGCAGGCAGGCGGCGCTCACTGGCGCCTGCGCGTCGCCGCGCTCGACGCGCTCGATGGTCGCGCCGCCGCCAAGCTCGGCTTCCACCTTCTCGACGGTCTTGCCGGCGGCGGCCGCCACCCGGAATCCTCGACTGATGATCGGGGGGAAAGAATGGCTCTGATCGGAATCCAAATTCAGATCCGGTCCTCCGAGCTTCGCCAGAACGCGGCGGCTCTCGGCGCGCAAGTCGATTCCGAGCAGTCTCGGCGCGGCCTGACTGGCGAACAATACGATGGTGACAAGACTGAAAATGTAGGAAAGGGCGTATGCGGTGGCGACGTTCGCCTGTTGCGCTTTCGTTGCTTCGGCCGCGAGTCCCAGCCTGCCGATCGCCTCGCTCGCGGTGCCGACCATCGCCGACTCGGTCGCCGATCCGGCGAGCAAGCCGCTTGCCGTTCCCACGTCCAGCTTGAACAGCCAGGTGGCGACGAATACGACAACGATGATGAGAACGACCTCGACGCCGACCAGCAGACCCCAGGTCCAGGTGGTCCGATCGACGCTGGCGAAAAATTCCGGCGCAACGGAAAAGCCCAGCGCGTAGATGAACAGCGTGAACATGAAGCGTTGAAGGGTCGGGTCGATGATGACTCCGACCTGCCCGATCACCAGCGCAGCGAGCAGCGTGCCTGCCACGCCGCCGAGCTGGAACGGCCCCAGTTTGATCGAGCCGATCGCGTATCCGACGATCAGCGCGGCGAAGATCGCGAGTTCGGGGCGGTCGAGCAGGAGGGTCTTCACGGTCGCGACGAGCGCGGGCGCGGTCGACAGGATGTCGTGCAACATGGCGTGTAGCTCCGGGAGACCGGACTGATCTCCGTCCTCGCCCGCGCCGGTTTCGTCGACGCGGAGATGGGCGAGTCACAAGACGCGACAGCTTCGTTTCCAATCGGAGCGCGCCTGCAGGTGCGCCACGTCCGCCTAGGTATCGGGGGTCTTTGCAGCGCCCCCCGCCTCGCTTCGCCGGAATTCCGCGAAATACTCGTCGGCGAGCGAACGAATGACTTGTCCGATTTTCGTGTACTCATATTCGTTGAGGTTCGCGAGCGAGGCGCGCGCCGACGGATGCAGGGTTCCGAATCCCTTGCCGGGCAGCAGGACGACGCCGCCCTCGTCCGCGAGCCGGAACAGCATTTCCAACGGCTCCTTCTTTTCGAGCATCCAGTGCGCAAATTCGGGACCATGGAGCTCGGTGGCGATCGCCTCGAGGTCGAGCAACGTGTAATAGTCCGTTCCGTTCGGATCGCGCCCGGTCGAGATTCCCAGTTCACGATACAGAGCGTCCTGCCGGCGTCGAATGATGCGCTTGATCGCATTGTTATAGGCGCCGGACTCGTCCATCAGGGCGAACAGGGAGAACAGGGCGATCTGAACCTGCTGGGGAGTCGAGAGCCCAGCGGTGTGGTTCTGAGCGACGGTCCTGCTGTCGGCGACCAGGCGGTCGACGAATTTGAGCTTTCGCGGCTCCGCCGTCAGCGAGCGATAACGCGCGTCCAACATCGTCTTGTCCGCTTCCGGCAGCGCCGCGAGCCGAGCGTCGAGGATCGTGTCGCGATGCGTCGCGACGACGCCCAGCCGCCAGCCTGTGGCGCCGAAATATTTCGAAAAGGAATACACCAGAATGGTGTTGCGCGGGCAGATCGCAAACAGCGAAACAAAGTCGTCCGCGAATGTGGCGTAGACGTCGTCGGTTATGATGATGAGATCGGGCCGCCTGTCGGTGACGATTTTGCCGATCTCGCGCAGGCCGTCGGCGTTGATCTTCACGGACGGCGGATTGCTCGGATTGACGACAAAGAACGCCTTGACTTCCGGATCGGCCAGCTTGTCGAGTTCGGAGGCGGGATACTGCCAGCCTTCCGCAGAATCCGCGTCCACTTGAACTTCCACCAATTGGTAGTCGTTCAATTGGGGGATCTCGATGTAGGGCGCAAAGATCGGCGCGCCGATGGCGATCTTGTCGCCCGGCGCCAGCAGCTTGTTCTCTCGCAGTGTATTGAAGACGTATGTTATTCCCGCCGTGCCGCCTTCGACCGCGAACAGGTCCGCGCCTCCTGACGGCAATGGGCCGCCGACCAGTTCCCGCTCGAGGTAGTGGCGCACGATGATTTCGGTAATCGAAAGCATGCGAGGCGGGGTGGGATAGCTGCAGGCGAGAATCCCCGACGCCATCTCGTGCAAGAACGCCGCGGTCGAAAGGCCGAGCCGGTCGCGGACATAGGAGACTGCCGCATTGAGGAAGGCGACGCCCGGCGCGTTTCGATGGGCCGTGACGAAGGCGTCGAAACGCGTCTCGATTCCCTCGAACCGCGGATGCCCGCCGACGCCTTCCGGCATATAGGCGAAGGAACGCTCCGCCTCCTGCATGGCGAACAGCCCGAGCTGGAAGAATCCGTAGCGGGGGATGGTCGCCACGAAGTTGGGGTTGCCGCGGCCGGCGTTGAGCATCAAGCGGTCGGCGTGACTGGACGCCAGCCTCGTCAACTGGTCCTTGATCTCGAACGGGCCCAGCTTCGCCAATTTGGCGTAATCGATCGTGCTCATCGGTAGCCGCCGTCGCCTTTTGTCATCGGGGTTTCTACTCGCCCAAGCGACTTGATCGGGCCTGTGCGGCGCTCGAAGTCCGACTCAGTTCGCATAGATGTTCGCGCTGAGCTGATCAGCGATCCAGGCGATCGCAAGCTGCGCCCGCACGCTGTTGCCGGCGACATCCAGCGGCGGAGAAAAGGCCGCGATCGACCAGTTCCCTGGAAAGACCGCCATGATCCCTCCCCCTACGCCGCTCATCTACCGGCTCGGGATTGACCCGCGCTTGGGCCGCGGGTCGCGCCGGAGCCCAACGGTGTGGCCGCGATCAGAGCGCCGGCGGCGCCCATCGCCATCAATCGCCTTCGCGATAAGGCGCGGGCGGAGAGGACTCCAGCTTCGTCGCGCGTGCCGTATGCCACGAAACTCTCCCTTTAGGTGTGATCTTCTGGCGCATTCAGACACGACGAGATCGCAGTCGACGAAGCTCGCCATCACGATTTTGACCGAGCGCTTTCGGCGACGCGTCGCCGCGTCGCCGTTTGCGCATGTGGAGCGGGTCAGGCCGCCTTCGGGGTAGCAGCTTTGGCCGGAGCGACGGCCCGCCAGGACGACTGCTTCAGCATTCCGATCAGCAGCGGCAGGCCGGTGAACACCACCGTGCCGCCGACGACCAGTCCGACGTAGAGCGACGGGCTTCCGACCGGCAGTTGGGTCGGCGGAAAGAAGCCGACCAGGAAGGAGAAGGCGACGCCGGCGAAGCCGACCCCGGCGACGATCCACATCCCGACCGTCCCGCCCGGCACACGGTAGCTGCGCTTCAGATCCGGCTGCGAATAGCGCAGTCGGATCGCCGCGGCGTACATCAGCATGTACATGATCAAATAGAGCGTGATCGTCATCGCGCTGAGCAGGAAGAACGCGACGCTGACGTCGGCCATGACGAAATAGGCCAGCGAGAGGATGGTGACGATCGCGCCTTGAACGATCAGGATGCTGATCTGCACGCCATTCTTGTTGGTCTTGGCCAGGATTGGCGGGATTTCGCCTTCCTGGGCCGTCCAAAGCAAGCCGCGGCTGGGACCGCTGATCCACGACATCACACCGCCGATCCCGCCGAACGCCAGCAGCAGGCAGATGATCGGCGTCGCCCAGTCGATCCCGAAACGCGCGAAGATCTGCTGGAAGGCCTTCATCAGTCCTTCCTGAAGATTGATCTGCGCGTCGGGCAGCACGGTCGCCACCGCGAACGAGCCGAGGGTGAACAAGAGGATGACCGCCACCGAGGCGATCAACATGGCGATGGGGAATTGGCGCTTCGGGTCCGACATTTCGTTGGCGTGCACGGCGTGCACCTCGACGCCGGCGAACAGCAGAATGATGCCGGCGAGAAAAGCGATGTCGCCCAATCCGGCAATGTTAGGAAAATAGCGGGGATGCGGGTGACCGCCCGCCATCGACATGACGGAAGTCGAGTCGGTCGCTACGGGATGGAGCAAGGCGATCGGGTTGCCCTGGGCGATCCAGATCACCGCCAGAACCATGATCACCACGCCGGGCAGCACCGTTCCCAAAAGAAAAGCCCAGCTCGTCACCTTGGCGATGGTGCTCACGCCGCGCAACGTGATCAGCGTCGCAACCCAATAAGCGGCGATGCAGAAGATACCGACATAGATGCCGTTATTAGCCAGATTCGGCTTGCCCACGACGTAGGCGATGGCGGCTGCAGCGAACGCGAGCACGGTCGGGTACCAGACCACGTTCTGGATCCATTGCAGCCAGATGGCGACAAAGCCCCAGCGGGAGCCGAACGCCTCCTTCACCCAGGTATAGACACCGCCGCCCTTCTCGCCGAACGCGCCGCCGAGTTCCGCCGAAACCAGCGCGGCGGGAATGAGAAAGATGAACGTCGCGAAGGCGATATAGACGAACAGCGTCAACTGCTCCTTCGCCATCATTGGCAGACCGCGCAGGCTGACGACAGCCGCCGCTGTCATCATCGCAATGCCGAAAGTGGAAACCACTGCTAACTTGGATTGGGCCATTGTCGCCTCCCTCGGGTGGGGTATCAGTGATGAAAGGTCGGCCCCGCCGCCGAATGCGAAACGGGATTGGCCTGCAGATGCTCGAGCGCGCGGCTAAGATCGTCGAGCAACAGTTGCGCGAGATCGCGGCTGACGCCGTGGCGGATCAAGACCCGCTGGATGATGGTCGTCTGGCGGTTCGGCGGCAGCGGATAGGAGGCGATCAGCCAGCCGCGCATACGGACCCGCTCGGACAGGTCGTACAGCGTGAAGCCATAGTTGTGGCCTTCCTTCAGCTTGTAGCAAACCGCCGGCAGGGCGCCCTTGCCGTCGTAAACCAGCTCCAGCGGTCCGAGCTTGGCGATTTCGCCGGCCAGCCATTGCGCGGTGTCGGCGCAGGTCTGCTGAATTCGCGTATAGCCTTCGCGGCCGAGCCGCAGAAAATTGTAATATTGCGCGATGATCTGACCGCCGGGCCGGCTGAAATTCAGCGCGAAGGTCGGCATCTGACCGCCGAGATAGTCGACGTTGAAGATCAACTCGTCAGGCAGGTCCTCCTTGTCGCGCCAGACCACCCAACCCACGCCGAGCGGCGCCAACCCGTATTTGTGGCCGGAAGCGCTGATCGACTTGACCCTTTCGACGCGGAAATCCCATTCCAGCTCCGGTTCGACGAACGGCGCGATGAACCCGCCGCTGGCGGCGTCGATATGGATCGGGATGTCGAGGCCGGTTTCGCGCTGAAGGTCGTCGAGCGCCGCCGCCAACGCGGCGACCGGTTCGTAGACGCCGGTGAACGTCACGCCGAGCGTCGGGATGACGCCGATCGTGTTCTCGTCGCAATATTTCTTGAGGTCCTCGGGACGCAGCCCGAGCGCGTCGCCCTCGAGCGGAACCTGGCGAATCTCCACGTCGAAGTAGCGGGCGAATTTGTGCCAGCACACCTGCACCGGTCCGCAGACGAAATTCGGCTTGGCGTATGACTTGCCGGCGGCGATGCGCCGATTGCGCCACCGCCACTTGAGCGCCAGTCCGCCGAGCATGCAGGCCTCGCTCGATCCGGTGGTCGAGCATCCGACCGTCTTGCGGGCGCCCGGCGCGTGCCAGAGATCGGCGATCATGTGCACGCAGCGGTTCTCGATCTCCGCCGTCTGCGGATACTCGTCCTTGTCGATCATGTTCTTGTTGATCGAATCGGCCATCAACTGGCGGCCTTCCGGCTCTGACCAGGTGGTGCAGAACGTCGCCAGATTCTGCCGCGAGTTGCCGTCGAGAAGCAGTTCGTCGCGCACCAGATCGTAGATGGGCTGCGCGGCGGAGGACAGCTTCGGGATGCGATACCGCGGCAGCCGCCGGTTGGCGGGTTCGGTCGCGTATACGTCCTCGATCTCCGACTCGCCGGACCCTGTGATCCTGTGCAGCGGCATGATGGTCTCCTGGTTGTCGATGGTTCCGCTCGACGCGCGAACGTCGTCGATGGGGTTGTGGCTCGACCTTAGTTCGTGGCGGGTCGTCGGAAAGAATCGGAAACTACCTAGCGCGGGGATCGATCGACCGGCCGTGCGCTCGGCGCATATGGTCAACTTCGGCGTCCGCAGGGGCCCGAAGGAGTTGAGTAGTTTCCGAGCCTGTCTTCGCGCCGACGCCGACGGGTAGTGTCGTTTCAGCGGACGACGCGCCGGCGAATGGTTCGCTTCGCCCGCCGCCGCTTTCGCGCGAAGCCGCGCTCGGCGCGACGGCTCGGCGCCCTCTCGTCGCAAGGAGACCCCAATGGATAAGTTAGAAACGGCAATCGCCGTATTTCCCAATCACGATGCGGCCGAAGGAGCGGTGAAGACGCTGACGTCGGGCGGTTTCGCCATGAAGAACCTCAGCGTCGTCGGCAACGGCTATCACTCCGAAGAGAAGGTCGTCGGCTTCTACAGCACAGGCGATCGGATCAAGTTTTGGGGCTCTCGCGGCGCCTTCTGGGGCGGCTTCTGGGGCCTGTTCTTCGGCGGCCTATTCCTGGCCTCGCCGGTGACCGGGCCGGTCGTGGTGCTCGGCTTTCTCGCCACGATCATCGTCGCCGGCATCGAGAACGCCGTCGTCGTCGGCGGCGTGGCTGCGCTTGCCGCCGCGCTCTATAGCATCGGCGTGCCGAAAGACAGCGTGATCCAGTACGAGTCGGCCCTCAAGGCCGACAGCTTTCTCGTCATGGCGCGGGGCACGAAGGAAGAGATCGCTCGCGCCAAGACGATCCTCGGCGCGACCAATCCGTCGCGGCTCGATATTCATCGCGATGCCGACGCCGTCGCCGCGGCGGCGTCTTCTACGCCTGCCGCCGCCTGAACGCCGCTCGGCAAACCGACCGACGACCGCGGAGACCGGCGGCGAGACCGCGCCGGTCTAAGCAGGACTCAACCGCCGCCGGACCCGACCCGCGCCGACGCGCGCAGGTCGGGCGCTGGCGGTCTTGCTATGATTTCAGGCGATCGGAGCGCTGGCGCCGAGCCTGCGACGGGCCGGCCGCGCGTTTGCGATTTGCCGCGCGCGATCCCTTCGGCGAGGCCAGCGCAGCGCCGTGATCGCGTCGACACCCTAATGATCGCGCTCGTGCGGCAAGGTGGTCGCGGCGTCGCCGACCGGAGCGGCCGTCGGCTTGGCGCCGTTTCCTGGCGGCGACGAAAGACTGGCGGAGAGCGCAAGGGCGATCATAACCATGATGGCCAGAGCGCCCAAAGCAAAACGGATCTGCGCCCGCTGCGGCCCGACCGCAGCAAACACGCTGTCCGGCGAACCGGCGCTGAAACCGGCCGTCTTCGGCAACAGCGCCACAAGATCGGCGGCGATCGACTTGGCGGGATTATCCTTGGTCTGTTCGTCCGGCAGCGCGGCGATCAACGCGGCCAGCCGCACGGCGGCCGTCGCCTTCGGCATGAGCGCCAGGCTGAGGGCTTCTTGCCAAGGGTCGACGTCCAGCCGCGCGAGCGCGGAAAGGACGCTGAGCGGCGTTCCGTTACGATCCTCGCGGATCGGCGCGTAGAGGAACTTGTCGAACTCCGCTCCAATGAGAGGCGCTAGGGCGGCATGGGCCATGTCAACAGGCGATTCTCTTCTTGAGCGCGGAGGCCGGGTGGCGAGCTGAGCGACGCCCGGCTTTCCCTTTTGTCGAGCTGCGCCAACGAATAGGGCGCGGCGGCCGGCGCCGTCAGACTCGGAAACTACCTACCTCGCCTGTCTGCGCTCGGCCGCTTGGCGAGGCGATTGCCTGAGAGCGCGGCAATCGGTCACGCCTCGCGACCTCTAGGTATTTTCCGACCCTCCTTGCGCGTTCCGCTGTCCCGTATTCTCGACGCGGCGGCCTGATGCGGAAGCGACACGCCGCCGAACGGCTGGGAAGCCGCCGATCTCGTCGACCCGCCGCTTTTTGGAGCGCGTCTTGGCCTCGCCTCGCCCTTCGCTTCTCCGTAGCCGTTGGACGCTGGCAGCCGCCCTGGTCGCGCTTGCGCTCTGCGGCGCCTTTGGCTGGCGCCACTTTTACGGCGCCGACGTCGGGACGGCGGATCGGAACAAGGCCAACAGCGCCCAGGCGGCTGCGCCCATCCCCGTCACTATCGCGCCGGCGAAAATGGCCGATTTCCCCGTCTACTTGAACGGGCTCGGCGCCGTGGAGCCTTACCAGACGGTGCTCATCCGCAGCCGCGTCGATGGCGAGGTCGCCAAGATCGCCTTCAAGCAAGGCCAAATGGTCAAGCAGGGCGATGTTCTCGCGCAGATCGATCCGCGTCCGTATCAAGCGGCGCTCGATCAGGCGGTCGCGAAGAAGGCGCAGGACGAGGCGACGCTCAAGAACGCGCAGCTCGACCTTGTGCGCTACACCGGGCTCGCCAAAGAGGATTCCGTTGCTGCCCAGAAGGTCGACACGCAACGGGCGACGGTCAATGAACTCATCGCGCAGGTCAAAGGCGACCAGGCGTCGATCGACAGCGCCCAGACGCAAGTCGACTACACGACAATTCGCTCTCCGCTCACGGGGAAGACGGGCTTTCGCCTGGTCGACGCCGGCAACATCGTGCACGCGGTCGACACGACCGGCATCGTGACCATCGTGCAGTTGCAGCCGATCGCGGTCGTATTCACGGCGCCCGAGGAGGACGTGCCGCAGATCAATAAGGCGCTCGCGGCCGGCGTCACGCCGGTGATCGCCCTGAGCTCGGACGGGTTGAGGACGCTTTCGCAGGGCCATCTCGCCGTCGTCAACGACGCGATCGACCCGGCGAGCGGCGCCATCGGCATGAAGGCGACCTTCGAGAACAAGGACGGCGCGCTGTGGCCCGGCCTGTCGGTCGCGACGCGCCTGCTGGTCGACACGCTGAAGCAAGTCGTCGTCGTTCCCGACGGGGCCGTCGAACGCGGTCCAAACGGTCTCTACGCATTCGTCGTCGGTAGCGACAACAAGGTCGAATCGCGCGCCATCACGGTCGGTGAAGAGGGCGACGGCCAGTCGGTCGTGCTGACGGGCCTGACGGCCGGCGAGACCGTGGTCACGGCGGGCCAATATCGATTGGTTCAAGGCTCATTGGTCCAGTCGAGCGCGGCGAGCGCCACGGCGGCGCCTGCGGGCGCAACCCCGTCTGCGGGCGCGACCCCACCTGCGAGTTCTGCGACGCCCCCTGCGGTGGCGGCGCCGAGCGCGCCCGTGAAAGCGCCCTGACATGGCGGGCGGCATCTCCGAACCGTTCATTCGGCATCCCGTCGCCACCTCGTTGCTGATGGTCGGCATCCTGTTTGTCGGCATCATCGCTTATCCGAGATTGCCGGTCGCGCCGCTGCCTCAGGTCGACTTCCCCACCATTCAGGTTTCCGCCAAGTATCCGGGCGCCGGCCCCGACACCATGGCCTCCGCTGTCGCCCAGCCGCTCGAATCGCAATTCGCGCAGATCTCCGGCGTCTCGCAGATGACGTCGACGAGCACGCTCGGCTCGACCGCCATCACCATCCAATTTGACCTCGATCGCGACATCGACGCCGCCTCGACCGACGTCCAGGCGGCGATCAACGCCGCCAGCGGGCAATTGCCGAAGGATCTGCCGAGTCCGCCGACATATCGCAAGGTGAATCCGGCGGATTCGCCCATTCTGCTGCTCGCCGCGACCTCGGCGCTCCTGCCGCTGACCGAGGTCGACGACAACGTCGAGACCAAGCTCGCCCAGCAGATCAGCCAGGTTCCCGGCGTCGCCCAGGTGACGGTCGGCGGCCAGCAGAAGCCCGCCATCCGCATCCAGCTCGATCCCGCCAAGCTCGTCGCCAAAGGGCTTTCGCTCGAGGATGTGCGCACGCCGCTCTCGGTTACGACGCTGGCCGAGCCCAAGGGCACGATCAACGGCGGGGCGAGCGCCTTCACGATCTACACCAACGATCAGCTCGTCCGGTCGTCGGATTGGAACGACGTCATCGTCGCCTACCGCAACGGCGCGCCGCTGCGGGTGCGCGATATCGGCCAGGCGGTGACCGGCCCGCAGGACACGACTCAGGCCGCCTGGGCCGACGGCAAGCGCAGCGTCTTCCTCGTCATCTTCAAGCAGCCGGGCGCCAACGTCATCGACATCGTCAACCAGATCATGGCCGAGCTGCCGCGCATCAAGGCCTCGATGCCGCCCTCGATCGACATCTTCACCTTGAGCGACCGCACGCAGACGATCCGCGCCTCGGTTCAGGACGTGCAGTTCACGCTGCTGCTCACCGTCGCGCTGGTGGTGATGGTGATCTTCGTCTTCTTGCGCAGCCTGTGGGCGACGATCATCCCGAGCGTCGCGGTGCCGCTGGCGCTGCTCGGCGCCTGCGCGCTGATGTGGGTCGCCGGCTACAGCCTCGACAATCTGTCGCTGATGGCGCTGACGATTTCGGTCGG
>NZ_JBEKVH010000008.1:0-48322 GCF_049514155.1 Roseiarcus sp. | reverse complement strand
CATGATCTGCAGCAGCGAGCCGACGTGGAGCGACGGCGCGGTGCAGTCGAAGCCGATATAGGCGACCAGCGATCCGCTCAGCGCTTTCGCGTCGAGGCCGGCGAAGTCCGAGCACTGGTGGAGGTAGCCGCGCTCGATCAGCACGCGCAGGAAATCGGAACGGGGGTTGAACGCGTCGGTCACCTTTTGGCTCCTCGGCCGCTGGCGCGGGTTGTTTAGGAGGCCACAGGCGGTTATGCAACCGGACGAGCCGGCCCCTTGCCCAATCAACCGCGCGAGAGTCACACTGGGGTCGACCTGCGCCGGCGGGCCTTCCAACGCGTGGGAGATTGCGCATGGACGTCGACGAACTCGACGCGACGATCTTGTCGCATGCTGGCGAACGTTGGCTGAAGGTGGCGAGGATCGCCGCTGAGACAATGCAGGAACGCGGCCTCGATCCGTCGGACGAACAGCTCGATGTCGTCGTGGCTCGCGTGCGCGCGCTCGTCGTGCGGGGGCGCCTGGTCGCTCAGGGAAACCTGAGCCGTTCACGATTCAGCGAAGTGCGACTGCCGGGCGCGGAAGGCGGCGACAACGCTTGGCGCCAGGACCTCCGCACGTGACCGACCGCCCCGGCGAAGACGAACTGATCGCGCGCTATTTCGCGCCGCTCGCCGGCCCGGCCGGGCTCGGGCTGAAGGACGACGTCGCGCTGCTGAAGCCGCCGGCGGGGCGCGATCTCGTCGTCACCACCGACGCCCTGGTCGCCGGCGTCCATTTCTTCGCCGACGATCCGCCCGGCGCGATCGCGCGCAAGGCGCTGAGGGTCAATCTGTCCGACCTCGCCGCCAAGGGCGCCGAGCCGATCGGCTTCGCGCTCAATCTGGCGCTGCCCGGCGACTGGACGGCGGACTGGCTCGCCGGCTTCGCCGCCGGGCTCGGCGACGACGCGGCGGCCTATCGCTGTCCGCTAATCGGCGGCGACACCGTCAGGACGCCGGGGCCGCTGACGCTGGCGATCACCGCCATCGGCGCGGTTGAGCCCGGCCGCTTCGCCGCGCGCGGCGGCGTGCGCTCCGGCGACCGGCTTTACGTCACCGGCACGGTCGGCGATTCCGCGCTCGGCCTGCGCCTGCGGCTCGGGCAGGGGCCGGCGCTCGCCGACGCCGACCGCCTGCAATTGCTCGACCGTTACCTTCTGCCGCAGCCGCGGCTGGCTCTGGCGCCCGCGATCGCCCGCTTCGCCAGCGCTGGGATGGACATTTCCGACGGCTTCGTTGGCGACCTGACCAAGATGCTCAGGGTGAGCGGCGTCACCGCGACGATCGAGATGAGCCGGTTGCCGCTGTCGCCCGCCGCCAGCGCGGCGATCGGCGCCGATCCGAGCCTGTTTCCAGTCGCCGCCAGCGGCGGCGACGATTACGAACTCATTGTCGCGACGCCCGCGTCCGCGGCCGCCGCATTCGAGGCGGCCGCCGCCGAGGCCGGCGTCGCCGTCACGCCGATCGGCGAAGCGGTCGCCGGCGCCGCAGCGCCGCGCTTCGTCGATCACGAGGGGCGCCCGTTCAAGTTCGGGCGCGGCTCGTTCAGCCACTTTTGAATCCAGGAGCCAGAGCTTGACCGTCGAAGCGTCCGCTTTCGTCCACCGCTTGCTCGTCGCCTGCGCGCTGGCGCGCGAAGCCGGCCAGAACGCCAAGCGTCGCTTTCTCGACCGCTCGTCGTTCACCGTCGGCTTCAAGGGACCGCAGGACTATCTGACCGAGGTCGACGGCGAGATCGAACGCTTCATCGCCACGCGCCTGCACGCGACCTTTCCTGAAGACGGCTTCATCGGCGAGGAGGGCGAAGGGCGGGTCGGCAAGGCCGGCGCGCCGATCTGGGTGGTCGATCCGATCGACGGCACGTCGAATTTTGCTCGCGGCGCGCCGCATTTTTGCGTCTCGATCGCCGCCGTGCTCGACCGCCAGGCCGAGGTCGGCGTGATCTACGATCCGATGGTCGACGAATTGTTCGCCGCCCGCCGCGGCGGCGGGGCGACGCTCAACGGCGCGACGATCCGCGCTTCCGCCGTCGCCGATCTCAAGACGGCGGGCGTCGAGGTCGGCTGGAACATGCGCTCGGGCGCTGACGCCTTTCTCGGACTGATAGGCCGGGTCGTGGCGTCCGGCGCGGCGGTGACGCGCGGCGGCTCGGGCGCGCTCGCGCTCGCTTACGTCGCCGCCGGACTTTCCTCGCCGGCGATGGTCTGCGACGCGGCGCGCCGATCGTCGCCTGCGCGCCGGGCCTCAAAGATTCGCTGGTCGCCGTCGCCGCGATTCCAGGGCTCGCGCCATGACGGAAGCGGCGATTGCGCTTGCCGCGGGCGAGGCGCGGCTTGCGATCGCGCGCCGCGGCGCGGAAGCGATCGCGTGGAGCGTCGGCGGCGTCGAATTGCTGTGGCCGAGCGATCCGGCGATCTGGGATCAGATCAGCCCGATCCTCTATCCGGTGGTCGGCTGGACGCGCGACGGGGCGCGGGTCGGCGGCCAGCGCTATCCGCTGCGCCTGCACGGCTTCGCCTCCGATCAGGACTTCGCCGTCGAGACGGCGGCCGGCGCTTTCGCCCGACTGACGCTGCGCGACAACGCCCGGACGCGCGCGCTCTACCCATTCGCATTCGCATTCGCAGTCGAGTATCGCCTTGCCGGTGCGGCGCTGGAGATCACGCTCGAAGTCGCCAATCCCGGCGACGCGCCGGCGCCCTACGCCTGCGGCCTCCATCCCGGCTTCCGATGGCCGTTCGCCGGCGCCGGGCGCGCCGGCGCGCGCGTCCGCTTCGAGCAGGACGAGCCCGCGCTCGTGCCGGCGCTCGCGCCGGGCGGCCTGATCAGCGCCCAGAGGCGCGCGATTCCGCTCGAGGGCAAGGCGCTGCCGCTGGACGACGGCCTCTTCGCCAGCGACGCCTTGTGCTTCCTCGATCCGGCGAGCCGCTCGCTGCGATTTGAACAGGCCGACGGCTCGGCGATCGCAATGGATTTCGCCGGCTTCGGCCGTGCCGCGCTGTGGACGCGGCCCGGCGCGCCGTTTCTCTGTCTCGAAGCCTGGACCGGCTACAGCGATCCCGAGGGCTTCGCCGGCGACCTGTTCGAAAAGCCGGCGATGCGTTCGCTCGCGCCCGGCGCGCGCGCGCGCCATCAGGCGGTCTACCGCTATTTCGCCGCTTGAGATTCGCGCCGCGAGAGGGCAATGAGCGCGGACCGGCCGCGTCGCAGGAGACATGATGACCGCTTCCTCCGCTTTCGTGCTCGACGGCAAAGCCATCGCCGACGGCGTGCTGGCGCGCGTCGCCGAGGGGGCGCGGGGGCTCGAAGCGCGCGGCGTCAAGCCGGGCCTCGCGGTGGTCCTGGTCGGCGACGATCCGGCGAGCCAGACCTACGTCGCCGCCAAGGGTCGCGCCGCGCTCGCCTGCGGCTTCCATTCCCTCCAGCGCACGCTGCCGGCCGAGACGAGCGAGGCCGAGCTGCTTGGGTTGATCGCCAAGCTCAACGCCGACCCGGCGATCCACGGCGTGCTGGTGCAACTGCCGTTGCCCGCCGGCCTGTCGGCGGCGCGCGCGGTCGAAGCGATCGCGCCGGAGAAGGACGTCGACGGCCTGCATCCGGTCAACGCCGGGCTGCTTGCGACCGGCGCGCTCGAGCGCGCGATCGTTCCCTGCACGCCGGCCGGCGCGATGGCGATGATCGACAAGGCGTGCGAGGCGCTCGGCCGCAAGCTCGACGGGCTCGAAGCGGTCGTCGTCGGCCGCTCGAATCTGGTCGGCAAGCCGATCGCGCAACTGCTGCTCGCCCGCAATTGCACGGTGACGATCGCGCACTCGCGCACGCGCGAGTTGGCGGCGGTCGCGCGCCGCGCCGATGTGCTGGTGGCGGCGGTCGGCAGACCGGAGATGGTGCGCGGCGATTGGATCAAGCCGGGCGCGATCGTCATCGACGTCGGCGTCAATCGCGTCGCCGCGCCCGAAAAGGGCGAAGGCAAGACGCGACTGGTCGGCGACGTCGCCTATGCCGAAGCCGCGGCGCGCGCCGGCGCGATCACGCCGGTTCCCGGCGGCGTCGGCCGGATGACGGTCGCGATGCTGATGGCCAACACGCTCGCCGCCGCGACGCGCGCGGCGCGGGCCTGAGCCTGGCTGGCGCGGCGCCCGCCAAGCTTCGGCCATTATTTTGCGGCGACGTCTTCAACATTGGCTTTGGCCGACATTTGGCCGAGAGTTTGCTTGGAGGAGGCCGGAGTTCGCCGATGAAGAAAGAGGCCGATATCGCCGCCCGGGGTCTTCGGGCCTTCGCGCGCGCCGCGATGGCGGGCGCAGCGCTGGCGCTCGCCAGCCAGGACTTGCTCGCCGCGCCGTCTTCCCAGCCGATCGCCGCTCCATTCGCTTCGCCGGTCGCCGCGCCGCCGCCGCCGGCGCCGGTCGCCGCAAAGTTGGCCGCGCCGCCCGCCGATTGCGGCGTGACGCCGGACGGCTTCTCCGCCTGGCTCCAGGGCTTCAAACAGCAAGCGGAGATTGACGGCCTGCCGCCGGCGGTCATCGACTCGGCGCTGAGCGACGTCGCCTACGATCCTGACGTCATCGCCCACGACCGGCGCCAAGGTTCGTTCGGGCAGGACTTCGACAAATTCGTCGCCAAGCGCGTCACCGCCTATCGCGTGCGCAAGGGGCGGCAGATGCTGGTCGCCTACGCCGAGCCGCTGGAAAAGATCGAGAAGCGCTTCGGCGTGCCCGGCCCGGTGCTGGTGGCGATCTGGGGGCTCGAATCCGAGTTCGGCGCCGGCGTCGGCAATTATCCGACATTCAACGCGCTGGCGACGCTCGCCTACGATTGCCGCCGCGCCGACCAGTTCCGCGAAGAACTCGTCGACGCCTTGAAGCTCGTCGCGCGCGGCGACATGCAGCCGGAGGAGATGCACGGCGCCTGGGCGGGCGAGATCGGCCAAACGCAATTCATGCCTTCGACCTATCTCAAATACGCGACCAGCGCCGACGGCGGCGTGATCGCCGATCTGGTCGGCAACGCCGAGGACGCGCTCGCTTCGACCGCCAATTTCCTCAAGAACAAGGGCTGGAAGCGCGGCCAGGGCTTCCACGAGGGCGAGCCCAATTTCGCCGCGCTGCTCGAATGGAACGCCGCGCCGGTCTACGCCAAGACGATCGCCTTCTTCGCCGACCGGCTGGCCGAGTCCGACGCGCAGTGAGTCCCCGCTGCATTCGACATGGGGCGCGGACTGCGGCGAATTAGCGCGGACCGCGGCGGGCGCTCCACGCTCCGCTCAAGCGGCGGTTTCGTCGGCTAGGCCACGAATTGGCCGGCAGTTTCGTCACATTTTATCGCAACGCAACAAGCGGTCGCATTTGAGCCTGCGCATTGTTTGTGGGTTGGGATTCTGGCATACGCCGCCTCGTCTGAAGCGGGCGGCGCTTAACGCCGCGATTCCGTTCCCTGGGGGACGCCATGGCCTTGGGTCTAATTCTTATTATACTTTGCGGCGCGTTGTCGCTTGTCTACGGCGGTTACACCGTCACGAAGTTGATGGCCGCCGATAGCGGCTCGGCGCGGATGCAGGAAATCTCCGCCGCGGTGCGCGAAGGCGCGCAAGCCTATCTGAAGCGCCAGTACGCCACCATCGCCGCGGTCGGCGTGGTCGTCTTCATCGCCCTCGGCCTGCTGTTGTCGTGGACGGTGGCGATCGGCTTCCTGATCGGCGCGATCCTCTCCGGCGCGGCGGGCTTCATTGGCATGAACGTCTCGGTGCGGGCCAACGTGCGCACGGCCCAGGCGGCGACCCAGTCGCTCGCCGCCGGCCTCGACGTCGCCTACAAGGCCGGCTCGGTGACCGGACTTCTGGTGGCTGGTCTCGCGCTGCTCGGCGTCTCCGTCTACTACTGGGTGCTCACCGGTCCGCTCGGCTACGCGGTGTCCGATCGCACCGTGATCGACGCGCTGGTGGCGCTCGGCTTCGGCGCCTCGCTGATCTCGATCTTCGCCCGTCTCGGCGGCGGCATCTTCACCAAGGGGGCCGACGTCGGCGCCGACCTGGTCGGCAAAGTTGAAGCCGGCATTCCCGAGGACGATCCGCGCAACCCGGCGACGATCGCCGACAACGTCGGCGACAACGTCGGCGACTGCGCCGGCATGGCCGCCGACCTGTTCGAGACCTATGCGGTGACGGTCGTGGCGACGATGGTGCTCGCCTCGATCTTCTTCGCCGGAGCTCCCAACCTCGCGCAGACGATGCTCTATCCGCTGGCGATCTGCGGCGTGTGCATCATCACCTCGATCATCGGCACGTTCTTCGTCAAGCTTGGCGCCAACAACTCGATCATGGGCGCTCTCTATAAGGGTCTCATCGCCACCGGCTTGCTGTCGATCGTCGGTCTGGCGATCGCCACCCAGCTCGTTGTCGGTTGGGGCTCGATCGGCGTCATCGCCGGTCAGACGGTCTTCGGCTGGGCGCTGTTCGTCTGCGGCCTGATCGGTCTCATTGTCACCGGCCTGATCGTCGTCATCACCGAGTACTACACCGGCTCGGGCAAGCGCCCGGTGGTTTCGATCGCCCAGGCGTCGGTCACCGGTCACGGCACCAACGTCATCCAGGGTCTTGCGGTGTCGCTGGAATCGACGGCGCTGCCGGCGATCGTCATCGTCGCCGCCATCATCGCCACCTTCGAACTCGCCGGCCTGTTCGGCACGGCGATCGCGGTGACGACGATGCTCGGCCTCGCCGGCATGATCGTCGCGCTCGACGCCTTCGGCCCGGTCACCGACAACGCCGGCGGCATCGCCGAAATGGCGGGCCTGCCCAAGGAGGTGCGTCATTCGACCGACGCGCTCGACGCGGTTGGCAACACCACCAAGGCGGTCACCAAGGGTTACGCAATCGGCTCGGCGGGCCTCGGCGCGCTGGTGCTGTTCGCGGCCTACACCAACGACATCAAGCATTTCGTCGATACCGGGGTGCCTTACTTCCAGGGCGTTGGCACGGTCGATTTCAGCCTCGCCAACCCGTTTGTCGTCGCCGGCCTGATCTTCGGCGGTCTCATCCCCTACCTGTTCGGCGGCATCGCGATGACCGCCGTCGGCCGGGCGGCGGGCTCGGTGGTGATGGAGGTTCGCCGGCAGTTCAAGGAAATGCCCGGCATCATGCAGGGCACGCAGAAGCCCGACTACGGCCGCGCGGTCGACATGCTGACCAAGGCGGCGATCCGGGAAATGATCATCCCCTCGCTGCTGCCGGTGCTGGCGCCGTTCGTCGTCTACTTCGGCGTGCTGCTGATCTCCGGCTCCAAGGCTTCGGCCTTCGCCGCGCTCGGCGCCTCGCTGCTCGGCGTCATCGTCAACGGCCTGTTCGTCGCCATCTCGATGACCTCGGGCGGCGGCGCGTGGGACAACGCCAAGAAGAGCTTCGAGGACGGCTTCGTCGACAAGGACGGCGTCAAGCACTTGAAGGGTTCCGACGCGCACAAGGCGTCGGTGACCGGCGACACCGTCGGCGACCCCTACAAGGACACCGCCGGCCCGGCGGTCAACCCGCTGATCAAGATCATCAACATCGTCGCGTTGTTGCTGCTCGCGATCCTCGCCCACCACTGACGGGCGGATCTCCACGCGCCGCCGCCAAAGCGGCGCGTCACAGACAGATCAGGGCGGGGGAAACCCCGCCCTTTTCGTTTGGCGCGCGCGCTGCAGCAATGGCGTCAACGCGGCGAATGGCCGCATTGCGGACCGCGGCTGAGGTCTTAGAACCGTTCTAAGTCGTAGCGGACCTGATCCGGACGATTTTCAGGAGAGCATGATGATCGGCATTGGCGAAAAGCTTCCCGCATTTTCGGTCGTCGGCGTGAAGCCGAAGTTCCATTTCCACGAGGAGAACGGACAAAGCGCGTTCGAAACGCTGACGGAAGCGAGCTTCCCCGGCAAGTGGAAAGTCATCTTCTTCTATCCCAAGGACTTCACCTTCGTCTGCCCGACCGAGATCGCCGAATTCGCGCGGCTCGGTTCCGAATTTGCCGATCGCGACGCGGTCGTGCTCGGCGGCTCGACCGACAACGAGCACGTCAAGCTCGCCTGGCGGCGCGACCACAAGGATCTGCACAAGCTGCCGATGTGGCAGTTCGCCGACAGCAACGGCTCGCTGGTCGACGGTCTCGGCGTGCGTTCGCCTGACGGGGTCGCCTATCGCGTCACCGTCGTCGTCGATCCGAGCAACGTCGTCCAGCACGTTTACGCCACCAATCTCAACGTCGGCCGCGCCCCCAAGGACACGCTGCGCGTGCTCGACGCGCTGCAGACCGACGAGCTGTGCGCCTGCGGCCGCGAGGTTGGCGGCGCGACGCTGAACGCAGCCTGAGCCGATGTCGATCGACGCGCTCAAGGCGCGACTGCCGGAAGCGTTCCGCGACGCGCGGCTCAATCTCTCCGCTCTCGCCAGCGAGGAGATTCTGGCCGAGCCGACCAAGTGGGGCCTGCTGTTCGCCTGCGCCATCGCCACGCGCAACGCCGAAGTGCGCGACGCCTTCGCCGCCGAAGCGGCCGCCCGCCTGCCGGAGGAGGTCCAGCAGGCGGCGCGCGCCGCGGCGACGGTGATGGCGATGAACAACGTCTACTATCGCGCCGTGCATCTCGCCTCCAACAAGGAATACGCGAAGATGCCGGCGCGGTTGCGGATGAACGTCATCGCCAACCCCGGCGCGCCGAAGCTCGATTTCGAGCTGTGGTGCCTGGCGGCGTCGGCGATCAACGGCTGCGGCGCCTGCATCGATTCGCATGAGAAGGTTCTTCGCGACGGCGGCGTTCCGGCCGATCAGATCCACGCCGCGCTGCGCTACGCCGCGATCGTCCAGTCGACCGCAGTGGCGCTCGAGGCGGCGGCGACAGCGCCGGCCAGCGCCGCCTGACCCGTCCGACGAAAAGCGCGGCCGCCGGCCGCGCTTTCCTTGTCGGTGAAGAGAGACGCGCCCGCCGCGCGCGTCCGTAAGCCGTCGCTCAGCTGAAGCGGAACAGGCCGGTCATCATGTTGCGCAGGAAGTCCGGCTCCGCGCCGCCGGTCGGCGTCGTGCGCGAAACGAAGTCGAACACCTCGCCGTCCTTCATGCCGTAATTGGCGATTCGCGCGACCTTCCCGCCCTTGTCGAAATAAATCGCCAGCACGGTCTGGTCGGTCATCTTGGCCGGCATGAAGGCGAGCGCGCGCGACATTTTCTGACCGATGTAGTACCAGGCGTCGCCGCCGACGGTCGAGGTCGTCGACGGCGTGCCCATCAGCGCCAGCGCCTGCGGCTTGTCGGTCTTGCCGACCTGGACCTGATCGAGCGTCTGCTGGTCGACCTGATAGCCGCGATCGAAGTCGCCGTCGTAGCCGAGGCAGCCGCTCAAGGCCGCCGCGAGCGCAAGCGCTCCGGCCGCCGCCAACAGGCGAGGGGCGCTGACCTTGATGTTCGGCCGCATGATGGCTTTCCCCTCCGCAGCTTTTCGCTTGCCAGATCGTCCGGCGATGCCTAACCCGACGCGCCGACCAAAAGCAAGGCGCCGCATGTTCTTTGCCCACTGGCGCGCCCGGCGCGCCAACCGCTTCCTGATCGACCAGATTCACGGCGAGATCGTGGCCGCGGCGCGCACGCCTGCACTTTACCAGGAAGCTGGGGTCGCCGACACGATCGAAGGCCGCTTCGAGATGGTGGTGCTGCATGCGGCGCTGGTGGTGCGTCGGCTTCTCGCCCTCGGTCCGCAAGGGGCGGATATGGCGCAGGAGCTGGTCGACCGCGTCTTTCGCGGTTTCGAGGACGCGCTGCGCGAGATGGCGATCGGCGACGCTGGCGTCGCGCGGCGGATCAAGACGATGGCCGGCGACTTCGCCGGGCGCAGCCGGGCCTATGCCGCCGCTCTTGATTCCGGCGACGAAGCGGCGTTGGCCGCGGCTCTGGCGCGAAATGTCTATGGCGCGTCGGCCGCGCCGCCCGGGGTGAGCGGCCTCGCTCGCCGCGTCGCCGCCGCCGCAGCGGCGCTCGACCGGACACGCTACGAGGATTTCGCCGCCGGGCGCTTCCGCTTGCCCGCCGTTGAAGGAGAAGCCCGATGAGCGACGCGCCGCCGCTTAGCCGCCGGGTCAGGATCGACGCGCTGCCGGCCGACGGCCTGACCCAGACGATCGAGGCCAGCCCCGAGGAATGCGCGGCGCTCGCCGCGATCAACCGCCTGCCGGCGATCGCCAGCGTGACGGCGAACTTCACGGTGCGGCGTAGCGGCCGCGGCGGCGCGCGCGTGACCGGCGACGTCCACGCCGAAGTCACCCAGGTCTGCGTCGTCAGCCTCGAGCCGTTCGCGGCGACGGTCGACGAGCCGGTCGATGTGCGTTTCGCGCCGGCTGAAGCGGCCGAGACGGTCCGGCGCGCGAGAGAAGACGACGCCGAAACGGTCGAGGTCGGCGGCGAGGATCCCCCCGATCCGATCGTCGACGGCAGAATCGACCTCGGCGCGCTGGCGGCCGAGTTCTTTGCGCTCGGCCTCGATCCTTATCCGCGCAAGCCCGGCGTCGCGTTCGATCCGCCCGAGCCGCAGGGCGGCCAGGATTCGCCGTTCGCCCCGCTCGCCGAGCCGAAGAAGAAACGCTGACGCGCAGCGCTTGTAGGCGCGGCCGCCGGCCGCGCAGACGCGCTCGCCGAGCGCGTCGACAAGAGCCGCTCAATAGCCCGGCGGCGCGCGGTCGAACCACGGCCGCGCCTGCTCGAGCTGGCCGGCGAGGCGGAACAGGGTCGCCTCGTCGCCCATCCGCGCGACGAACTGCATGCCGATCGGCAGGCCGGACTCGGTCCAGTGCAGCGGCAGCGACATCGCCGGCTGGCCGGTGACGTTGAACAGCGGCGTATAAGGAATAAAGGTCAGCGGCTTCTTCAACAATTCGCGCGCCAGCCCGGTTATGCGCATGAACCAGCCGGCGTCGAGGCGGCCGACCGCCTGCAGAATCGCGGCCTCAGCCGGCGTCGGCTTCAGCGCGCCGTGCGGCAGCGGCGGCTGCGCCAGAGTCGGCGTCAGTAGAACATCGTATCCGCTGAAGAACGCGCCGGCCTGCCGCGACCAGCGCTGCGCGAAGCGCGCCGCGGCGGCGTACTCGGCGGCGCTGAACGAGCGGCCGAGCGAACCGACCACCCAGGTGGCGATCTCGAAATCGCCGGCGCCGAGCTTACGGCCGACCAGTTGCTGCGCCCGCTCGATGTCGACGCAAGTCTCGGCGGCGACGATCTTCACGAACGCGTCGAGCCAGGGTTCGCGGTCGAGCGGCGGCTGCGCTTCGACGACCTCGTGGCCGAGTTCGGCGAGCAGCGCCGCGGTCGCCTGGACGCCGGCGACGCAATCGGGATGAATCGCATCGGTGAGCATCGGCGCGACGGTGAAGGCGATGCGCAGCCGGCCGGGCGGCGCGCCGACTTCGTCGAGATAGGGTCGCGCCGGCGGCTTGATTTCGTAAGGCGCGCCGGCGTCGGCGCCCTGGACGGCGTCGAGCAGGGCCGCGCAATCGCGGACGGAACGCGTCAGCGCGTTGCCGATCGTGAAGCCGCGCCACGCTTCGCCCTCGACCGGGCCGGTCGGCGTGCGCCCGCGCGTCGGCTTGAGGCCGACCAGGCCGCAGCACGAAGCGGGAATGCGGATCGAGCCGCCGCCGTCGGAAGCGTGGGCGAAGGGCGCCATGCGCGCCGCCACCGCCGCGCCGGAGCCGCCGCTCGAGCCGCCCGGCGTGCGGCTCACATCCCAGGGATTGCGGCAGATTCCGAATGCTTCAGGCTCGGTGACGGGAGCAAGGCCGAACTCGGGCGTGTTGGTCTTGGCGACGAAGATCAGCCCTGCCTTGCGATAGCGGACGACGAGCTCGCTGTCGGCCTCGCGCGGAATTTCGGCAAGGCGGCGGTTGCCCTCGCTGGTCGGCGTCCCGGCGAGCGTCGCGCCAAGATCCTTGAGCAGGAACGGCACGCCGGCCAACGGGCCGGAGAGCGGGCCGCGCGCCGCGGCGCGGGCGCTGTCGTAGAGCTTGTAGACCACGGCGCTGAGCGCCGGATTGCGCGCCTCGATCCGGGCGATCGCCTCTTCGACGAGCTCGATCGGCGCGACCTCGCCGCGGCGCACCAGCTCGGCGAGCCCGAGGCCGTCGAAGCGCGCAAAATCCGCAAAGCCGCCCATGCCGTTCGCCTCCCTGTTGGCGGCGCGGCGCCGACGCCTCGACCCCGGCGCGCATGGAGCCGCGGACCTCATCTTCGGCCGAGCGGCGCGCCCATGGCAAGGGCGTAGACGGCGCAAGAAAATTTGCCTTGCGGCGCGAAGACGTTATTGTGCCGCGCGCCGGCGGGGCGCCGGACCCCCGCGGGACAGAAAAAGGGTATGAAAAGGGATATCCGCATAGCGCTCGACGTGATGGGCGGCGATCACGGGCCGCCAGTCGTGCTCAAGGCGGCGGCCATCGCCCTCGAGCGGAGGCCGGACGTCGAGTTCCTTCTGTTCGGCGACGAGCCGGCGATGGCGCCGCTGCTGGCGGGGTATCCGGCCCTGAAAAGCAAATCGCGCCTGCGTCATTGCGACGTCGCGGTCAAAATGACCGACAAGCCGAGCCAGGCCTTGCGCGCCGGCCGGCGCACGTCGTCGATGTGGCAGGCGATCGAGGCGGTGAAGAAGGGCGAGGCCGACTGCGCCGTTTCGGCCGGCAACACCGGCGCGCTGATGGCGATGGCCAAGGTTTGCCTGCGCACCATGGCGCAGATCGAGCGCCCGGCGATCGCCGCGATGTGGCCGACCTTGCGCGGCGAATCGATCGTCCTCGACGTCGGCGCGACGATCGGCGCCGACGCTGAGCACTTGATCGACCTGGCGATCATGGGCGCGGCGATGGCGCGCATCGTCTTCGACATCGACAGCCCAACCGTCGGCCTGCTCAACGTCGGCGTCGAAGAGATCAAGGGCATCGAGGAGGTCAAGGCGGCGGGCCGCGTGCTGCGCGAAACCGCCTTGCCCAACTTGCGTTATCACGGTTTCGTCGAGGGCGACGACCTCGGCAAGGGCGCGGTCGACGTCTTCGTCACCGAGGGCTTCACCGGCAACATCGCGCTCAAGACCGCCGAAGGCACCGCCAAGCAGATCTCGCAATGGATGCGCGACGCGATGAACCACAGCTGGATGTCGCGCCTCGGCTATCTGCTCGCCCGCGACGCGTTTCGCGCGCTGCGCGACAAGATGGACCCCGGGCGGGTCAACGGCGGGGTCTTCCTCGGTCTCGACGGCGTCGTGATCAAGAGCCACGGCGGGGCGGACGCGGAGGGTGTCGCCGGCGCGATCGAAGTCGGCTACGACATGGTCCGCCAGGAGCTGCTCGGCAAGATCCGCGACATGATCGCCCAGGCCAACGAAGCGCGCGCCCCGACCGTCGCGCCGGCCGTCACCTGAAACGCCTTCCCGCTTAGGGACCTTTCCTTCATGAATGCTGCCAGACTTCGTTCAACCGTGCGTGGCGTCGGCGCCTGCCTGCCGCCGCGGGTGATCGCCAACGCCGAAATGGCGACGATCGTCGACACCACCGACGAGTGGATCGTGCAGCGAACCGGCATCCGCCAGCGCCACGTCGCCGGCGACGGCGAGACGACGTCGACGCTGGCGACGCGCGCCGCCGAGGCGGCGCTCGCCGACGCCGGGCTGAAGCCCGCCGACATCGACCTCATCGTCGTCGCCACCTCTTCGCCCGACTACACGTTTCCGGCGGTGGCGACCCAGGTGCAGGCGGCGCTCGGGATCAGACACGGCGTCGCCTTCGATCTGCAGGCGGTCTGCTCCGGCTTCGTCTTCGCCGTCGCGACGGCCGACAAGTTTCTCGTCTCCGGCTCGCACAAGCGCGCGCTGGTGATCGGCGCCGAGACCTTCTCGCGCCTGCTCGACTGGACCGACCGCACGACCTGCGTGCTGTTCGGCGACGGGGCGGGGGCGATCGTGCTCGAGGCGGGCTCGAGCGACGGCAAGCTGACGTCGCCGGGAATCATCTCGACTCAGCTGCGCTCGGACGGCCGTCATCGCGAGAAGCTTTATGTCGACGGCGGCCCGTCGACGACCCAGACGGTCGGCCATCTGCGCATGGAAGGCCGCGAGGTGTTCAAGCACGCGGTCGGCATGGTGACCGACGTCATCAAGGCCTGCTTCGACGACGCCGGCGTCACCGCCGCCGACATCGACTGGTTCGTGCCGCATCAGGCCAACCGCCGCATCATCGACGCCTCCGCCGACAAGCTCGGGCTGGCGCGCGAGAAGGTCGTCGTCACCGTCGACCGCCATGGCAACACGTCGGCCGCCTCGATCCCGCTCGCGCTCGACGTTGCGGTCAAGGACGGGCGAATCAAGAAGGGCGACTTGGTGATGATCGAAGCGATGGGCGGCGGCTTCACCTGGGGCGCGGCGCTGATCCGTTGGTGAGGGCGATGGAAGTCGTGGATCTCGTCATCGACTCGCTCGCCGAGAGCGAAATCGAAGCCTCCGTCGCCCTGTGGCGAGAGGCGGGTCTGTGGCGGCCGTGGAACGACCCGCACGCCGATATTCGCCTCGCGCTGGTCGGGCCGAACTCGACGATCCTCGCCGCCCACGCGGGCGCGCGCCTGGCGGCGACGGTGATGGTCGGCTGGGACGGCCATCGCGGCTGGATCTACTATCTCGCCGTGGCGCGCGATCTGCAGCGCCGGGGGATCGGCGCGCGCATGGTGAAGGCGGCGGAAGACTGGCTCGCAGAGCGCGACGCGCCCAAGCTCAACCTGCTGGTGCGCGCCGAAAACGCCGCGGTGCTCGGCTTCTACGAGTCGCTCGGCTATCGCCGCAGCGACGCGGTTCTGTTGCAGCGCGTCCTCAGCTGACGGCGCGGGCGAACGGGGAGGGCGGATGCTCGCCTGGGCGCCGATCGTGAAAACGATCGAACGGCGCGGCCTCGCCGCGCACGGCGCCTTCGCGCTCCAAGACGACGAACGTCAGGGCGAGTTGGCCGACGTCGCGACGATCGCGCTCGTCGGCCTCGCCGGTCGGCGCGGTTGGGCGGCGTTCTCCGGCTCGCCGGAGGCCGAGGACCGCGGCGCCGATCCGCTCGACCGCTGGAGCCGGCGCGTCGTCGGCGCGCTGGCGACGGAACTCGGCGCGCGTGCGCTCTACCCGTTCGACGGTCCGCCGCACTGGCCGTTTCAGCGGTGGGCGATGCGCGCCGAGCCGATGCACGTCTCGCCGCTCGGCCTGCTGATCCATCCGACCGAGGGCTTGTGGCGCGGCTATCGCGGCGCGCTCGCCTTCGCCGAACGCCTCGCGGTCCCGCCGTTCCGCGCCGCGGCGAGTGCCTGCGAGACCTGCGTCGCGCGGCCGTGCCTCTCCGCCTGTCCGGTCGGCGCCTTCACCGGCGCCGGCTACGACGTCGCCGCCTGCGCGGCCCATCTCGGTCGTCCGGCCGGCCGCGCCTGCATGGCGGGCGCCTGTCTTGCCCGACGCGCCTGTCCGGTCGGCGCCGATTGGGCCCATGAGCCGGCCGAGGCGGCTTTCCACATGCGCGCCTTTCTTTCAGCGCGTGGCTCCGCTTAACCCTCGCGGCGCAGCGCGCCATTGACGGGGGTGGCGCGTCCGGTGAAGTCTGGGTCATGTCCGAGCTGTGGCCGCCGCTGCTGGTCTTCTTCGCGCTGTGCGCCAGCGCGGCGCTCGGCTTCTTTGTTCATGGCCGCCTTCCCGAACGGCATCGCACGCCCGATTCGATCGAGCTCGTCCATCTGGCGCTCGGCTTGCTGGTGACTTTCACCGCGATCGTGCTTGGCCTGCTGACGTCGTCGGTCAAGACCGGGTTCGAGAACGCCTATCAGGCGCGTGGGCTCTACGCCGGCCAACTCGCCCAGCTCGACCGTTGCCTGCGCGACTACGGACCGGAGACGGCGTCGACGCGCGCGCAATTGCGCGGCTATGTCGCGGCCGTCATCGCCTCGACCTGGCCCGACGAGCCGGCGCCGCAAGGCGTCGCCTTTCCCGACACGAGCCACATGCGCCAGACCGGCGAGGATCCGACGCTCGCCAACCTCATGGACGACATAGGCCTCGCAGTGCGCGGGCTCGAGCCGAGCGACGCCTTCCACCGCGCGCAAGCCGCCGCCTGCGCGAGCGACTATTCCGACGCGGTCAAGAGCCGCTGGGTGGTGATCGAGGGCGTGCACGGGTCGATCTCGACGCCGTTCTATTGGGTGCTGGTGTTCTGGCTGGCGATCGTTTTCGCCAGCTTCGGTCTGCGCGCGCCGCCGAACACGCTCAACGTGATCGTCGTCGTGATGTGCGCCGTCGCCGTCAGCTCGGCGGTCTTCGTCATCCACGATCTCGACGTGCCCTACGGCGGCCTGTTCGGCGTGCCGAGCGATTCGATGCGCCGCGCGCTCGCCGACATGATGCAGTGAGGCGCGGGAGGCGCTCGCCTCACTCCATCGCCGCCGCCGCCGAATGGCCCTGGCCGCTCGGCGCGGGCGCGCTTTTGGCCGCGCGGATCAAGGCGAGCAGCGGGAATGCCGAGAGCGAGACGAAGGTCATCAGCAGGAAGTCGTTGGAATAGGCGATGATCGCCGCCTGCTGGGTGACGAGGCCGTCGAGCCGCGCCAGCGTGCCGAGCGACTGTCCCGCGATCGTCACGGCGTCCGGCAGGCGCATCGCGTCGTTGAACGGCGTGACGTGCTCGACCAGCTGGCTGTGGTAAGTCGTCACCATGTTGGTGAGCTGGGCGATGACGATCGAAATGCCGACCGACGAGCCGATGTTGCGAATCAGTGTCCACAGCGCCGCGCCTTCGGTGCGCAGGGCGCCGGGCAGGGTGGCGAAGGCGATGGTGTTGAGCGGCACGAAGACGAAGCCGAGCCCGACGCCCTGAATGACCGAGTAGATCGCGATCGTGGTGGCGGAGGTGTCGGTGGTCCAGCCGACCATGACCCACAGCGACGCGGTCGAAAGGACCAGACCGATGAAGATCAGGATCCGCGCGTCGTATTTGCCGAGCAGCCGCCCGACCAGCATCATCGCGAAGAACGTGCCGACGCCGCGTGTGCCGAGCAAATAGCCGCTCGCCAGCACCGGGTAGCCGAGCAGGTTCTGGATGAACGGCGTCACCAGCGCCATCGTCGCCAGCAGGATGATGCCGATGATGAACATGAAGACCAGCGCGACCGAGAAGTTCCAGTCGCGGAAGATGCGCACGGCGACGAACGGCCGCTTCGACGTCGTCGAGTCGACGAGGAAGAAATAGAAGCCGACGACCGAGAGGATCGCTTCGGCGACGACTTCGCCGGAGCCGAACCAGCCCAGATCCTGGCCGCGGTCGAGCATCATCTGCAGCGCGCCGATGCCGAGCGACAGCGACAGGAAGCCGAACCACGAGAACGGCACGTCGCGGCGGACCGGGCTCTCGCTCATGAAGGCGGAGAGGCCGAGCACGGTCAGGATGCCGAACGGCAGGTTGACGAAGAACACCCAGCGCCACGAATAATACTCGGT
This sequence comes from Roseiarcus sp., assembly GCF_049514155.1. Lineage (GTDB taxonomy): Bacteria > Pseudomonadota > Alphaproteobacteria > Rhizobiales > Beijerinckiaceae > Roseiarcus. Next base: position 30,794 of record NZ_JBEKVH010000008.1, on the reverse strand, counting down.
CAGCCAGCCGCCGAGGGTCGGGCCCATGATCGGCCCGAGCATCACGCCCATGCCCCAGATCGCCATCGCCGAGCCGCGACGGGCCGGCGGATAGGCGTCGAGCATCACCGCTTGGCTGAGCGGCACCAGCGCAGCGCCGAACACGCCCTGCAACAGGCGGAAGGCGACCATCTCCTCGATGCTCTGTGCGATCCCGCACAGCATCGAGGCGACGGTGAAGCCGGCGGTGCAGACGATGAACAGCTTTTTGCGGCCGACGCGCGTCGCCAGCCAGCCGAGCGGCGAGGTCATGATCGCCGCGGCGACGATATAGGAGGTCAGCACCCAGTTGATCTGATCCTGGGTGGTCGACAGCGACCCCTGCATGTAGGGCAGGGCGACATTGGCGATCGTCGTGTCGAGCGCCTGCATGACGGTCGCCATCATGACGCAGACCGTCAGCATGGCGCGCGTCAACGGCGCCATGTTATCGGCGGTCTGCTGGTTCATGGGGCGGCGGTCTCGGCGGCCGACGGCGAGACGAACCAGGACTCGATCCAGACGAAGGGCGAGATCAGCAGCTCGCCCAGCGAGCGCGAGCGCCCGGTGTCGATCGAGACGTTCGCGCTCATGCCGGCGCGCAGACCGATGGTGTTCTCGTCGGCGTCGAAGCAGAAACGCAACGGCACGCGTTGCACCACCTTGACCCAGTTGCCGCTCGCGTTCTGCGCCGGCAGGATCGAGAATTGCGAACCGGTGCCGGGCGCGATCGAGCAGACCCGGCCCTTGAACTCGCGTCCGGGGAAGGTGTCGATCGTCACGCTCGCCGGCTGGCCGGCGTGAACGTAAGTGAGGTCCGACTCCTTCGGATTGGCGTCGACCCACAGGCCGCGGTCTTCGACGATGGCGAACACGGCCTGGCCCGCCGGCGCGACCCGGCCAAGCTCGATCTGGTCGACTTGCGTCGCCACGCCGGAGATTGGCGCGACAATATGGGTGCGGGCCAGATTGCGCTCGGCGTCGTCGAGCCCAGCCTTGGCCTGAATGTAGTCAGGGAAAGCGTCGATCGTCGCCTCTGGCCCGCCGCCGAGCTTGACCGTCGTCGTTTGCTGCATGTAGCGCGTGAAAGCGAGAATCTGCTGGTACATAAGGAGGGAGGCGCGCGAGGTGTCGACATCCGCGGCCGTGCCGGCGCCGGTTCTCTGCAGATTGGACTTGCGGTCGTAGTCCTTCTGGCGCAGTTGCACCGCCTCCTCGCCCATCCGGATCTGGTCCTCGTTGCTGGCGAATGAGGCCTGCAGATTGACGAACTCGACCTTGGCCGCCGCCACCCGCCCTTGCGCCAGAGTCAGCGCGGTCTGGTAGGGCGCCGAGTCGAGGTCGAACAGCGGCGCGCCGGCTTCAACCCGCTGGCCCTCGCGCACGTGAACGGCGACGATCGGGCCGGTGACTTGCGGCGTGATCAGCGACTTGTCCGCGCCGACATAGGCGTTGTCGGTCGAGATGTAGCGGCCGCCCGAAAGCCACCACATCGTCCCGAGCACGACCGCCACGGCCGGCAAGACGACCAGCAGCATGAAGCGGCTCAAACCCGCGCGATTGCGCGGCGCAGGGGCGGTGAGCGCCTCCTCGCGCGGCGGCGCGGACGGCGAAACGGGCGCGGCTGGGGCCGGATCGATGGGGCGCGCGGGAGTCGCCGGCGCCCGGTTGAGCGGGGTCGGTTCGTTCGGCCTGTCGCGGGAACTCATTGACGATTGCGACACCAGGTCAGCCTCCGCAGCTCAGTTCGTGCTTGAGATTGGAGCGGATCCGCTCGAGACTCGTCCGCAGGTTCGTAATTGTCGCTTCGTCGAGGCCGCTCAACGCGCGGCCGAGCACGTCTTCGCTGAGGATGTCGAGTCGCTTGAGCGCCGGCGCCGCGTCCGGCGTAAGAAAGAGGCGGTTGGCGCGGCGGTCCGCGGCGTCCTCGCGCCGTTCGACCAGGCCCGAGGCCGTCAGCTTGTCGACCAGCCGCGCCAGGGTGATCGGCGCGACGTCGAGCATGTCGGCCAGCTCACGCTGCTTGAGGCCCTCGCTGCGCCTCAACTTGCTGAGCACGGCCCATTGGGCGCGCGTCATGTGCACCTCGCGGGCGCGATGGTCGGAATAGGTGCGCAGCATGCGCGCAACATCATGTAGCGCGAACGCGAACTCGCGCGAGGGGGAGGCGGCGGTCAAATTTCGGTCTCGCTTATTATATGGTGACTTATAATAAGCCGGTTTCCCCCCTGCAAGGGGAGGCGACTGAAGATTCTGCGTAATCATTTAAATTCCGATTTATTCTGAGGCGTTTTCCACACATTCGCCGGCGGCGTGGCGGACCTCGACCGGGGCTTCCGGCGCCCCTGGCCGTGGTCTGGTCGCGCCATCGTCGCTTGACCGTTGGTCGTGCGTTCACTCCGCTGGCGCAGCCGCCGCCTCCTCTTCGCTCGGCGGGGCGGCGGCTGGTTTCGTATGGCGCATCATCATCACGAACGGGAAGGCGACCAGCGAGATGATCGTCATCACGTAGAAGTCGTTCGAATAGCTCATCACCGCCGCCTGCTGCGTCACGATCCCGTCGAGGATGGCGAGGCCGCGCTGGCTGTGGTCGGCGAGCGCCGCCGCGTCGGGCAGGCGCATGGCGTCGTTGAACGGGGTGACGTGCTCGGCGAGCTGGCTGTGGAAATAGGCGGTGCGGCTGACCAGCCTGGCGATGAGAATCGAGATGCCGATCGAGGCGCCGATGTTGCGCACCAGCGTCCACAGTCCGGTCGCCTCGGTGCGCAGCTCCTTGGGCAGGGTCGAAAACGCGATGGTGTTGAGCGGGGTGAAGACGAAGCCGAGGCCGAAGCCCTGCAACATGCCGTTGAACGCGATCTCGCTGGCGGAGACGTTGTCGTTCCAGCCCGCCATCACCCATTGCGCCAGCGTGGCGAGCGCGAGGCCGAACAGCATGTATGGACGCCCGTCGCGCGTGCCGAGCAGGCGGCCGACGATGCTCATCGCCACGAAGGTGCCGATGCCGCGCGCGCCGAGCAAATAGCCGCTCGCCAGCACCGGATAGCCGAGCAGGTTCTGCAACATCGGCGTCAACAGCGCCATCGTCGACATCAGCACCAAGCCGTTGAGGAACATCAGCACCAGCGCGAGCGAGAAGTTGCGGTCGCGGAAGAGGCGCATCTCGATGAACGGGCGTTCGGCGGTGACGCTGTCGGCGACGAAGAAATAAAAGCCGGCGACCGACAGGATCGCCTCGGCCCAGATCTCGCTTGAGTCGAACCAGCCGATGTCCTGGCCGCGGTCGAGCATCATCTGCAGCGCGCCGACGCCGATCGACAGCGACAGGAAGCCGAACCAAGCGAACGGTTGGTCGCGGCGGAGGCGGCTCTCCGGCATGAACACCGACAGCCCGAACGCGGTCAGGAGGCCGAACGGCACGTTGACGTAGAAGACCCAGCGCCAGGAATAGTTCTCGGTCAGATAGCCGCCGAGCACCGGGCCCATGATCGGCCCGAGCATGATGCCCATGCCCCAGATCGCCATCGCCGCGGCGCGCTGGGCGGTCGGGTAGGCGTCGAGCATCACCGCCTGGGCGAGCGGCACCAGCGCCGCGCCGAATGCGCCCTGGGTCAGCCGGAACAGCACCATCTGTTCGATGTTTTGCGAGACGCCGCACAGCATCGAGGCGACGGTGAAGCCGGCGGTGCAGACGATGTAGAGCCGTTTGCGGCCGAAGCGCGCCGACATCCACCCCACCGGCGAGGTCATGATCGCCGAGGCGATGATATACGAGGTCAGCACCCAGTTGATCTGATCCTGGGTGGTCGACAGCGTCCCCTGCATGTAGGGCAGCGAGACATTGGCGACGGTGGTGTCGAGCACCTGCATGATCGTCGCCGTCATCACGAACACGCTGATGATGGCGCGGCGCGAGGCCGACAATTCGCGTAACGATTCGACGACCGGATGCCGCACGGCGGCGCGAAACGCCGACGCCCGGCCTCCGGCCCAGTGGTGCGCCAGAGTCACAACAAGGCTCGCTTATGATATGCAGGCTTATAATAAGCGGCGAGCGTTACCGCCGGCTTTGCGCTAGGCCAATTTTTCCGAATTTCGTCGCCGCAGCGGGCGCCGGCCTAGCTGCCGCGGTAGGTGGAATAGCTCCACGGCGTCGCTGCCAGCGGAACATGGTAATGCGCGCCCGGGTCGGCGAGGGCGAAGCGGATCGGCACGACGTCGAGGAACGGCGGCTCGCTCGTCGGCGCGCCCCGGCTGCGGAAATAGGCGCCGACATGGAACGACAGTTCGTAGGTTCCGGCTCGCGCCTCGGCGGCGGCGAGGAGGGGCGCGTCGGTGCGACCGTCGGCGTTGGTTTTGGCCCGCTTGATCAGCGTCCGCACGCCGTCCGCGCCGAGCCGATGCAGTTCGATCTCGACGCCCGAGGCGGGGCGTCCGATGCTGGTGTCGAGAACGTGCGTCGTCAGGCCCGCCATGCGTCTGCCTCATCCTTAAGCGGTCCGTCTAGTCGAATCCGTTCGCCTTTGGTAGGAGAAAAGCGTCAGTGGGGCGGCTGGGCCATGCGAATTCCGCATGCGTGGATCGCCTGCGTCGCAATTGCCAATCGACAGACCTCGTGACAGAGAGGCAAAAGCCGCGGGCCGACGAAACCGACCGAATCGCGGCGTCAGGGAGGCTTCATGAACGACGACCTGAGGGGCGACGCCGCCGAAACCGGCGAGTGGCTCGATGCGTTGGATTCGGTCGAGGCTTTTGAAGGCCTCAATCGCGTCGACGAGCTGCTTGACGCCGTGGTGACGTCGGCGCGGCGCAAGGGCGCGCAGCTCCCGTTCGCCGCCAACACCGCCTACGTCAACACGATCCGCCTCGAGGACCAGCCGCCGCATCCCGGCGATCGCAAACTCGAGCAGATCATCCGCCGCTACATCCGCTGGAACGCGGCGGCGATCGTGCTGCGCGCCAACAAGGAATCCTCCGAGCTCGGCGGCCACATCGCCAGCTTCCAGTCGGCGGCGACCCTTTACGACACCGGCTTCATGCATTTCTGGCGCGCCGCCGACGACAACCACGGCGGCGACCTGGTCTATTTTCAGGGCCACAGTTCGCCCGGCATCTACGCGCGCGCCTTTCTCGAAGGCCGCCTCAGCGAGGATCAGCTCGTCCATTTCCGCCAGGAAGTCGGCGGCCACGGCCTGTCTTCCTATCCGCACCCGTGGCTGATGCCGGAATTCTGGCAGTTCCCGACCGTCTCGATGGGCCTCGGGCCGCTGATGGGGATCTACCAGGCGCGCTTCCTGCGCTATCTGCACGGCCGCGGCCTCGCCGACACCACCGGGCGCAAGGTCTGGGTCTTCTGCGGCGACGGCGAGATGGACGAGCCGGAGTCGCTTGGCGCGATCTCGCTCGCCGGCCGCGAAAAGCTCGACAATCTCATCTTCGTCGTCAACTGCAACCTGCAGCGCCTCGACGGGCCGGTGCGCGGCAACGGCAAGATCGTTCAGGAGCTCGAAGCTGGCTTCCGCGGCTCGGGCTGGAACGTCATCAAGTGCCTGTGGGGCTCCGGTTGGGACGAACTGCTGGAGGCGGACCATTCCGGCAAGCTGCGCCAATTGATGGAAGAATGCGTCGACGGCGAATACCAGGACTTCAAGTCCAAGAATGGCGCCTATATCCGCAAGAATTTCTTTGGCCGCTATCCCGAGACGGCGGCGATGGTCGCCGAGTGGAGCGACGACAAGATCTGGTCGCTGACGCGCGGAGGCCACGATCCGATCAAGGTCTACGCCGCTTACAAGGCCGCGGTCGACCATAAGGGCCAGCCGACCGTCATCCTCGCCAAGACCGTCAAGGGCTACGGCATGGGCACGGCGGGCGAAGGCCAGATGATCGCCCACCAGGCCAAGAAGATCGGCGACGAAGCGCTGAAGGCGTTCCGCGACCGCTTCGACATTCCCGTTTCCGACGCCGACCTCGCCAAAGTTCCGTTCCTCCGCCTGCCTGAAGACAGCAAGGAGATGAAATATCTGCGCGCGCGCCGGGCCGAGCTCGGCGGGCCGCTGCCGTCGCGCCGGCGCTCGTCCGCGCCGCTCGAGATCCCGCCGCTCTCCGCCTTCGACGCGCTGCTGAAGCCGACCGCCGAAGGCCGCGAGATTTCCACCACCATGGCGTTCGTGCGCATCCTGACGACGCTGCTGCGCGACAAGGCGATCGGCCAGCGCATCGTCCCGATCGTCCCCGACGAGAGCCGCACCTTCGGCATGGAGGGCCTGTTCCGCCAGATCGGCATCTTCAGCCAGGTCGGCCAGCTCTACCGGCCGCAGGACGCCGACCAGCTGATGTACTACCGCGAGGACAGCAAAGGGCAGATCCTCCAGGAGGGCATCAACGAGCCCGGCGCGATGGCCTCTTTCATCGCCGCGGCGACGTCCTATTCGACGTCGAACACGCCGATGATCCCGTTCTACATCTACTACTCGATGTTCGGGTTCCAGCGGGTCGGCGATCTCGCCTGGGCGGCGGGCGACATGCGCGCTCGCGGCTTCCTCATCGGCGGCACGTCGGGTCGCACGACCCTCAACGGCGAGGGCCTGCAGCATGAGGACGGCCACAGCCATCTCATCGCTTCGACCATCCCCAATTGCGTCGGCTACGATCCGACCTACGCCTACGAGCTGGCGGTCATCATCCAAGCCGGCCTCAAGCGCATGTACGCCGAGAACCAGGACGTCTACTATTACATCACCACCCTCAACGAGAATTACCCGCACCCCGGCATCCCGGAAGGCGCCGAAGAGGGCATCCTGCGCGGCATGTACAGGCTGAGGACCGTCGAAGCGACGAAAGGCGGCCCGAGCGTGCGCCTGCTCGGCTCAGGCGCGATCCTGCGCGAAGTCGAAGCCGCTGCGGCGATGCTGGCCCAGGATTTCGGCGTCTCGAGCGAGATCTGGAGCGTCACCAGCTTCACCGAGTTGCGCCGCGACGGCCTCGACGCCGACCGTTGGTCGATGCTGCATCCCGATCAGCCGCGCCGCCTGTCCTATGTCGAGCAGGCGCTCGGCAAGGGGACGGGCCCGGTCGTCGCCGCCACCGACTACGTGAAGGCGATCGCCGACGGTGTCAGGCAGTTCGTTCCCGCCCGTTACAAGGCTCTGGGCACCGACGGCTTCGGGCGTTCCGACTATCGCCGCCGGCTGCGCTCGTTCTTCGAAGTCGACCGGCGCCACGTCGCCCTCGCGGCGCTGAAGGCGCTCGCCGACGATCAGCTTCTGCCCACTCGCCGCGTAACCGAGGCGATCGCCCGCTACGAGATCGACTCGGAAGCCCCCAATCCGGCGCGGAGCTGATGCGCCTCGCCTTCCTGAACTGACCCGAACTGGCGCGCGCGAAGGAGAACCGGCGGTGGCCAAAATCGAAGTCAAAGTGCCTGACATCGGCGACTTCAAGGACGTGCCGATCATCGAGATTCTGGTCAAGCCCGGCGACGCGGTGACGGCCGAGCAGCCGCTGCTGACGCTCGAATCCGACAAGGCGACGCTCGAGGTTCCCGCGCCGAGCGCCGGCGTCGTCGCAGCGATCGTCGCCAAGGTCGGCGACAAGGTGTCGATGGGCACGCCGCTGTTGACGCTCGAGGCCGCGGCTGGCGCGCCCGCCGCCGCCGCTCAGCCGGCGCCGAAGGCGGAAGCCGCGCCGCCTGCCGCCCCTCCCGCGCCGGCGGTCCCGATCGCCGTCGCGCGCGATGTCGCGCCCGCCCCCGCCAAGCCCGCCCCGGCGCGGCCCTCGACCCTGGCGGTCGACTTCTCCGGCGTCTTCGCCGGCCCAGCGGCGCGCCGCCTCGCCCGCGAGCTCGACATCGATCTGACGGCGCTGCAAGGCACCGGCGACAAGGGCCGCATCACCGTCGCCGACATCAAGATCGCGGCGCGCGGCGGCGGCGGCGGCGGGACGGGGCTGCCTGAGGTTCCCGCCGTCGATTTCGCCAAATTCGGGCCGGTCGAGACCGTGCCGCTGTCGCGCATCAAGCGCATCTCCGGCCCGCGACTGCACGCCTCCTGGGTCAACGTCCCCCACGTCACCCATAGCGACGAGGCCGACATCACCGAGCTCGAGGCGTTCCGCAGGGCGCTCGACGACGCGGCCAAGGCCGACAAGACGGCGCCCTATCGCGTCTCGTTGCTGCCGCTGCTGATGAAGGCGTCGGTGGCGACTCTGAAGGCGTTTCCGGCCTTCAATTCCGCCTTGGCGCCCGCCAAGGACGCCCTGATCTATCGACACTACTGGCACATCGGCGTCGCCGTCGACACGCCCGACGGCCTCGTCGTCGCGGTGGTCAAGGACGTCGACAAGAAGGGCGTCGTCGAGCTCGCGCGCGAACTCGGCGCGCTGTCGGCCAAGGCGCGCGAGGGCAAGCTCGCTCCGACCGAGATGCAAGGCGCGACCTTCACCATCTCCTCGCTCGGCGGCATCGGCGGCACGGCGTTCACGCCGATCGTCAACGCGCCGGAAGTGGCGATCCTCGGCGTCGTCCGTGCGCGCATGGCGCCGCTGTGGGACGGCCAGGCGTTCCAGCCGCGGCTGATGCTGCCGCTGTGCCTCTCCTACGACCATCGCGTCATCGACGGCGCGGCGGCGGCGCGCTTCATGCGCCGCCTGTGCGACACGGCGACCGACATGCGGCGCGTGCTGCTTTAGCCGCGTCGTTTCGGGCGCCGCGTCGCGACGGCAAGGCATTGAAGGTTCGGCTCGGAGAGCGCGTCCATGGCTGGTGAAATCAGGCTTCCCGATATCGGCGACTTCAAGGACGTCCCGATCATCGAGATTCACGTCAAGCCCGGCCAGAGCGTCGCCAAGGAAGACGTGCTGATGACGCTCGAGAGCGACAAGGCGACGCTCGAAGTGCCCGCGCCCGAAGCCGGAATCATCGGCGAGATCAAGGTCAAGGTCGGCGACAAGGTGAGCCAGGGCGCGCTGCTCGCGACCTGGGCGTCCGGCGGCGCCGCGAGCGCGCCGGCGCCCGTCGCCCAGTCGACCGCCGCGACCGCTCCCGCCGCCCCGCCCGTCGTCGCGACGCCCGCCGCTGCGCCGGCGCGCGCCGATTTCGAATGCGACGTGCTGGTGCTCGGCGCCGGTCCCGGCGGCTATTCCGCCGCCTTCCGCGCCGCCGATCTCGGCGTCAGCGTGGTGCTGGTCGATCGCCGGCCGACGCTCGGCGGCGTCTGCCTCAACGTCGGCTGCATCCCGTCGAAGGCGTTGCTCCACGCCGCAAAGGTCATCGACGAGGCGGCCGAAATGTCCGACCGCGGCCTCGTCTTCGCGCCGCCGAAGATCGATCTCGAGGCTTTGCGCGACTGGAAGGAGCGGGTGGTCAAGCGCCTGACGACCGGCCTGACCGGCCTCGCGCGCCAGCGCAAGGTGACGGTGCTGAGCGGCGAAGGGGCGTTCACGTCGCCGCACACCTTGGCGGTGAAGGCGCCGGAGGGCGATCGCGCGGTGCGCTTCAACTGCGCGATCATCGCCGCCGGCTCGGAACCCGCTGCGCCCGGCTTCATCCCGCGCGATCCGCGCATCTGGGATTCGACCGCCGCGCTCGAACTGCGCTCCATCCCCAAACGCCTGCTGGTGCTCGGCGGCGGCGTCATCGGCCTGGAGATGGCGACCGTCTACAGCGCCCTCGGGTCGAAGATCACCGTAATCGAAATGATGGACCAGCTGATGCCGGGGGCCGACCGCGACGTCGTCGCGCCTTTCGCCAAGCGGGTCGAGAAGCGCTACGAGAAGATCCTGCTCGAGACCAAGGTGACGTGGGTCGAGGCGCTGCCCGAAGGCGTGAAGGTCGCCTGGGAAGGCAAGTTCGGTTCGGGCGAGGACGTCTTCGACGCGATGCTGGTCTCGGTCGGACGCCGCCCGAACGGCGTGGCGATCGGCGCCGAAGCAGCCGGGGTCGCCGTCGACGGGCGCGGCTTCGTCGCCGTCGACCGGCAGATGCGCACCAATGTCTCGCACATCTTCGCCATCGGCGACATCGTCGGCCAGCCGATGCTCGCCCACAAAGCCTCGCACGAGGGCCGGGTCGCCGCCGAGGCGGCCAGCGGACACAAATCCTCTTTCGACGCCAAGGTCATCCCGGCGGTTGCTTACACCGACCCTGAAGTCGCCTGGGTCGGCGTCACCGAGACCGAGGCCAAGGCGAAGGGGCTCGCCTACGGCAAGGCCGTGTTCCCGTGGGCGGCGAGCGGCCGGTCGCTGTCGCTCGGTCGCGACGAAGGCCTGACCAAGACGCTGTGGGACGAGACGAGCGGCCGCCTGATCGGCTGCGGCATCGTCGGTCCCAACGCCGGCGACCTCATATCCGAAGCGGCGCTGGCGATCGAGATGGGCTGCGACGCGGAGGATGTCGGCCTGACGATCCATCCGCATCCGACCCTGTCGGAGACCTTCGCCATGTCGGCGGAGGCGTTCACCGGCACGCTGATCGACCTCTATCTGCCGAAGAAGAAGAGCTGAGCCCTCGCGGCGGCGCGTTTCAGCGGCCGCGCAGCTCGACGACGCGGCTCGGCGCGCTCGCGCGTCCGTCGATATGCGCAGCGCCGGGATCGCCGCCGAGGTTGCTGGTTCGGCCGATCACCACCGGCTTTGAGAACAGATAGCCCTGCGCGACGCTGATGCCTGTGTGGTCGCGCAGATAGGCGAGCTCGTCCTTCGTCTCGATTCCTTCGACCATCACCGGCGTGTTCAGCGCCTCGCCGACCGATTCGATCGCGCGGAGCAGGCCCTGGTTGCGCGGTCGTTCGTGGATTGCGGTGATGAACGAACGGTCGACCTTGATTTCGTCGGCTTCGATCTCGGCCAGGGTCGACAACGACGAATAGCCGACGCCGAAGTCGTCGATCGAAATCTTTGCGCCGATCTCGCGCAGCATCGGCGCGACCTGGAGCTGGAACTGGCTGGCGCGCAGCAGCGCCTCTTCGGTCAGCTCGATCATGAACCGCCGCGCCTGGCCGCTGGCGGCGAGTCGGTCGGCGAATGCGCGCATGAATCGCGTGTCGCCAGCCTGCTGCGCCGCGATGTTGAAGCCGAGCCTGAGGTCGGGACCGAAGGTCGCGTCGATCGCGTCGAGCGAGGCGAGCGTCTCCTCGAATAGGAGTTGCGTCATCTCGTTCATCAGGCCGAGGTTGACGGCGAAGGCGATCGAGTCGCCGGGCGAGCGCGGCTCCCCGTTCTCGTCGCGCCAGCGCATCAACACTTCGAGCCCGGCGATCTTGCCGGCGCGGAAATCGACCTTGGGTTGCAGCGCGCAGGCGAAGCTCCGGTCGCGGATGGCGAGGCGCAGGCTCTGCTCCAGCCGGGCGTGCTCGAGGGCGCGTTGTGCGATCGCCGGGTCGTAGAGGCGCGCCTGGCCACGGTAGCGGCGCTTGGCTTGGGTCAGCGCCGCCTCGGCCTTGGCGATCAGACCCGGCGCAGCGGAGTCGTTGGCCGGGTAGAGACTGACGCCGGCGGAAGCGGAGAGCAGAATCTCGACGCCATCGACGTAAAAGGGGTCGCGAAGGCGCCCGAGCAGCTGTTCAACCCGCCCCAAGGTCGCCGAGTCGTCGCCCGGCCGCACGATGAAGATCGCAAACTGGTCGCCGCCGAAGCGCGCGGCGACGTCGTCGCCGTCGATCGAAGCGCCGACGCGTCGCGCCGCCTCGGCGAGCAGCGCATCGCCCGCCAAGCGGCCGTAGAACTCATTGACCGAGTCGAACTGGTCGAAGCCGATCGCCGCCACGGCGAAGCGCGCTTCACCGGAGGCGCCGCCGAGCGAACGCGCGACCGCCTCCTCGAAGAAGGCGCGGCTCGGCAGCTTGGTCAGCGGATCGAAGTAGGCGCGCTGAAACAGCTCGTCCTGCAGCCGCCGCTCGTCGTCGACGTCGACGGCGGCGCTGACGCGATAGGCGTCGAGACCGAGGCGGAAATCAGCCGCCTCAACCAGCTCGGCGCGACCGCCGCGCGCCACGGTCGCGCGCGCGCGCTTGGGATCGGGGGCCGCGTCGGCGGCCGGATTGGCGTAGACGCGTTCGCCGGCCGCGGTGCGGATCTCGACCGCGATCGGCAGCGCGGCGAGCGCCTCGCCGATCAGCGTCGCGCGGTCGTCGGCGTGATGGGGCCCATCGGTCGTCTCGTTCGCCATCGCCTCCTCCTCCCGCCGCTCAAGGCGGGGATCATATCAGCGTCGGAGAAGTTGGGCGCGGATCAGATCGAGGCGGGTCGAGGCCGGCGAGACCCCGTCGAGGCGAGTCGAAGCTGTGGGCGGCGCGTCGACCCGAGTCGAGGCCGGCGGGGCCATGGCGACCCTCGGCTCGCCGGTCGCCTCGAGAGTGGGCTCTTCCCGCGCGACGAGTCTTGCCCCCGCCGCGCCGCGCCACCGTTCGACCACCTGTTTGACGAAGGATTGGGAGTCGGAGAACTCGTCGAGCGAGCCGTCCTCGTGGAACGTCTCGCTGTGCGGAATCCGTTCCGCCGACAGCGGCTTGAAGGTCAGCCGGGTCGGCAACGGGAATCCCTCGCCGAATCCCACCACTTCGCGGGTGCCGAGCGAGGGGACGAAGGCGACGAGGTTGGCCGCCGCATCGGTGACCGCCGAGCGCAGCAGCGCTTGGTCGCGGTCGTTGACCATGCGCATCGCGAACAGCGTGCTGCACTGGGAGATGATGGTCGGATCGAGCTCGGCTGGTCGCTGCGTGACGAGACCGAGACAGACGCCGTATTTGCGCCCCTCCTTGGCGATGCGCAGCAGGGCGCGACGGGTCGGCGCGAAGCCGACGGCGCGGTCGGCGGAAGCGTAGCGGTGCGCCTCTTCGCAGACGAACAGCATCGGCATCGCCCCGTCGCTCCACAGGCCGAAGTCGAAGGCGAGGCGGCTCAACAGGCTGACGACCGCGTCGACGACCTCGAGCGGCAGGCCGGCGAGCTGCAGCACGGTCAACGGCTGGCCGTTCGGCTCGATGCGGAACAGATAGGTGAGGATCTCGCCCATCGTGTCGCCGCCGACGTTCGCGTTCTCGAACATGAACGCGTAGCGGGCGTCGTTGCGCAGCCCGTCGATGCGGGAGAGCAGGTGATGGTGGCGCATGCGCGAGGCGCGGTTCTCGAGCTTGCCCATGCGCTCGTCGATCAGCGCAACGAGGTCCTGCATCGTGTAGGGAACCGGCGTGTCGACGGTGAAGCCGGCGTTGCGCGGATCGACGCGGCGCAGGGTGGCGCGCTCGGCGAGGCCGCGCTGCGACTGGTAGAGGCTCTTGGCGATCGGGATTTGCTCGGCGAGGATTTCGACCTCGTCCTCGACGCCCGGACGCCCGTAATAGAGCGCGTCGATGAATTCCTCGAAGTTGAACAGCCAGAACGGCAGCTTGAGCTGCGAGGCGCTGACGACATTGGCGCGCGAACCGAAGCAGTGGCCATACTCGTTGTGGCCGTCGAGCAGGAAGACGCGCAGATCGGGCCGCGCGTCGAGAATTTCGTTGATCAGCACTGCGACGCCGCTCGACTTGCCGACGCCGGTCGAACCGAGGATGGCGAAGTGCTTGCTGAGTAGATTGTCGACGTCGACAGTGGCGTGAATGGTCTCGTCGTGACGCAGCGCGCCGACGTCGATCGTCCTCGCGCCGGACGTGCGATAGATGAGCCTGAGTTCGTCGGCGCCGATGATGCGCGCGCTGTCGCCGATCGCCGGATAGGCCGAGACGCCGCGGACGAAATGCTCGGCGCCGGCGTCCTGCTTGATCTCCCCCATCAGATCGACGCGCGCGATGGCGCCGAAACGCGAGTCGTCGCGGTCGGCGTTGCCGTCGACCTCCGTCACCACGCCGACCAGGCGATGGGGGCCGGCGGCGATGGCGAGAAACGTGCCGACGGTCGCGCGCAACGAGTCGCTGAGAGACGGCGCCGGCAGACCGACGCGCGCCTCCGACCCCCTCACGCCGAGCACGGCGCCGAGCGACGACTCGATCGGCGCTGGCGGGGAAAAATCGAACGCGGTGACGGTCGTGGCCATTGGCGACCTAAAGCGGCGCTGCCGCGCGGGAATTCAACGGAATACTGGCGGGCGATCCTTTCGGCCGGGTTAACCGCGGCGTTCAGGCTTGAATTCCTCGCCCGATCGACGTTTCTTCGCCGCGATGAGACTCTTCGCCTTCGGGCTCGGCTACACGGCGCGGCGCGTCCTGGCGCGCCTTCCCGGCGTCGAAGCGAGCGGCGCGACGCGCGACCCGGAGACGGCGCGCGCCTGGCGTCGCGACGGCGTCGCCGCCTGGGCGGTCGACGATCGGTCGGCGCAGCCGGCGTTGGAGGCCGCGTTGCGCGGCGCCGACACGCTGCTCGTCAGCGCGCCGCCCGACGAAAACGGCGATCCGGCGCTTCAGCGTTTCGCGCCGGCGATCGCCGCCGCGCCGGCGTTGAGGCGGGTCGTCTACCTTTCCAGCGTCGGCGTCTACGGCGACCGCGGTGGGGCCTGGGTCGACGAGTTGAGCGCGCCGGCGCCGGGTTCGCCGCGCGCCATGCGGCGACTGGCGGCGGAAGGCGAATGGCGCGCGTTCGGCGAAGAGCGCGGCGTCGCGGTCGACGCACTGCGGCTCGCGGGCGTCTACGGGCCAGGCCGCAACGCGCTCGAGAGGCTTCGCAGCGGTCAAGCGCGGCGGATCGTCAAGCCGGACCAGGTGTTCAACCGCATCCATGTCGACGACGTCGCGGCGGTCGCGGCTCGGTTGATCGCGGCCGGCGGGCCGGGCGGGCTTTGGAACGTCGCCGACGAAGAGCCGGCGCCGCCGCAGGACGTCATCGTCTTTGCGGCCGAACTCGTCGGCGCCGCGCCGCCGCCTGAGGAGGACTTTGCGACAGCGCGCCTGACGCCGATGGCGCGCAGCTTCTACGACGACAATCGTCGCGTCGACGTCGGCAGGCTCAGGCGCGAGCTCGGCTATCGCTGGCTCTACCCGACCTACCGCGAGGGCCTTGAGGCCTTGGCTGCGGCGGGGGAGGGACGCGCGACGACGTGACGGCTCGCAAACCGCGAAAAAGGGTTCTAGATAGGGGCAGGGAGGAAAGTGGACGCCGTCGGCGGGGCCGCGGCAGCCTCCGCCAGGCGTCCGATTGAGAGACGCGCAGTTGATCGCCAGCGAGTTGATGACCCACGGGGTGATCACCGTTCAGGCGGACGCGACCGTCCAGGACGCCGCGCGATTGATGCTGGAGAGCGGCGTGAGGGCGGCCCCGGTCGTGGACTCCGCGGGTAAGCCGATCGGCATGGTCAGCGACGGCGACCTGCTTGGCCGACGCACGGAGGACTACCGCCGCGAATGGTGGCTCGAGATGCTCGCCGGGGCAGCCGTCCTGTCGCCGTCCGACGCCGCCGGGCTTCGACGGGTAAGCGACGTCATGAGCGCGCCGCTGATCTTCGTCGATCCCGGCACGCCGGCGGACGAGATCGCCGCTCTCCTGCATTGGCGGCGGATCAAGCGGCTTCCCGTAGTGCGCGACGGCCGGCTGGTTGGCATCGTCAGCCGCACCGATCTGCTCGCCGTGGTCGAACAGCTGGACAAGCTGTCGCGGACCAAGAGCCGGCATGCGCCCGGATTGCTGCGATTTCTCGAGTCTCTGGCCGGCGGGGCGAGCCTCAGAGGCGGCGTCGCCTCGTCGGGCGCGGCGTCGGCCGCAACGCGCGAGGGTCAGAGTCGGATCTCAGCCGACGCCTTTCGCAGCGAGTCGCGCGCGGCCGAGCGCGCGGCGATCGAAAGGGCGGCGGCGGAGGAGGTCGCGGAGCTCGAAGTCAGGCGACGCGAGGCCCGCGAGATCCTGCGCCGCCACTTGAGCGAAGCATCCTGGCGCCGACTTCTCGATCGCGCCGAAGCGGCGGCGCGGCGCGGCGACAAGGAGTTTCTCCTGCACCGCTTTTCCAGCGATCTGTGCTCCGACGGCGGCCGCATGATCAACGCGGCCGAGTCCGGCTGGGAGACGACGTTACGGGGCGAACCCGCAGAGGTCGTCGAACGATGGCGATACGAGCTGAAACCCAAGGGCTTCCGCCTTGTCGCGCGCATCGTCAGCTACGTCGACGGCGTGCTCGGCGACGTCGGCCTGTTTCTCAGCTGGAACGACTAGCGGGGCCGCCGCTCACTCGCGCGGTTCGTCCTCCGCCGACAGCAACATGCCGGAATTGGGCTCGACCCAGGCGAGCCGGTCGCGCACCGACTTCACCCCGGGGATGTTCTCGGCGATCACCCGCAGGCCCTCGCGCAGGCGTTCGTCGGCGATCGCGCCCTCGAGCGACACTTCGCCGTTCTTGGCCGAAACGCGAATGGAGGCGCGCGGGGCCCAGCCTCGCGACTCGATCTCCGCCTGGATGGCGGCGCAGATTTCGACGTCGGAACGGGGCTCCGCATCGCGCCGCAACTCGACATAGAGCCGCTTGAGCAGGTCGGAGCGCGACACGACGCCGATCACGCTGCCGCCTCGCACCACCGGCAGGCGCTTGACCCGGCGGCGGATCATCGCGTCGACGGCTTCGGACAGCGGCGCGTCCTCGTCGATGGTGACGACTTCGCGGGTCATGACTTCGGCGGCGGTGCGGCCATGCTCATGGGCGTAAGCGTGGGCCAGTCGTCCGCCGCTCAACAGCGATTCCAGCCAGCGCGGCCGGCGTTTTTCGGTGCCGAGTTCGCCGCGCCGCAACAGGTCGCCTTCGCTCAAGATGCCGACCAGCGCCTTGCGCTCGTCGAAGACGCACAGCGCGCTGATTCCGGCCCGCAACATCGTCTCGACCGCCTCGGCGAGGCTGGCCGTGTCGCGCACGCCGATAATGCCGTGCGTCATCGCGTCGCGAACCCGCATGTCGTTCTTCCTCTTTTCCCCCGCCTTAATTTGCGGCAGTTCGCCTTTCGCCGCCTTGACCGCGCGCAAACGCTTGGGCGCCGCAGCTAGAGTGGCGATCGCGCCCCCTGTATAGCTCGCCCAGGCTCTATCGTCACAGGAGCGCTCGCTTTGTCCAATCCCGTCGTCGTCGAGGTCATGCGCGGCGCGCGCGTCGAATCGCGCCACCGCGGCGCCGGCGCGGTCGTCGACGCCGACGGCGCGGTCGCGCTCATGTTCGGCGAAATCGACGAGCCGGTTTTTCCGCGCTCCGCCGTCAAGGCGCTGCAGTCGCTGCCGCTGGTCGAGAGCGGCGCGGCCGACGCTTTGCGGCTCAGCGAGGCCGAGATTGCGCTCGCCTGCGCCTCGCATTCCGGCGCCGCGGCGCATGTCGAGACGGCGGCGGCGATGCTCGCCAAGGCGGGGCTCGACGCTTCGTCGCTCGCCTGCGGCGCGCATTGGCCGCTCGGCGAAGACGCGTCGCGCGCGCTTGCGCGCTCTGGCCAGGCGCCGTCGCCGCTGCACAACAACTGCTCGGGCAAACACGCGGGCTTCCTTTGCCTCGCCTGCGCGTCGGGCTGGGCGTCCAAGGGCTACGAACAGGCGGCGCATCCGGTCCAGCGCGCGGTCAAGGCGGCGATCGAGGACGTGACCGGCGCGGCGCTCGGCGAGGACGTCTGCGCGACCGACGGCTGCTCGATCCCGACTTACGCCGTTCCGTTGCGCGCGCTGGCGCTCGGCTTCGCGCGTCTGGCGACAGGCGCGGGCCTGGCGCCGCGCCGCGCCGCCGCCGCCAAACGAATCTTCGCCGCCGCCGCGGCGAACCCGGCAATGGTCGCCGGCGAGGGTCGGTTCGACACCGAGGTCATGCGCCTTTGCGGCGCGCGCGTCTTCGTCAAGACCGGGGCCGAGGGCGTCTATTGCGCCGCCTTGCCGGAGCTCGGCCTCGGCCTCGCGGTCAAGGCCGACGACGGCGCGACCCGCGCGGCGCAGACGATGATTGCGACGCTGATCCGCCGCTTCCTGCCTGCCGATGGGGAAGATCGCGCTCGGCTTGGGCCCTTCGCCGCGCCGATCGTGCGCAACTGGAACGGGATCGCGGTCGGAAGCCTACGGCCTTCGGCGCCGCTGCAAGGACTGCCCGCGTGATCGCCAGCGTCGGACGCGACCGGCCTCGGAAGCCGGGTCTCACGACGAAGCTCAATGCAACGGCGCCGCCCGCCCGCGCGCGGCTACCCAAGCGCTAAGGGATTAGCCCGTCGCTTTCGCGCTGCTTCGTCCGATCGCGATCGCGGCCAACTGCGCCGCAACTTGAGCGAGCTTGATTTCTGCTTCTTTCGGCTCGCGCGCCGAGTGGGCGAAGACCGCCAGCACGCCGAGCGGCTCGCCGCCTTGCGACATGATTGGGGTCGACCAGCAGGCGCGCAGTCCCAGTGCGCCGATGCGTTCGCGCTGCTCCGCCCAAGCGGGATCGGAGGCGATATCGGGAACGATGACCAAGTCGCCGCGACGAACCGTCTCGCCCAGCGGTCCGGCGAGAAGTTGACCGCTTTGGACTTCGATTTCCGCCAGCGACGTCACGGACCGCCGCAACTTCCGTCCGTTGTCGGCGAGTGGGACGATCGCGACGACGGTTCCGTTCGACTGCGATTCGACGAGGTGGACGAGCTCCTCAAGCACGATTTCCGCCGACGCGCCGCCGACGATCATCTGCAAGATTTCGGCCTGGCCCTCCCGCAGCGCGTCCGCCAGCCTTCGCCGTGTGACGTCGCGCGAAACGCCGATGATTCCAACGACCTCGCCGCGCTCATTGCGAAGCGGCGCTTTCGTCGTCGCGATCCAGACCTTTGCGCCGTCCGGCGCTAGGACGTATTCCTCGCTGTCGATCATCGGACGGCCGCTCTCGATGACTTCGCGTTCGTCCGCCAGGTACTTCTGCGCCGTTTCCCACGGACAAAGTTCAAGGTCGGACTTGCCGATCAGCTCCTGGGGCGACGCGTGGCCCATCCGCAGCGCCGTCGCGCGATTGGCGACGACGAAGCGGCTCTCCACATCCTTGACCCAGAGGTTGTCAGGCACGACGTCGATCAGCGACTGCTGCGAAATCCTCTCTTCGATCAGCAGCCGCTTTTCTCGCAGATCCGTCGCGTCCTCATGTATCGATATCCACCCGCCGTCGGCCATCGGCCGATAACGAACGTTGATGGAGCGACCGTCGTCGAGCCTGATGCTCCAATCGCGGTCCTCCCGCTTGGCGTTGATCGACGCCACATAAGCGATGTAGTCGTCGACCGCCATCGGACAGGCGCCCACCGCGGCTCGACGCTCGGTGATTTCGCGCAACGTCGTCGTCGGCGGAATCTGATCGGGCGTGAGGCGATAAATCTCCGCGTATCGCCGATTGCCCATGATCAGCCGTTGCTCGTGATCAAAGAAGGCGACGCCCTGCGAAATGGCGTCGAACGCCTTCTGATAGCGCTGCAACTTCGTCTCGAGCTCGGCGACGCGAGCTTCCAACTCGGCGGGGGCGCCAGCGTCTCGACTCACTCGCAGTCCTCCCGTTCCGTCGCGCAAGACTCGACCGGAATGACGCCACGCAGCGTTCGCGACGAATCGGCGGAGCGTCCGCGATCGATTTGAGTCGCGATTCGTATGATTTTACCCTAGCACTTTTACAAGCGCGATCGACTTCGCCTGCGGGCGTTATCAACTAGGTAAAGCGGCGTCGTGACGCTGTTGAGCGTCTCGTCGCGGGCGAACGATGGGGGGCAAGTGGGTCCGCTCTTGACGCAGGGGGCAAAACCGGCGCCGGCCGCCATGCGAGCGACGCGCGCTTACAGCGCGTCTTCGCCGGTCTCGCCGGTGCGGATGCGGTACGCGGCTTCGATCGGCGAGACGAAGATCTTGCCGTCGCCGATTGTGCCGGTCCGCGCGGCGGCGCAGATCGCATCGACGGCGCCGTCGACGAGGCGGTCGGCGACGACGACCTCGACGCAGGACTTCGGCGTGAACCTCACATCGTATTCAGCGCCGCGGTAGATTTCGGTATGGCCCCTCTGCCGCCCGTAGCCCTTGACCTCGGTCACGGTCATGCCGCGCACGCCGAGCCGATCGAGCGCCGCGCGCACGTCGTCGAGCTTGTAGGGTTTGACGATGGCGGTGATGAGCTTCATGGATCCCCGTGCTTCCTTCGCCGCCCCTCTCGCGGCGTCGCGTCCGCCGCGCCTTGACCGGGCGGACGACATTCTGATCAATTCTCCAGCAATATGCACAGGAAATCAGCATTGAAAAGCGCGCGAATGCGACTGTTCCGGGCGAATTGCCGCAGCGACCGCCAGTTGGACTCCGAGGCTGCGCCATCGCCGCCTACAGGCGGCCGTCCGACGGTCTGCGCGCTTGTCGCCGAGCGCGAGGCGTTCGATGATCTCAACCTGCCGATTGCCGATCGGCGGGTCGTCGGCCGGGCCGCCGCGCCGCAGGTCGGGGCGATCGTCGCGATGGCGCGCGCAATTGCGAGGGAGAGCGCGCAATGTCGGTGAAAGCGGCCGCCAACGGAGCGTCGATGGCCGTCGAAGTCATTTTGCCGCGCGTCGCGTCGAACGCTGAGACGGGCAAGCTCAACCGCTGGCTCGCCGCCGAAGACGAGCGTGTGCGCGTAGGGCAGCCGCTATTCGAGATCGAGGCCGACCAGGCGGCGACGGTGGTCGAGGCGCCGGCGAGCGGCGTGCTGCGCGGCCTGCGCGCCAAGGCTGGCGACCGGCTGCCGGTCGGGGCGACCGTCGCCTGGATTGTCGGCGAGGACGAGCCCTTCGATCCCGATCTGCAGGCGCTCGCCGGCGAGCTGCGCGCGCTGCTGGCGCCGGTCGCCGCGCCGTCGCAATCCGATGCGTCCGGCGATGCGCCGGCTCGATCGGACGAGGCCGACGAGCCCTCGCCCGCCTTGCCGCCCGCGCCGGCGCTCGTGATTGGCGCGGGCGCGCGGCTCAACCGCCTGTGGCTGGCGCGCGGCGAGGGCGCGCCGATCGTCTTCGTTCACGGTTTCGGCGCCGACCTCAACGGCTGGCGGCCGCTGATCGGCCGTCTGGCGGGCGATTGTTCGGCGCTGGCGCTCGATCTGCCCGGCCACGGCGCTTCGCCGTTCGCCGGCGAAGCGACGCTCGGGGCGCTGACGGCGGCGGTCGCCGCGACGCTCGCGGAGGAGGGGGTCGCGGCGGCGCATCTCGTCGGCCATTCGCTCGGCGGCGCGGTTGCGGCGGCGCTGACGACCGCGCCCGGCTTTCGCGCTCTGTCGCTGGCGCTCATCTCGCCTGCCGGTCTCGGCCCGGAGGTCAACGGCGCGTTCATCGCCGGCTTCTTGCGCGCGCGCTCGGAAGCGAGCCTCAGCCCATGGATGCGCGAACTCGTCGCCGATCCGGCGGCGCTCGGTTCGGCGCTGGTCAATACGACCTTGCGCCAACGGGCGGCGGGCGGGTTGGTCGAGGCTCAGGCTCGCCTCGCCGAGGCGTTGTTCCCCGACGGCGCGCAAGCGATCGACATTCGTCCCTGGCTGGCCGAGATCGCCATTCCCGCCAAGGTCATCGTCGGCGTCGAGGATCGCGTCCTTCCGGCTCGGCAGGCGGAGGGCCTGAATGGGCTGATCGCGCTTCATCGCCTCGCTCGCGTCGGCCATATGCCCCATCTCGAGGCCCCCGACGAGGTGGCGCGGCTGTTGAGCGAACTCGTCCGCGCCGGCGGTTAGCGCGCCTTCGCGCCCGGGTCGACGGCGAGCAGCGTCCGCGCGGTCGTTTCGTCGGTCACCAGCGTCGTCGGCCTCAGCAGCCGCGCGGCGCCGCGCAACGCTTCGATCTTGGCGGCGCCGCCCGCCGCCATGACCCGGATCGGCGCGGCGACCACCGCCTCCAGCGGCGCCGACATCACGCGCGCGTTGATCGGGTGGTCGATCAACCGTCCTTCGGCCGAATAGACGTAGCAGAGCGCCTCGCCGACCGCGCCATATTCGCGCAGGCGACGGCGCTCGGCCTCGCCGATGAGGCCGAAGCGGACGACGGTCGAGTTGGCGTCGAGCGCGCCGACGCCGAACACGATCGCGTCGAGGCGGCGGGCGAATTCATAGACTTCGGCGAGGCCGCAGCGTTCGATCAAGGCCTGTCGCGTCTCGGCGCTGTCGACCAGGGCCGGCGCCGGGATCAGGTAGCAGTCGGCGTTGTAGGCGCGCGCGAACTCCCACGCGAATTCAGCCGGATTGATCGAGCCGACGTGGGTGACGCCGCCGACCAGCGACACCACCGTCACCGCCTTCGCCGCGCGTTCGCTCAGGTGGTCGAGCGCCCGGCGCAGCGTCAGGCCCCAGCCGAGGCCGATTTTCATGTCGTCGGCGACGAGCTCGGAAATGACCGCGCCGAGCGCAGCGCCGATTGGCGCGGTCGGGTCGGCGTCGGGGGCGGACAAGGGCGCGATGATCGCCTCGCCGACCCCGAGGGCTTTGGCGAGAGCGATTTCAAGGCCGGCGAGGTCGGAAGCGCCGCGCGCCAGGGCGATCCTGACTTCGCCAAGCGCACGGGCCTCGGCCAGCATGCGCACCACCGTGACGCGGCCGACCCCGAGCGCCTCGGCGACCGCGCTCTGCGTCATCTCCTCGACGTAATACATCCACGCCGCGCGCTGGCGCAGCCGTTCGCCGCGGCGCAGCGGCGCGCGCTGCCGATGCGCGGCAGGGTCGGCTTGAGGAGGCGTGCGGGTCATGGCGGTCTCGGTCGGCTGCGAATCGCTGGAGTTTAACGCCGAATGTGCGGGCAATGCGCGCTTCCGACGCAGGAAGACTTTGATGAATTGGTAATTCCTCGCCTCTAACTTGCGCAACAACCACGATCCTCCAGGAGTGTCGATGTCGGTCCCAGGGATGACGCCGCGCGCGACCTCGGGATCGTCGTCCGCCGCCGCCGTCGGCGGAGCCGCGTTTGATCGGCTCGCGCGGATCGCCGGGCGGATCCGGAGGCTGCTGCGCCAGCAGGCGATCGCCTTCGGCGCGCTGCGGATCGCCGTCGTCTGCATGGTCGCCTGGGGCGTCTTCGCGCACGAGCGCGCCATGCTCGGCGACGAGGGCGAGCGCGACGCCGCCGAGCTGGTTCAGATCGCCGGACGCGTGGCCACCCGCTCGCTTGCCGACATCGACAGCGCGCTCGTTCGCCTCGCCGACCGCGCTGGGCGCGACGGCGCGGCAGTCGACTGGCGGTCGCTCGCCGACCAGGGCTCGGCGCTCATTGGCGAGCGCGGCGCTTTCGCTGTCTTCGACGCGTCCGGCGCCGTTGCGCTCGGCGCGGTCGCCGCAACGTCCGAGAGCGAACGGCGGACGTTCGTCGACGGCTCGGGCGGCGACCGCTCCGGCCGATCCGTAATCGTTTCGTCTGGGCGCATCGTTTTGGCGCGCCGCCTGGCCGACCGCGACGGCGGCGTTCTCGGCGTCCTCGTCGCCGTCGTCGACCCCGCTTCGCTGATCGCCGAAGCCGCCGAGCGCGACGCGAGCCGCGGCGGCGTCGCGCTGGTCGAACGGACCGGCGACGTTCTCGCCGGCGCCGGAACGCTCGGCGGCCTCGTGGGCCAAAATCTGCCGCTCGGCGAACCCCTGCGCGGCGCCGATGCGAGCGAGCCGGCAGCGCTCGGCGGCGACCGGCCGGGTTATGTCGCGGCGATCGCCGATTCGCCGCTCGCCGTCGTCGCGACGCCGCCCGATCTCGACCGCGATCCGCGCCTCATGCGCTGGGGCGCGCTGTGCGTCACCGTCGCTGCGATCCTGTCGCTGCTCATTGCGGCGACGGCTTACGCGCTGGCGCTGCGCGCAGCGCTGTTCGAGGCGCGCATCTCCAAACAGGCGCGTCGCGATTCCCTGACCGGGCTCGCCAACCGCACCGCGATCCGCGAGCGTCTGGATCAGACCTTCGCCTCTCCCTCCGGCGAAGGCGCGATGGCGCTGCTGGTCATCGACCTCGACCGGTTCAAATACATCAACGACACCCACGGCCATCCGATCGGCGACGACCTGCTGCGCGTCGTCGCCGATCGCCTGCGCGCCCTGGCCGGGCCAGACGACCTGGTCGGCCGGCTCGGCGGCGACGAATTCGCCGTCGTCCAGCTGGTCGCCGGCTACGGCGACGAGGCGGGCGTCCTGGCGCTGCGCATCTGTCGCGAGCTGGCGGCGCCCTACGAGCTCGGCTCGATCCACGCCTCGGTCGGCGCCAGCGTCGGCGTCGCTTTCGCCGCGCGCGACGCGATCGCGACCAGCGAGCTGCTGAAGGCGGCGGACATGGCGCTTTACGCCGCCAAGGGGCAGGGGCGCGGCTCGGTTCGTTTCTTCCACCCCGACATGCATCACGCGGTTCAACGCAAGGTGATGATCGAGGGCGGCTTGCGCAACGCGATCAAGCGCGACGAGCTGTATCTCGCCTACCAGGCGATCAAGGAGACGCGCAGCGAACTGACGGTGGGCTACGAGGCGTTGCTGCGCTGGCGGTTCGGATCGACGATGATCCCGCCGTCCGAATTCATCGCCGTCGCCGAGGAGACCGGGCTGATCGTGCCGATCGGCGCGTGGGTGCTGGAGCGCGCCTGCGCCGACATGGCGCGCACGCCGGTCGACGTTCGGGTGGCGGTCAATTGTTCGCCGGTGCAGCTCGAATCGTTCGACCTCGCCTCGCATGTCCGCAAGTGCCTCGATCATTTCGGCGTGTCGAGCGACCGGCTGGAGATCGAGGTGACCGAGTCGTTCCTCATCAACGACAGCCCGCGCATCGCCGCGCAGCTGCGCCGCCTCAAGGAAATGGGGGTGCGCATCTCGCTCGACGACTTCGGCACCGGCTATTCGAGCCTCAACTGCCTCGAGCAATATCCGTTCGACAGCATCAAGATCGACCGTTCGTTCGTGCAGAAGCTGGAGCGGCGCGAGGCGACGCGCGCGACGGTGCGAGCAATCATCGAGCTCGCCTCGAGCTTCGGCATGACGACCATCGCCGAGGGCGTCGAAACGCGCGCCCAGCTCGCGACGGTGGCGGAGCTCGGCTGCGCGGAGGCGCAGGGATTCCTGTTCGGCCAGCCCAAGCGGCTTGACGAGGTTCTCGCGCTCGCCGAGCTCGAGCGCGGCGGCGCTGCGCCGTATCGGCGGATCGCCAACGGCTGACCGGCCTCAGCCGATCATGATCCGGTACTGGATGAAGCCCGAACGCTCAGCGACTTTGTCGTAGAGCCGCATGGCGTCGCGGTTGGTCTCGTGGGTGAGCCAGTGCACGCGCGAGCAGCCGAGCGCCCACGCCTTGGCGGCGACCGCGTCGATCAGCAGGCGACCGACCCCGCCGCCGCGGCGGCCCGCGGCGACGAACAGGTCCTGCAGATAGCAATAGTCGCCGACGGTCCAGCACGAGCGATGGACGATCCAGTGGACGAGGCCGATCGCCGCGCCGTCGCCGTCGCGGGCGAGGAAGCCGCCCATCGGCTCGCTCCCGCCGGTCAAGCGGGCGAACGTGGTCTCCGTCGTCGTCGCGTCGACCGCGGCGCGATAGAAGTCGAGATAGCCGCGCCACAACGGCGCCCATTCGGCGCGATCGGCGGCGAGGAGGGGAACGATCTTCGCGGGCGGCGTCGGCGTCGCTGCGCTCGGCTGCATGATCTCCTCCGCCGCGGGCCGGCGTCAGTTGACGCTGTCGAGATAGGAAACAAGCATCAGAACGATGCCGGCGATCAAGGCGAGCACCAGCACGCCGATCACGGCGAAACGGTCCTCGGGCGACATCGCCAAGCGGCCGCGCTCGACGCGCGCCTCGGGTTCCGCCGGTTCCGACTGCGGCGGCTTCGGCGCGGTCGCGGCCGGCGTCGCCGACGCCGCTTCGGCGGCGACGAGCTTCGGCCGCGGGCGCGGTGGCTGAGGAGCGGCGAGCGCGGGCTTCGCCGGCAAGGCGCCAGGCGCGGGTCGGCCGGCGGCGGACGGCGCCGGCGTCGGGGGCCGCGCCGACGGGTCGGCGAAGAAGACGAAGAGGGCGCCGAGCGCCGGGGCGATCGCCGCAAGCGCTGGGGCGTTGGCCGCGATCCAGCCGCCGACCAGCGGGTCGGTGACCGCCATGTCGCCGGCGATCCAGCCGAGCAGCGCCGCGCTGAGCTTGACCAGCCATGGCGCGGCGCGCAGCGCGGCCGAAAGAACGACGCCGCCATAGGCGAGCACCGGGATCGACACGACGACGCCTGCGGCCAGCAGCCAGAAATTGCCGCGCGCGATCGCCGCCAGGGCGATGACGTTGTCGAGGCTCATCGCCGCGTCGGCGACGACGATCGCCGCCGCCGCCGCCCACAGATCGCGGCGCGCCGCGCCAGCTTCACGCGTCGGCAGGGCGCCGCGCTGGGAGTCGGCGGAAACGTTGAGGGCGACGACGATCAGCGCCCAGGCGCCGATCAGCTTGACCAGCGGCACGGCGAGCAGCGAAGCGGCGATGGTCGCCAGAAGCAGGCGCAGGACGATCGCCCCGCCGGCGCCGACCGTCGCCGCGCGACGCGCGTCCTGCGGGCTGAGGCCGCTGCAGGCGACTGCGATCAGCAGCGCATTGTCGGCGCCGAGCAGCAGGTCGACGACGAAGATTTGCAGAGGAATGGCGAGCCAGGCGGCTCCGGCCGAGAGGTCCATGCCTCACGCCCCGGCCGCCGGGCCGAGCGCCGCGCGCGCCGCGACGCTCACGGCGCGCTCCGCGGCGCCGGCGGCGTCGGCGGGCTTTGCGGCGGATTCGGCCCGCTCTCCAGAGTCCGCATGAAATCGGCGTCGGGAGACAACACCAGCGTCGGGCCCGAATCGGCGAGGGCGCTGCGGTAGGTCTTCAGCGCCCGATAGAACTGATAGAAGCCCGGATCCTTGTCGAACGCCTCGGCGAGCGCGCGGTTGGCCTCCGCGTCGCCTTCGCCGCGGCTGATCGTGGCGGCGCGCTGCGCCTCCGAGAGCAGGACGGTGCGGTCGCGATCGGCGCGCGACTCGATCTGCTGCGCCCACTCGGCGCCTTGCGCGCGCAGCTCCTTGGCTTCGCGCTGCCGCTCCGACTTCATGCGGTCGTAGATCGCCTGGCTGGTTTCGAACGGCAGGTCGGCGCGATGGAAGCGCACTTCGTCGATTTCGACGCCGAGCGGACGCGCCTTGGTCACGACCTCGTTCTTGATCAGGTCGACGATGTCGCTGCGCTGCGGCGTCAGCAGCGTCAGCAGCGAAACCTGGCCGAGCTCGCGGCGCACCGACGAGCTCACCAGCTGCGCCAGCTGAGCGCGCGCCTGATCGAGGGTGCGCAGCGCCTGATAGAAGCGCAAAGGTTCAACGATGCGGAAGCGGGTGTAAGGCTGCACCTCGAGCCGCTTCTGGTCGCCGAGGATCACTTGCTCGGGCGGCGGCTCCAGCAGCTGCAGTCGCGTGTCGTAGACATAGACGCTGTCGATGAACGGCGCCTTGGCCTTCAGGCCGGGCTCGACGACCACGCCGACCGGCGCGCCGAGGCGGACGACCAGCGCCTGCTCGCCCTCGCCGACGACGTAAAGCGACGAGGCGACGAGATAAACGATGGCGGCGACGATCGCCGCCAGCGCGAGAAGGAGGCGCGTCTTCATCGCACGGCTCCCTGCGCCGGCGTCGGTTGCGCGCCTGCGGGCGGCGCAACGCTCGGCAGGATCGCGGGCGGGGCCAAGCCCTGCGGGACGGCGGGACGGGCGCGCGTCTCGGTGACCGGCATGTAGGGCACGACGCTCGAGACGCCCTTGCCCGAAGTGTCGAAAATGACCTTGGTCGCCTTGCGCAGCACTTCGTCGACGCTGTCGAGATAGAGGCGCCAGGCCGTGACCTCCTTGGCGTTCTGGTAGCTCGCGTAGACCGATAGAAAGGCGCTGGCGTCGCCCTGAGCGAGGTTGACCACCTGGGTCTTGTAAGCCTCCGCATCCTGGCGGATGCGCTCCGCGTCGCCGCGGGCGCGCGGCAGGATGTCGTTGGCGTAGGCTTCGGCCTCGTTGCGCGAGCGCTCCTGGTCGGCGCGGGCCCGCTGCACGTCGTTGAAGGCGTCGATCACCGCCAGCGGCGGTTCGACGCGCAACAGCTGGACCTGGGTGATCTCGATGCCGGCGTGCTCGGAGTCGAGCAGCGACTGCAACAGCGTCTTGGTCTCGTCGGCGATCTGTTGGCGCTTGTCGGACATCGCCGCCTGGATCGGCGTATGGCTGATGACGTCGCGCAGCGCGCCCTCCGCGGCGATCTTCACCGCGGCCTCGGGGGCGTTGACGCGGAACAGGAACTCGCCCGCGTCGCGGATCTTCCAGAACACGGCGCAATCGGCCTCGACGATGTTCTCGTCGCCGGTCAGCATCTGCCGCTCGCGTCCGCTCGCGGGGTCGCCGGGCGCGCTCGGGTTGCCGAGCTGAACCTGGTTGATCTGAGTAACCTTGGGGAAAAGGACCGAGTCGATCGGGAACGGCAGGTGGACGTGCAGACCCGGCTGGGTGGTGTCGATCCAGTGACCGAAACGCAGCACCACGCCCTGCTCGTCGGGCTGAACCCTGTAGATCGACGTGGCGGCCCAGCCGATGACGACGATGGCGACAAGCAGCCGGACGCCGCGCCGGCCGAGCCGCGGCGCGCGCACCAGGTTGAGGACGCCTTCGCGCAGCAGCGCGCCGAGGCCTTCGGGCTGCGGCGTCGGCTCGTCGCCTGCGGCAGGCGCATCAGTCATGGCGCGTCCTTGACGACGGCTGGGTCGGGCGGCGGGCGCCGCCGACCGCCAGGGGGGGCGCTCCGGCGCGCCGCGCTTTGCGATGGGTCAATCGAGGCCAACCGCGAGGTTCTCCTCCAGCATCAGCCGCGCGCGCGCCCTGAGCCGCTCGGTCTGGCTCTTGAGCTGGCCGCAGGCGGCGAGGATGTCGCGGCCGCGCGGGGTGCGCACCGGACTGGCGTAGCCGGCGGCGAAGACGATGTCGGAGAAGCGCTCGATCGCCTCCCAGTCCGAACATTCATAAGGGCTGCCCGGCCAAGGGTTGAAGGGGATGAGGTTGATCTTGGCCGGCAGGCCGGCGAGCAGCCGCACCAGCGCCTTCGCCTCGGCCGGCGAGTCGTTGACCCCCTTCAGCATCACGTATTCGAAGGTGATGCGTCGCGCGTTGGACGCGCCGGGATAGTCGCGGCAGGCCTGCAGGAGTTGCTTGATCGGGTACTTCTTGTTGAGCGGCACCAGCGTGTTGCGCAGCGCGTCGTTGGTCGCGTGCAGCGACACCGCGAGCATCGTCCCGCATTCGGCGCCGAGCCGCGCCAATTCTGGCGCGACACCGGAGGTCGACACGGTGACGCGCCGCTTGGACAGCGAAAGGCCGTCGCCGTCGGTCAGAATCGCGATCGCCTCGCGGACGTTGCCGAAATTGTAGAGCGGCTCGCCCATGCCCATGAAAACGACGTTCGACACCGCGCGCACGCCTTCGCCGGAGGGCACGAGTCCGTCGGTCGGCGGCGTCCCGCCGGGAAAGTCGCCGAGCCGGTCGCGCGCGACCAGAACTTGCCCGACGATCTCCGCCGCCGTGAGGTTGCGCGCCCAGGCCTGGGTGCCGGTGTGGCAGAACGTGCAGTTGAGGGTGCAGCCGACCTGGCTCGAGACGCACAGGGTGCCGCGGGCGGTCTCGGGAATGTAGACGGCCTCGATCTCGGCCCCGCGGTCGCCGGGATAGGCGGACGCCATGCGCAACAGCCACTTGCGAGTGCCGTCGGCGGAGACCTGCTCGGCGACGATCTCGGGCCTCGCCAGCGTGTAGCGCTCGCCGAGCGCGTCGAGCACCGGCCGGGCGATGTTGCGCATCGCCGAGAACTCGCGCGCGCCGCGATGGTAGATCCAGTGCCAAAGCTGACCGGCGCGCATGCGCAGCTCCCGCTCGGGCGCGCCGATTTCGGCGAGCGCGCGCGCGATCTCGGCGCGGGTCGCGCCGGCGAGGCTCGGCGGCGCAGCCGTCAGGGAGGCGAGGGCCGGGGACATGAGGGGGCTTCTATCACATGGGTCGGGGTGGGAAAAAGGCCGAGGACCGGCGCAGCTCGGGTCCGGCGCTCCTTTGAGCGCTGGATTCGCAGCTACGGTTAGCGGCGAGGGTTAAGAGCCGCCGAACACGTCGTTGGTCTGCGCCGTCACCCGGACGAAGGTCGTGCGCTTGGAAACCTCCTTGAGCTGGGTGGCGCCGATATAGGTCATCATCGAGCGCACGCCGCCCATGATCTCGGCCATGGTGGCGTCGACCGGGCCGCGATAGGGGGTCTCGACCGTCTTGCCCTCGGAAGCGCGGTAGGCGGCGACGCCGCCCGAATAGCGCTTCATCGCCGTCTCCGACGACATGCCGTAGAACTGCATGCCGACCGCGACCTTCTCGCCGTCGCGCATCTCGTAACGGACTTCGCCGTCGCATTCGTCGTGGCCGGCGAGCATGCCGCCGAGCATGACGAAGTCGGCGCCGGCGCCATAGGCCTTGGCGACGTCGCCGGGAACGGTGCAGCCGCCGTCGGCGCAGACCTGACCCTTGAGGCCGTGAGCGGCGTCGGCGCATTCGATGATCGCCGAGAGCTGCGGATAGCCGACGCCGGTGACCCGGCGCGTCGTGCACACCGAGCCGGGGCCGATGCCGATCTTGACGATGTCGGCGCCGGCGAGAATCAGCGCTTCCGTCATATCGCCGGTGACGACATTGCCGGCCATGATCACCGATTGCGGGTTTTCGTCGCGCACCTGCTTGACGATGCCGAGGAACTTCTCGGCGTAGCCGTTGGCGACGTCGATGCAGATGAGGCGCGGCTGCGCGCGCTTGCGCACCGCGGCGAGCTTGGCGCGGTCGGCCTCGGCGGCGCCGAGCGAGTAGAAGGCGTGAACGCCGTCTTC
>NZ_JBEKVH010000007.1:0-52846 GCF_049514155.1 Roseiarcus sp. | reverse complement strand
TTTCCCGGCCCGCTGATCGTCGCCGATCCTGCCACGCCGACGCTCGCCAAGCTCGCCGCGTTCCGCGATCTCGCCAGCGCCGACGGCGACGATTCGCTGATCGTCGCGCCCGCCGCCGAATGGCGCGCGGCGGAGGAATGGGCGACCTGCGGTCTCGTCGTCGTCGTCGAGTTCGCGCCCGGCGCAGCGCTGTCGATCGAGGCGCTCGATTTCGCGCGCGATCAGGCGACGATCGCCGCGGCGCTGCAGACGACTTTCCCCGGCGCGACGCCGCTTCCGCCCTCGGCGCTCGCCTTTCTCGCGCGAACGCCGATCGTCCGGCTGCGTTTCGGCGACACCGACGCGTTCGACGGAATCCTCGACCATCTCGTCCGCTCGACGCTCGAAGCCGGGATCGACGCGCAGGCCTTCGCCCGTTTCGCCGGCGCTTTCGCCGGACAGGCGGCGGCCGAGCGCGCGGCGCCGGCGCAGCGGTTCGAAATTCCCAAGCCGACCGCGCGGCGGTTCGATCGGTTCCTCACCATCGGCATGGCGACCTACGACGACTACGACGGCGTCTATTTCAGCCTGCAGGCGCTGCGCCTGTATCACCCGGAGATCGTCGGAGAGGTCGAGTTCGTGCTGGTCGACAATCATCCCGACGGCCCCTGCGCCGAGCCGCTGAAGCAGCTCGAGCATCATATTCCCAACTATCGCTACGTCCCGGCCGGCGCCTTCGCCGGCACGGCGATCCGCGACGCGGTGTTCGCAGAAGCAGGCGGCGAGTTCGTCCTGTGCATGGACTCGCACGTGTTCTTCGTCCCCGGCGCGCTTCGCCGCCTGATCGCCTACATGCGCGCGCGACCGCAGACGCGCGATCTCCTGCAAGGGCCGCTCGTTTACGACGATCTCACGACCATCTCGACCCATTTCGATCCGGAATGGCGCGCCGGCATGTACGGGACCTGGGCGACCGATCCGCGCGGCCAGGACCCTGACGGCGAGCCGTTCGAGATCCCGATGCAGGGCCTCGGCGTCTTCGCCTGCCGCCGCGCCGCCTGGCCGGGCTTCAATCCGCGCTTCCGCGGCTTCGGCGGCGAAGAAGGCTACATTCACGAGAAAGTGCGTCAGCGCGGCGCCCGCGCGTTGTGCCTGCCGTTCCTGCGCTGGATGCACCGCTTCAACCGGCCGCTGGGCACGCCCTACCGCAACATCTGGGAGGATCGCTTCCGCAATTATATGATCGGCTTCAGCGAGCTCGGCCTGCCGCTCGACGGCGTGAAGCGTGAGATCGTCGCCGTGCTCGGGGAGGAGTCGGGCCGCCGGCTGATCGCGACGCTCGAGCGCGAAGGCGCCGAGGCGGATCGCGCCGGTTAGGCCGATCGCGCCGCCCGGCCCTCTCCCTTTTGCCGAGGCGGCGGCGGTTGACGGGGGCGGCGTCTATGCCGCAGAAAGCAGCGCCCCCGACGCCGCCCGAACGGCGTCGGCATGGGCGCGTCGACGACCGGCCCGGCAGGATGAATCGATGGTCGAGATCAGCCTTCCCAAGAATTCCCGCCCGCAGCCGGGCAAGCAATGGCCGAAGCCTGAGGGCGCCAAGCGCCTCAGCGAATTCCGCATCTATCGCTGGAACCCGGACGATTCCGCCAACCCGCGCATCGACGTCTATTGGGTCGACCGCGACGATTGCGGACCGATGGTGCTCGACGCGCTCATCTGGATCAAATCGAAGGTCGACTCGACGTTGACCTTCCGCCGCTCCTGCCGCGAGGGCGTGTGCGGCTCGTGCGCGATGAATATCGACGGCGTCAACACGCTCGCCTGCACCAAGGGCATGGACGACATCGCCGGCGCGGTGAAGATCTATCCGCTGCCGCACCAGCCGGTGGTCAAGGACCTGGTGCCCGACCTCACCCACTTCTACGCCCAGCACGCGCTGATCGAGCCGTGGCTGAAGACCTCGACGCCGACGCCGGAAAAGGAATGGCGGCAGACGCCGGAGGACCGCGCCAAGCTTGACGGCCTCTACGAGTGCATCCTGTGCGCCTCGTGCACGACCTCGTGCCCGAGCTACTGGTGGACCGGCGAGCGCTATCTCGGCCCCGCGGCGCTGCTGCAGGCCTATCGCTGGCTGATCGATTCGCGCGACGAGGCGACCGGCGAACGGCTCGACGAGCTCGAAGACCCGTTCCGCCTCTACCGCTGCCACACGATCATGAATTGCGCCAAGACCTGCCCGAAGGGCCTCAACCCGGCCAAGGCGATCGCCCACATCAAGGGCATGATGAACGACCGGCGGCTATAGCGCGAACTGTGATGCGATCGGCGCCCGGTGTCCCTTCTCCCCGCTTGCCGGGAGATGGGATCGGCGATTCTACAAAATGGGGGAGAGTTTTCATGCTCGAACTCGGCAGATGGGTCGCACCGCCCGTCGTTGCGGCGATTGCGCTGCTGGCCCCCGCCGTCGCTCACAGCCAGCAAGACAACAACGTGGTGGTCATCACCATGCACTACACCCTCGTCGAGAATCAGCTTTCGCCAAAGTCGGGCCTGGTGGTGACCGATTGGACGCGCGAGTACAGGCTTTCCGGCAATAACGTCGTCGACCACAAAATTTCGATGAACGGCACGGTGCTGGAGGCGGGAAAAACCAGTCTTGGCCGAACCGGCGCGGGCGTCAGCCCGATCAACGGCCTTGCCTACAGCACTCACGCGGGCGTGGTCGGCGGCGCCCTTACGATGACCGAGCAGACCGAAACGTTCCACGTCACGACCACGATCCGCACCGACGGCAAGTCAACTTGCTTCGCTTCGCGGGTGTACCAACTGAACCCAGGTCAGACCCAGTTTCACCCAGCGACCGTGCATGGACACGTGCCGGAGGTCGATACGGACATGCATGTCGAGAACATGACGTGTTCGATTTCGGTCGGGCCTTAGACGCCGTTGCCGGCGCGATCACGCCGCGCCGAGGTCGGCGTCGCGCGTGCGCGCGTCGAACACCGACGCGGTCATATCCATCACGTCGCGCGACGCCTCGCGCAGCAGCGAGAAGGCGGTCGGCAGGCGCGCGGTCAGGCGGCCAGTGATCTGGTTCTCTTCGAACGAGAACTTGGTCTTGAACTTGCCGGCCAGCCGCATCATCGGGACGTTGTCGGGCGCGCAGACGATCTCGATCGTCTCGACGCCGTGGTTGCTGGCGGCCTGCTCGACGCGGCGGAACAGCGTCTCGCCGACGCCGCGGCGGCGATAGGGCTCTTCGACGCTGAACGCGGCTTCGGCGTGGATATGGCTTTGGAACGGCGCCTGCTCGCTCCAGATCGCTTCGCTCGAACGCAGCTCGGCGGCGCCGCGCATGACGCCCTCGATGAAGGCGCCGAACACGAGGTCGCCCTCGCCGAAGCAGTTCTGGGCGTAGCGGACGAGAAAATCGTCGGACATGCCGCCGGAGAAGCGCTCGTGGCGGCTGCGCGAATCCAGGCGGAGGAGATGATCGCGAAACAGCGGCATGTCGGCCGGCCACAACCGCCGGACGTCCGTCGCCGAATGGGTCGAACTCGCCATGGTTCCTCGCGAATCTGTCCCTGACGTTTCGTCCCGATCGCGTTATGTTGCATTGCAACATGAAACGCAAGCGACAGCGATGCGCCAAACTGCCGCGGACTTTCGACGGCCGACCATCGCGCCGACCACGCCAGCGCGCCTTGATACGCCGCAAGCGTGTGAATGGCGTGACGGCCCCCGCGCGGGCGTCACGCGGGCGCCGGCGGCCGATCGCCGCGAATTTTACTCATTTTTCATTAACCACTGCCAAGGATAGAAATCCGGCGGAAGGAACGCCCACGGATCCGAATTTCGCCGGGATCGCGGCGCAATGAGCCCCGCCCGGCGAGGCGAATCGCCGTTGAGAGAGTGACGAAGGACTGCTTTTCCATGCCAATAGCCGCGCCCCTCGCCGCCCGTGCGATCGCCCTCGCGCTCAGCGCTTCGCTCACTCTCGCCGCCGGCGCCGCCCTCGCCGAGACCAAACCCGTCGACAAATCGAAGAGCGACGAGTCCGCCGCCAAGCCTGAGTTGGTCGGCTCCTACGGCGACTGGAGCGTCTTCCACAGCCAGTCGGGCAAGAACAAGGTCTGCTACACGCTCGCCCAGCCCAAGCAGCGCGACCCGGACGATCTCAAGCGCGACCCCGGCTATGCGTTCATTTCCGAGCGCCCGGGCGAAGGCGTTCGCAACGAGGTGTCGCTGATCATGGGCTTCGACGTCGGCGCGCCGGGCGCCGACAGCGACGCCAAGGACAGCGGCGACAGCAAGGACAAGAAGAAGGACAAGAAGCATGAGCTCGTCGCCCCGACCGTCGAGGTCGGCGACTCGAGCTTCGATCTCCTGCCCAAGGGCGCCAATCTGTGGGTGAAGAACGCCGCCCAGGAGAGCGCGCTGGTCGCCGAAATGCGCAAGGGCAAGACGCTCGTCGTCAAGGCGACCTCCAAGAAGGGCAATCTGACGACCGACACCTATTCGCTCAGCGGTTTCGCCCAGGCGATCGACCGCGCGCTGAAGGATTGCCCCGGCGGCTGAGCTATAGACGCGACCGCTGGTCGCCTCCGGCGCAAAGCGCCTCGTCTTGAGCTGGCCTTGGCCGCGGTAAGCGCGCGACCGGCGGTCGCGCCTACAAGGGCGCCGATTCCCTTGTCCCGTGCGTGAGTGTGAAGGCGGCGGCGCGGCGGCGTAACTTGCCATATATTCGTATTGACGATAACGTATGTACGTATAGATCACGTCCTCTGTGAGGTCGGCCATGGCTCTCAGCATCCGCGACGCGGCCACGGAGCGGCTGGTTCGCGCGCTCGCCAAGCGTAAGGGGGTCGGCCTGACCGAGGCGGTGCGCCTCGCCGTCGGGACGGAACTGCAGCGTCTCGACCGCGAACCGCCGCTGCGCGACCGCGTCGCCGCGATCCGGCAGTCGATCGTCGCGCGCGGGCCAACCGGCAAGCGCGCCGACAAGGCGTTCTTCGACGACCTCAACGGCGAACGCTGATGTTTCTCGACGCCTCGGCGATCATCGCCATGCTCGGCGACGAGGCCGAGGGCGACGCCTTCGCCGACGCGCTCTCCGCCGCCGCCGTCCGTCTGACGTCGCCGATCGCCGTTTGGGAGAGCGTCGCCGGGCTCGCCCACGAATACGCGCTGTCGATCCCCGAAGCGCGCCGCAAACTCGCCGAATTCCTCGCCGCGACCGAGACGCGCGTCGTCGCCCTCGGCGAGATCGAAATGGAGCTGGCGCTCGACGCCTACGACCAGTTCGGCAAGGGCCGCCACCCCGCCCGCCTCAACCTCGGCGACTGCTTCGCCTACGCCGCCGCCAAGGCGCATGACGCGCCGCTGCTGCACAAAGACGAAGGCTTCTGGCTGACGGACGCAAAGCAGGCGCGGACGAAAGAATAAGAGCGCAGCCGACGCGCCTACAAGGGCGCCGCTACGCTTTCCTCGCCGCCATGCAGTAGTTGACGCTGACGTCGGACGACAGCCGCCAGTCGCGGCGCAGAGGATCGTAGACCATCCCGCGGCGTTCGCTCTCGCGGCAGCCGGCGGCTTCGAGCGCGGCGGCGAGCTCTGCGGGGGTGACGAACTGCTCCCAGCGGTGGGTGCCCTGCTCGACCCAGCCGAGTACGTATTCGGCGCCGACGATCGCCAGGGCGAAGCTCTTCAGGGTGCGGTTGAGGGTCGACAGCACGATCAGCCCGCCGGGCTTGGCCGCCGCCGCCGCCGCCGCGACGAAAGCGCGCAGGTCGGCGACGTGCTCGACCACTTCCAGCGCCGTCACCACGTCGAAGCGCGCGCCCTCGGCGACGAGGTCCTCGACCAGCCCGGCGCGATAGGTCAGCCGCGCGCCGGTCGCCGCGGCGTGGGCGCGCGCGACCGCGATCGATTCCGGCGCCGGATCGAGCCCGACGACCTCGGCGCCCATTCGCGCCAGCGGTTCGGCGACGAGACCGCCGCCGCAGCCGACGTCGAGCAGCGTCAGGCCGGCGAGCGGCGGCGCGGCGCCCTTCAGGTCGCGGTCGAAATGACGGGCGATGACGTCGCGCAGCCACGCCATGCGGGTCGGGTTCAAGCCGTGCAGCGCCGCCATCGGCCCGGCCGGATTCCACCACTCGTCGCCGAGCGCGGCGAAGCGCCGAACCTCCTCGTCGATCAATCCGGCGACCGCGGCCATGCCTGAAACCCCAGGTTCGAGGCGTTGACCGCCCCCGGAAGCGCCTTTATACGCGCGCCTCGGCGGCCGCGCGAGCCGCTTTGGCGAGACTTTCTCGGGTTTTGGATTCGTCATGGCGCGTCTGGTGATGAAGTTCGGCGGCACCTCGGTCGCCAATGTCGAGCGCATTCGCAACGTCGCGCGCCACGTCATACGCGAGGTCGACGCCGGCGCCGAGGTCGCGGTGGTCGTCTCGGCGATGTCGGGCAAGACCAACGAACTCGTCGCTTTATGCCGCGAGGCGGCGCCGGTCTACGACCCGGCCGAATATGACGCGGTCGTCGCCTCGGGCGAACTGGTCACCGCCGGCCTGCTGGCGATCGTGCTCAAGGAGATGGGCTACGCGGCGCGCTCGTGGCAGGGCTGGCAGATCCCGCTCACCACCGACGAGGCGCATGGCGCGGCGCGCATCGCCGACGTCGACGGGGCCAAGATCGTCGACGGCTTCAAGCGCGGCGAGGTCGCCGTCGTCGCCGGCTTCCAGGGGATTCATGCCGACAGCGGCCGGGTGACGACGCTCGGCCGCGGCGGATCCGACACCTCGGCGGTGGCGCTCGCCGCCGCGCTCAAAGCCGACCGCTGCGACATCTACACCGACGTCGACGGCGTCTACACCACCGACCCGCGAGTCGTGCCGAGGGCGCGCCGGCTCGACAAGGTGTCGTTCGAAGAAATGCTCGAAATGGCTTCGCTGGGCGCCAAGGTGTTGCAGGTGCGCTCGGTCGAAGTCGCAATGGTGCATAACGTGAAGACCTACGTGCGGAGTTCGTTCGACGACCCCGCCGAGCCCAAGCAGGGCACGTTGATTTGCGACGAGGAGGACATCGTGGAAAAGCAGGTGGTGACCGGCATCGCCTTCTCGCGCGACGAGGCGCAGATCACCCTGCGCAAGGTCGCCGACAAGCCCGGCGTCGCGGCGGCGATCTTCGTTCCTCTCGCCGAGGCCAACATCAACGTCGACATGATCATCCAGGTCGTCTCCGACGACGCGGCGACGACCGACATCACCTTCACCGTGCCGGGCGCGGAATTCGACCGCGCCAAGGCGATCCTCGAGCAGCGGCGGCCCGAGATCGGCTACACGGCGCTGCAGGGCGCGCCGGACGTGGTCAAGATTTCGGCGATCGGCATCGGCATGCGCAGCCATTCCGGCGTCGCCTCGCGCGCCTTCAAGGCGCTCGCCGAAAAGGGGATCAACATCCGCGCGATCACCACCTCCGAAATCAAGTTCTCGATGCTGATCGACGAAGCCTACACCGAGCTCGCGGTGCGCACCTTGCACGCGCTTTACGGCCTCGACGCGAAGGCCTGAACCTCGCGCCTTGACGCATGTCAACGCCGAGGGCGGCTTCGCGGCGTAGCCATGGCGCGCCCCGCTGGCGAAGGAGATGCGATGAGCGCGAGCGACGAAGGCGGTTCTTCCGCGAACGCGATTGTTTACGGCGCCGAGGCCGTGGAGGGAATCGCAAGGTCGCTCACGCTGCCGCGCGCGCTTATCGACGCCAACCTGCGCGCCGGCTCGGCGCTGCTGGGCTTCGCCGGCCAGTGCGTCCACGCCGAGGCCGAGTTCCTCGAACAATTGTTCCGATGCCGCGGCCTCGAACAGGCTTCGACCCTTCATGCCCGCTTTGTCGCGACGATGATCGGCGAGGGCGGCCGCGAACTGGCCGAGTTGATGGCGGTGGCGCGCGAAAACGTCGCCCTCATCGCCGATGCGGCCCAAACCGCCCAGCTCCCCGGTCGGCCCAGCGCAGTTTGAACGGGGTGAACCCGTGGTTTCAACGATCGCCAACGCAATTGCCGCGCCGCGCGCTGAGCCCGCCGCGCCGCTAAGAAATGCGCAGCGCATCGGCGCTGCGCCGGCCGCCGTCGCGCCTTGAGCGGCCGCGCCGGGCGAAGGCGACAGGCCTCGCCCCGCGGCGAAACGCTCGAAGGCGGCGTATCGCTGGCGGCGCTCGAAAGAGCGCCGAGGGAGGCGTAGCGACGCGCCAGTTCGCCGGCGCGGCGGCGGCCGTCAATTCGGACCTGGAGGGCCGGGCGCGGGGTTTTGCGGTTCAAGTCGCGGGGCCCGCGTGCTATTTGGGGCCCCCCGCTCGCGAGATTGGCCGCCGATGTCCAAGCCCGTCAAACTCGAATCCGTCGCCCCCGCCGCCGACCTGCGCGCGGCGATGCGGGCGCTCGGCGCCGAGGCCAGGGCCGCGGCGCGCGCGCTCGCCAACGCCCCGGCGGAGACCAAGACCCTTGCGCTGACCGCCGCCGCCGAGGCGCTGCGCGCGCGCGCCGGCGAAATCCTCGCCGCCAACGCGCGCGACCTCGAGGCGGCGCGCGCCAAGGGCCTCGCCGGGTCGTTCATCGACCGCTTGACGCTCGATCCCGGCCGGATCGAGGCGATGGCGCGCGGGCTCGAGGAAGTCGCCGCCCTGCCCGATCCCGTCGGCCGGGTGCTGGCGACGTTCACGCGGCCGAACGGGCTGACAATCGAGCGCGTCGCGACGCCGCTCGGCGTCATTGGCGTCATCTACGAGAGCCGGCCCAACGTCACCGCCGACGCCGGCGCGCTCTGCCTCAAGGCCGGCGACGCGGCGATCCTGCGCGGCGGCTCGGACAGCTTCCATTCCTCGGCGGCGATCCACGCCTGCCTCACCGCCGGCCTCAAAGCGGCCGGCCTGCCCGAGGCGGCGATCGCGCGCGTGCCCTTCGCCTCGCGCGAGGCGGTCGGCGAAATGCTCGAAGGCCTTGGCGGCGCGCTCGACGTGATCGTGCCGCGGGGCGGCAAAAGCCTGGTCGAGCGGGTGCAACGCGAGGCGCGCGTGCCGGTGTTCGCCCATCTCGAGGGCGTCGTCCACGTCTACGTCGACGCCACCGCCGACCTCGACAAGGCGAAGCGGCTGCTGATCAATTCGAAGATGCGCCGCACCGGCGTCTGCGGCGCCGCCGAGACGCTGCTGGTCGAGCGCGCCGCCGCGCCGCGGCTGCTGAGGCCGCTGATCGAGGCGCTGCTCGAAGCGGGTTGTGCGGTGCGCGGCGACGAAGCGACACGCGCGGTCGACAAGCGGGTGACCGCGGCGAGCGAAGCCGACTGGCGCGCCGAATATCTCGACGCGATCATTTCAGCGAAGGTGGTCGAGAACCTCGACGCGGCGATCGCCCATATCGAGACCTACGGCTCGCACCACACCGACTGCATCGTCACCGAAGACAAGGCGGCGGCGGAAAAGTTCCTCAAGCAAGTCGATTCGGCGATCGTCCTGCACAACGCCTCGACCCAGTTCGCCGACGGCGGCGAATTCGGCTTCGGCGGCGAGATCGGCATCGCCACCGGCCGCATGCACGCGCGCGGCCCCGTCGGCGTCGAGCAGCTCTGCACCTTCAAGTACCGCGTGCGCGGCGACGGGCAGACAAGGGCGTAACGGGACGCGAAGGTCACGGCGCCGGCCTCCCGGTTTCCGCCGCTGACGCCGCCCCCGCGCCGTAGGCGTCCGAGTCCCGCCGGACCAGCATGAGCAACGCCAGGTTCTGCCGCACCACCCCGATGGGCGACAGGAAACCGACCGCGTCCCTGATCATTTCCAGCTCCCCGACCACGCCCTGCCATGCGCCGCGCTTGCTGACCTTGGGGGTGTTGAACACCGTCGGCCAGTCGACCACCGCCACCGACAGGCCCTCCTCGATGATCAAGTCGTTGATGAACGCCTCGCAGCCCCAGCGGGGCAGATGCTCCATCTCCTTGACCGCCTGGTCGAGCAACTGGGCGGGGATGACCCGTTCACCGGAAACGAAGTCGAGGCCGATCCAGCGATAGGGAGCCAGACTGTTGCGGCGCAGGCTGATGCTCACCTCGGCGCGGCCGCCGATCACCGGCTCCGCCAGCGCCTGGATGTCGGCGGCGTTCACGCCGGCCAAGTCGGCGTCGAGAAACATCAGATAGTCGCCCGTCGCCGCGGCGATGCCCCGCGTCAACGCATAGGTCTTACCGCGGTTGGGCGTATAGGAGATCGCGCGGATGGCGGGGTAGTCGTTCAGAATGGCTTCCGTGTCGTCGGTCGAACCGTCATTGACCACGATCACCTCCGCCAACGCCGGATGGTCGTGAACGGCCTCGAGAATGCGCCGGATCCTGTCGGCCTCGTTGTAGGCGCACACCACGCACGAAATGCGCGCCGTCCTTGCCGCAGAGCCGTTGACCGTCGATGCGAATTTGGACGGTTCGCCCCGGCCCCGAGATTGGGCGACGCCAGCGAGCGCCTTTCTCACGGCGGTCGTTTGGCCGGCCGCGGCCGCGAAAAACTCTCGCAGCGCGACTCGGGCTTCCGTCCAATCCGCCGCGATGTCGGCGAACGCGTTCTCGCTGACGGTCTTGGCGGGCGCCGAGTCGGGCAGCATGGCGCTGATCTTGGCCTCGAAGTCTGCGCGGACGGTGCGGATGCGGGCGATCGCAAGATCCGCCTGCTGACGAGCTTCCGCGTTCAAACTGTCGGCCTGATCGCCCAGCCCGGCCAGCGCGGCCTTGATCTCCTCGAGCCGTT
The DNA here is from genome assembly GCF_049514155.1 of Roseiarcus sp. GTDB lineage: Bacteria > Pseudomonadota > Alphaproteobacteria > Rhizobiales > Beijerinckiaceae > Roseiarcus. The sequence continues at coordinate 42,085 of NZ_JBEKVH010000007.1, read as the reverse complement.
GCTTGGACCAGTCGAGAAACTCATCGGCCGGGGTTCGTTTCGGCGTCATCTCGCTTCTCGGGTTGGAAATTGCGGCGCGATCTCCGGCAGCGCGCCGACGCGTCGGCTCGTCGCGGCAATCCGCCGCCTACGCGAAGATTATCATAACATCGTCGTACAACGGCAAGAGGCGTCGCCTTGAGCGCGACTTGCCCAGCCACGCTTGCGACAAATTGCTTGCTCTTGATGGGACACGGGAGAACCGGACGCCTCTGGAAAACGGCGCTCGGGCGCTGGTTTCCGACGAGGACCGTGAGGAAACGCGCCCGTTCGACCTCAAAGCGGAAAGGACTGGCAATGGCCAAGAATATCGTTTGTCTTTGGTATGAAAAAGACGCCGAAGCCGCAGCCCGCTTCTACGCCGAGACCTTTCCCGACAGCGCCGTGGGCGCCATCCTTCGAGCGCCCGGCGACTATCCGGCCGGCAAAGAAGGGGATGTGCTGACGGTCGAATTCACCGTCGCCGGAATCCCGTGCATGGGCCTCAACGGCGGCCCCGTTTTCAAACACAACGAGGCCTTCTCGTTCCAGATCGCCACCGACGATCAGCAAGAGACCGACCGGTACTGGAACGCAATCGTCGGCAATGGCGGCGAGGAGAGCGCGTGCGGTTGGTGCAAAGACAAATGGGGCGTCTCCTGGCAAATCACGCCGCGCGTGCTGATCGTGGCGCTGTCCGTCGGTGGCGATGAAGCCAGGCGCGTATTCCACGCCATGATGGACATGAAGAAAATCGACGTCGCGGCCATCGAGGCGGCGCGGCGCGGCTGACGCTCCCCTTGTGGGGAAGAGCCGCCAGGTCGGCGCCGCTTCAAGCGTCAGATCTCGATCACTAGGAGAGGGCGGCACGGCGAGGATTGCCGTATGTTTGTCGCGGACAAGGAGGGCGCATGACGGGCGCAGACGTCGAGGTTGCGATAGTCGGCGGCGGGGCGGCGGGGATTGGCGCGGCGCGGCGGCTGCGCGAGGCCGGCGTCAGGGCGCTCATCCTCGAAGCGCGCGACCGGCTCGGCGGCCGCGCCTGGACGGTCGAGGCGGGCGGTTACGCGATCGACCTCGGTTGCGGCTGGCTGCATTCGGCCGAGCGAAATCCGTGGACGAAGATCGCCGCGGCGCAAGGCCGGACGATCGACCGCACCCCGCCGCCGTGGGCGCGCGCGGCGTCGCAGCCGGGACTGACGGCCGACGAGTCGAGCGCATTTCGCGCCGCGCTGTGGGCGCTGCACGACCGCGCCGACGCCCTGCCGGAGCGCGAGCCCGACCGCTCCCTGGCCGACTTGCTCGAGCCGGGCGGGCGGTGGCGGGAGCTGCTCGACGCCGTCAGCGGCTTTTACAGCGGCGCCGAACTCGCGTGCGTCTCGGCGCGCGACCTCGGCCGCTACGCCGACGACGGCGTCAACTGGCGCATTGTCGAAGGCTACGGCGCGGCCGTCGCCGAGCACGGCGCCGACCTCGACGTCGCCCTCGATTGCGCCGTCACGCGCGTCGACCATCGCGGGCGGCGCATTCGCCTCGAGACGACGCGCGGAATCTTCGCAGCCGACGCGGCGATCGTCGCCCTGCCGAGCGCGCTGATCGCCGCCGACGAAGGCCTGTTCGCGCCGGCGCTGCCCGACAAGACCCGCGCTGCGGCCGGGCTGCCGCTCGGCCATGACGACAAGCTGTTCCTGTCGCTTGCCGACGCGGAGGGGTTCGAGCCCGAGACGCGCGCGTTCGGCGACCCGCGCTGCGTCGACACCGCCTCCTATCAGTTGCGTCCGTTCGGCCGGCCGATGATCGAATGCTATTTCGGCGGCGACCTCGCGGCCGAACTCGAACGGAGCGGCGCGGCGGCGTTCTTCGACTTCGCCCGCGCCGAGCTGGTCGGCCTCTACGGCGGCGAATTCGCCCGCCGCATCGCGCCGCTGGCGCTGCACGGCTGGAGCGCCGATCCGTTCGCCCGCGGCGCCTATTCCTACGCCCTGCCCGGCCGCGCCGACGATCGCGCCACGCTCGCCGCGCCGATCGACGGACGGCTGTTCTTCGCCGGCGAAGCCTGCTCGCGCGAAGATTTCTCGACCGCGCACGGCGCGTATCTGACGGGGATCGCCGCCGCTGAGGAGGCGATCAGGGCAGTCAGGGGATAGAGGCGGTGCGACTGGACGAGGCCGAAGGCTACACTTTCACTCGCCTCACCACGTCATGGCCGGGCTTGTTCCAGCCATCCACGTCGGGCCATTGCGCTAGCGAGCGAGCGTTCGAACATGCGGCGCTGCGTCGATGGCCGGGACAAGCCCGGCCATGACGAATTCTTGTGCGCGCAGTCAGGCCTCGCGCGCTCACCCCTTGGCGTAGAGCGCCGCAATCTGATCGGCGAAGGCGGTTTCGATATTGAGGCGCTTCAGCTTCAGCGTCGGCGTCATCAAGGCGCCGGAGACGGTCCAGGGCTCGAGCGTCAGGCACACTTTGCGCGGGGTCGCGTAGTCGGGAAAATGGGCGACGGCGCGGCGGATGTGGTTGAGCGCGACCTCGCGCATCGGCGGCGCGGCGACCAGCGCTTCCGGCGCGCCGGAAAGCCCGATTGTCTTCGCCGCCTCGACCAGCGCGTCGCGGTTGACGACCGCCAGCGCGGCGATGAACGGGCGCTGCTCGCCGACGATCATCGTCTGCTCGAACAGCGGATCGCTTTCGATCGCCTGCTCGATGTCGACCGGCGAAACTTTCTCGCCAGTCGAGGTGACGATGATGTCCTTGATGCGGCCCTTGATGAAGACGCGGCCGTCGACCAGGCGCGCCTGGTCGCCGGTGTGCAGCCAGCCGTTCGGCTCGAGCGCCTTGGCGCTTTCCTCCGGCCGCCGCCAATAGCCCTGCATGACGCTCGGACCCTTGACCATCAGTTCGTCGTTGTCGCCAACTCGCACCGAGACGCCGGCGAGCGTCTCGCCGACGCTGCGGGGATCGTTGCTGCCGAGGCGGTTGACGCTGACGACCGGCGACGACTCGGTCATGCCGTAGCCCTGCAGCACCTCGACCCCCATGGCGAGGAAGAAATGCGCGACGACGAACGGCATCGGCGCGCCGCCCGCGACCGCGAGGCGCAGTCGGCCGCCGAACGCGGCGCGAACCTTGCGCGCGACGAGACGGTCGAGCGCCGGCCAGACCAGCCGCTCGAGCGGCGACGGCCCGGTCCCCGTCCCTTGCGCCTGTTCGAACCGGCGCCAACCGATGCGCTCGGCGAGCCCGCTCAAACTGCGCGCCAGCGTCCCGCCCTTGGCGAGGCGCTCGTGAATGGCGAGGTATGCGCGCTCGTAGATGCGCGGCACCGAGATCAGGATCGTCGGCTGGACATTGCGCATGTCTTCGACCAGATGCGCCACCGATCGCGCATAGGCGACCGTCGCGCCGACGGCGATCGGCAGGTAGTAGCCGGCGGTGCGCTCAAACGTGTGCGACAGCGGCAGGAACGAGAGAAAGAGGTCGCCGGGGACGGCGGCGACGCATTGGCGCGCCGCCATCACATTGGCGACGACGTTGGCGTGCGACAGCATCACGCCTTTCGGCCGGCCGGTCGTGCCCGAAGTGTAGACGATCGCCGCCAAAGCGTCGGGCGAGACCGGCCGCTCGGGCGCCGTTTTCCCTTCCGCTGCGGCGAGCCAGGCCGACGCGCGCACGACCCGCTTGTCGTCGCCGATCGCCTCGTCCGGCTTGGCGAGCACGACGACGCGCTTCAGCTCCGGGCAGTCGGCGAGCTCGGGCGCGAGACGCCGCCAATAGTCGGCGTTGTCGAGGATCACCACCGCGGCGCCGCAGTCGCCGATGATGAAGCCGACGTTGCCGGGATTGTCGGTGACGTGCAACGGCGCGATCGCCAGTCCGAGCGCCAGCGCCGCCTGGTCGACGCAGACGTAGTCGACGCCGTTGACCATCAGGGTCGCGACGCGGGCGCCCGCCTCCAGCCCCTCGGCGGCCAAAGCGGCGCGCCAGCGGGCGCTTTCGGACGCTGTCCGCCGCCAGCTCCAGTCGACCCAGCGGCCGGCGGCGGGATCGTGGCAGCGATAGGCGACCGCGTCCGGAGTCAGCGCCGCGCGGGCGCGGAAAAGCTCTGAAAGCGTTCGCGATTCGCCGATCGGATCGGCGGCGGAGGGGAGCGGCGGCAGGGCGGCGGCATTGTCCATCGGGGCTTCCGGAGCGGAGAGCGGGCCTTATACGCTATCGCCGCGACGGGCGCCGTACCCCCTTCGTCGACCCCCGACAGGCGCAAGCGCGTCGACGCCGGGCGTTCGTTAACGTTGACGTAACGTTAACGCAAACCCCGCATAGTCGCGGCGAAATGGCCGCGGCGGCGGAGGGGAACCCATGGCTGGATCGGGCAAATCGTCGAACATTACGTTTCGTGTCGCACTGGTCAGCGTCGGCTTCATCGCCGGACTGGCGGCGGTCGCGCTCGTCAATCGCGACGAAGCGGGCAAAGTCGCCGCCGCCTTCGCCGACGCGCGCGCCGACGCTGGGCTGCAACGCCCGTCCGACGACATCGACGTCGCGGCGATGGCGTTGCGCGGCAAGGCGATCGAGCTTCGCTCCACCCGCGCCGGCGACAGCCTGAAGGCCTTCGCCGACGGCGCCAAGGCCCTCTTCGGCAAAATCGACACGCTCGCCTCCTCGTCGCGCGCCGACCCCCTCGCCAAGCCGATCAGCGACTTGAAGGCGCAGGTCGCCGCGATCGGCAAGGCGTTCGATGCGGTGCAGCAGGCGCAGCAGACAGCCGGCGATTCGCCGACCATCGGCGTCGTCGGCAAGGCCGTCACCGACGCCCAGACGCTGATCGACGACACCACCAGCGCGTTCAAGGACAGTCCGACGCTCGAAGGCGAACAGATGCGCCGCGCCGCCATGGCGATGGCGCGCGCGCAATTGCAATACGAAGCGACCCTCGACGACCACGTAAAGAGCGACTTCGACGCCGCCGCCGCCGATTTCAACGCCGTCTTCGCTGCGGCCAGCGTGGCGCAGGACGCGAAGGACACGCTCAACCTCGACGTCAACAACTTCGTCGACGCCTTCAAGGAGGCGTCCGCCGCCGAGCTCGCCTATTCCCAGGCGACCGACGCGCTGGTCAAGGCGTTCGACCCGTTGGTTGCGTCGATCAAGGATCTCGGCGACGCGGTCGCCGCGACGGGCGCCGCCGACGGGGGGCTCGCCGCCGCCCAGGCTGACGCCGAGGCCATGATCGACCTCGCCGCCCTGATCGCGATCGTCATCGGCCTGATTTCGATCGTCCTCGTCGCGCACAGCCTCGCCAAGCCGCTGCGCAAGCTCGACGCGGCGATGTCCCGCCTCGCCGGCGGCGACCTCGCGGTCGAGCCTCCGGCGCTCGGCCGCAGCGGCCTCTATGCTTCGATCGCCCGCGCATTCGAACGGATCAAGCAGGCCATGGTCGAGGACGACGAGCAGGCCCGCGCCGCGACGGCGCGACGCGAGACGCGCCTGGCGGACGAAGCCGTCCGCCGCGAAACCGAAGCCGAACGCGAGGCCGCCGCGCGCGAACAGGAGCGAACCGTCAGCGCGCTGGCGGAAGCGTGCGAACGCCTGTTCGAAGGCAACCTGACCTTCCGCATCTCTGCGGAGTTCCCGCCCGCCTATCAGAAGGTGAAAGACGACTTCAACGGCGCCATCGCCCAGATGCAGCGCGCCGTCGCCGTCATTTCCGACTCCGTGCGCGGCATCCGCGTCAACGCCGAGGCTGTCGCGCACGCCTCCGGCGACCTGTCGCGCCGCACCGAGGAGCAGGCGGCGACGCTGGAAGAAACCGCCTCCGCGCTCGGCGAGATCACCCAGACGGTGAAGAAGGCGGCGGATTCGGCGCTGCACGCGCGCGAGGTCGTCGTCGCCGCCGACGGCGACGCCCAGAAGGGCGCGGTCGTCGTCAAGCAGGCGGTCGACGCGATGGACGGCATCGCCAAATCGGCGCAGCAGATCACCCACATCATCGGCGTGATCGACGAGATCGCCTTCCAGACCAACCTGCTCGCGCTCAACGCCGGCGTCGAAGCGGCGCGCGCCGGCGACGCGGGACGCGGTTTCGCCGTCGTCGCGTCGGAAGTGCGCGCGCTGGCGCAACGCTCGGCCGAGGCGGCCAAGGAGATCAAGGGGCTCATCTCGGCCTCGACCGCCCAGGTCGGCCACGGCGTCGAATTGGTCGCCGAGACCGGCGCGGCGCTCGAGCGCATCATGGCCCAGGTCGCCGAAGTCAACGCGGTCATCGCCGCGATTGCGGCCGGCGCGCGAGAACAGTCGACCGGTCTCGACGAGGTCAACGTCGCGCTCGGCCGCATGGATCAGGTGACGCAGCAGAACGCGGCGATGGTCCAGCAATCGACCGCCACCAGCCGCTCGCTGTCGCACGAGACGATGGAGCTGTCGCGGCTCGTCGACCAGTTCGAGATCGACGACGGCGCCGCCGGCTACGACGATACGGCGGAGACTGAGGCCGAGGAGACGGCCGCGGAGGCCGACGACCCGATCCGCAGCGCCTTGCGCGAGACCGCGCCGCACGCCTTCGCCCCGCCGTCGCGCGGGCCGGCGGCCCGGCTCGCCTCCGCGGGGCGATAGCGGGAATTCAATTGTAGAATTTCGCGCTCGTCACAGGATTCGTTCTTCGCGCGCGGTCGCGGCAGTCCACACAGCGGCGTGAACTAGGACTGCGGCGCCTCTGCGTCCTTCTTCTTGTTCTTGTTCCAGCGATCGAGCGTCGCCGACGCCCTGGGCGCTTCAATCGAGTCCCGGCTCGCACTCACGGATTCGAGCACGGGCAGAGTGCGATCGGGCGCTACGGAAATGGCGAATGTCGCCGCCGTGCGGCGAACCGAAATGTTCGGATGGTCGAGCAGCGGCAGCAGCCTGCTCAACGCGTCACGGGCCTTCAACTCGTCGACGATCTCGCGGGTTTCCTTCGCAATTCGATTGTTCAACTCGACGTCGAACGGCTCGAATTCGCCGCCGAGAAACCGCGTCGCGTAGCGGCGAACGCCAGCGTCCTCGAACCGCGCCACCAGTTGGTCCGTCGACATGTCCCTAACGGTTGGGCGCGCGGGCGGTCGCTTCTTCGCCCGCGCGCCAAGCGCGATGACGTCCTTGGTCGACAGGTCCGCCGTGTGCGCCGAGATCGCCGCGATCGCCCAATCCGGATCGACGGGAAGAAACCTCATGGCGGCGTAAAACCGCACGTCGACGTTTTCGTGATCGAACAACGGGCGCAGTTTCTCGATCGGCTTGCGCGCGCAGAGCTCCGCGCCAATCGCCCTGAGTTGCTGATCCATCGCTTGGCGTTCCGGAGTGTTTTCCGGAATTTTGGCCCAAAACGTCCAAACGCTGCCAAGGGCTTGGGCCAAGCGGACGAACTCGTCGATCAATTGATCGGCGCTCATTTGAGCATACGCGTCGGCGCTCATTGCAGGACTCCAAATTTTCGTAAGGCTGCTAACCCCTCTTCGCGCTGGGTCTCGAAATCATCTTCGCCAATCACGTCTCTTCGGTTGCGTTCTTGAGGATCGTCGTCGTCGGTCCCGTTATAGTAACCGGTGATCAATTCATGTTTTAGCCTAGGAACCCAGACCAAATTGCCAGGGTCGTCGATTGCGTCGCGCCCGAATTTCACCACCACGTCTTTCTCGACGTTATCGTCGTTCTGCTCGACGATGTGATGCCGCTCATAGCCGAGAGCGTTTTGCTTCGGCGGCGTCTGAAGCGCCTCCAACGTCTTGGGCGGATCGAAAAAGGCGTTGGTCTGCTCGATCGCCCTCTGCTCGCCGTCGTTGAGTTCCGAGGGCCCGAGTTTCTGCACGAGCTCCAAGATGATCGCCGCCGCATCGCCGTACGGCCCAAGCTCTGAGAGTCCGCCCTTTTCCGCGATGTCCTTCACCAATATCCGCAACGCTTTGTTGAATCGCGGCGAGGGCCATGCGCGCATCCGCGCCGTCACTTCCCGAACCTCGCGTGCAACTTCCGCGAACCATCCTGGATTCGGTTTTGCGCCAACGCGCGGATGCCTGGCGGGGTTCCACTCGCCCTTCAGGAGCCCGCTTGCCGCGAGTTCGACGGCTAACCCCACCCAATCGTTCGCCGCCGAGGCGCCTTTTTCGAGCGGCGGCGGATCGGGAAACTGCAGCAGCACGGCGCCGATCCCCGCCAGCGCCAGATCGCCGCGGTCGAGTGCGCGCGCGACCGATGCGAGCCTGCCGGCCTTTGCAGCCGCGCTGATCGGCAGGCCGTAACGCGCCGTGAGTTGGTGATCGAGTTCGCTCGCCGGACGGAGCGACCAATGCTCCCGGCCGTAGGCGTCTCGCGCCCGACGCAGCAGCGCAACGGAACCCACGAAGAGGCCGTCGGCGCCGCAACGAACGCCCTCCGGACGTAGTGCAAACACGCGCATCGCGGGCATCTGCGCCATCCGGCTCTCGCTCTGACTTCGTGGAATCCTGTTCTCTAGAACATATCATGAACACGCCGTGCGCTCAATTCATTGTCGCGCGGAATCGCGCCAACGCCGCTGCGACATTTAGGCGGCCGCCGGTCGCGCCTCTATTATCGGCGCCGCCGCGCCGATGCGGCCCATTGCCAGAAGCGGCCGGCGCGGCTATTCCCGCCCCCGATCCTTCCTCTGGCGGCGGGGCGCGCGGTTGGGCGACAAAGAACCGAAGGTCGACGAGGCGCTGGCGATCGCGCACGGGTTGAAACCCGAGGAATATCAGCGGTTCGTCGCTCTGATCGGCCGCACGCCGAGCTACACCGAACTCGGCATCGTCTCGGCGATGTGGAACGAGCACTGTTCCTACAAGTCGTCGCGCCTCCACCTGCGCAAGCTGCCGACCAAAGCGCCCTGGGTGATCCAGGGACCGGGCGAGAACGCCGGCGTCATCGACATCGGCGACGGCGACGCGGTCATCTTCAAGATGGAGAGCCACAACCACCCCTCGTTCATCGAGCCCTACCAGGGCGCGGCGACCGGGGTCGGCGGCATATTGCGCGACGTCTTCACCATGGGCGCGCGACCGGTGGCGAGCCTCGACTTCCTGCGCTTCGGCGCGCCCGACCATCCCAAGACCCGCCATCTCGTCGCCGGCGTGGTGGCGGGCATCGGCGGCTATGGCAACTCGTTCGGCGTGCCGACCGTCGGCGGCTCGGTCGGCTTCCACAAGCGCTACGACGGCAACATCCTGGTCAACGCGATGGCGGTCGGCGTCGCGCGCGCCGACGCGATTTTCTACGCCAAGGCGACCGGGATCGGGAATCCGATCGTCTATCTCGGCTCCAAGACCGGCCGCGACGGCATCCACGGCGCGTCGATGGCCTCGGCCGCGTTCGAGGCCGACGCGGAGGCGAAGCGCCCGACGGTGCAGGTCGGCGATCCGTTCGCCGAGAAGCTGCTGCTCGAAGCCTGCCTCGAATTGATGGCCTCGGGCGCGGTGGTCGCGATCCAGGACATGGGCGCGGCGGGGCTCACCTCCTCGGCGGTCGAGATGGGCGCGAAGGGCGACCTCGGCGTCGAGCTCGACCTCGACCGCCTGCCCTGTCGCGAAGACGGCATGACCGCCTACGAGATGATGCTCTCCGAGAGCCAGGAGCGCATGCTGATGGTGCTCAAGCCGGAGAAAGAGCCCGAGGCCGAGGCGATCTTCCGCAAATGGGGGCTCGATTTCGCCGTCATCGGCAAGACGACCGACAGCAAGCGCTTCGTCGTCAAACAGGGCGGAATCGTCAAGGCCGACCTGCCGATCCGCGAGCTCGGCGACCAGGCGCCGCTCTACGACCGGCCGTGGACGCCGACGCCGAAGCCGGCCGCGCTCGACCCGGCGAGCCTCACACCGCCGATCGCCAACGCGCAAGCGCTGCTCAAGCTGATCGGCTCGCCCGATCTGTGCTCCAAGCGCTGGGTCACCGAGCAATACGACACGCTGATCCTCGGCAACACCGTCGAGGGACCGGGCGGCGACGCGGCGGTGATCCGGCTCGGCGACGGGCCCAAGGGCCTCGCGTTGACGACCGACGCGACCGAACGCTATTGCGACGCCGACCCGGTCGAGGGCGGCAAGCAGGCGGTCGCCGAGGCGTGGCGCAATCTCATCGCCGTCGGCGCGCGGCCGCTGGCGCTGACCGACAACCTCAATTTCGGCAATCCCGAGAAGCCCGAGGCGATGGGCCAGTTGGTAGGCTGCATTCAAGGCGTCGGCGAGGCGGCGCGCGCGCTCGACTTCCCGATCGTCTCCGGCAATGTCTCGCTCTACAACGAGACCTCGGGCGTCGGCATCTTGCCGACCCCGACGATCGGCGGCGTCGGTCTCGTCGCCGACGTGACCGCGACCGCCTCGCTCGCCTTCAAGCGCGCCGGCGACGCCGTGCTGCTGATCGGCGGCGCGCCGTCGTGGCTCGGTCGCTCGGCGTATCTCGCGACAATCTGCGGCCGCGACGAGGGCGCGCCGCCGCCGGTCGACCTTGCCGCCGAGCGGCGCAACGGCGACTTCGTCGCTTCGCTGATCAAAGGCGGCAAGGCGAGCGCCGTCCACGACCTCTCCGACGGCGGCCTCGCCGTGGCGCTGGCGGAAATGGCGATCGCCGGCGGGGTCGGCGCGACGATCGACAAGGGCGTGGTCGTCGGCCTCGCCCACGCCTTCTTCTTCGGCGAAGATCAGGGCCGCTACGTCGTGACGGCCAAAGCTGAGGACGCGCTGGCGATCCTCGCCGCGGCGGCCAAGGCGGGCGTCGCGGCGACGCGGATCGGCGCGACCGGCGGCGAGTCGCTTACCCTGCCCGGCGAGGCGCCGGTCACGATCGCGGCGCTCAGACAGGCGCACGAAACCTGGCTGCCGCGTTACATGGACGGCCCAGGAGGAGAATTGGCATGATCGCATTCGTCGCCGTCAAATCGCTCGGCGGTTACAACTACGTTCGCCCCGACCAGGTGATCGCGATCTCCGGCGTCGAGGGGTCGAAGTGCAACATCTACATGGCCGGCGGAATCACCGTGCCATGTTCCGAGACGGTCAAAGAGGTGGTCGCCCGCATCGAGGCGGCGATGGCGGACGCCGCGCCGCTGGAGACCGTGTGATGGCGATGGCGATCGCAGACATCGAGGCGATGATCCGCGCCGCTCTGCCCGACGCCAAGGTCGAAGTGCGCGACCTCGCCGGCGACGGCGAACATTACGCCGCCAAGGTCGTCAGCCCCGCCTTCAAGGGCAAGAGCCGGGTGCAACAGCACCAGTTGGTCTATGCGGCGCTGAAAGGCCGCATGGGCGGCGAGCTGCATGCGCTGGCGCTGACGACAGCGGCGGAGTGAACGAAGGCGCGGACCTCCGTACCCGCTCCGCCGCCAGCGCCGCCGCGTTCTGCCGCGACAAAGCCTGTGCGGGCCATGAAACGAGTTGAGGACGGCAGAGTCGGCAGACCGTAAATCGTCGCCAGGCTGAAGAAGGCGACGACAATGGCGATCCGTCTGACCTTGTACTCGATCCTGACGCTGAGCTCGATGGTTTTCGGCCTGACGGCCGATCTCGTCTATTCCGGCGTCCTGATGATGTAGCGCCGGCCGGATTCGTTGGCCGAACGTCTCCAAGGAGACCGAGGCTGCGCCCCCTACCCCGCCGCCAGCTCGCGCTCGAGGAAATCCAGCGTCTGGGCCTCGCTGACGTCCTTGGCGATGAAGCTTGCGCCGATTGCGCGCGCGAGGATGAAGGTCAGGCGGCCGCGCTCGACCTTCTTGTCCTGGCGCATCGCGTCGAAGATGGCGTGCGCGTCGGCGTTGAGGCCGCGCACGGCGGAGATGCGGATCGGCAGGCCGACGCCGGCGAGATGGCTTTCGATCCGCCGGACATCGTCGGCGGCGCACAGGCCGAGGTCGTGCGAAAAGCGGAACGCGCAGGCCATGCCGATCGCCACGCCCTCGCCGTGGATCAGCGTTTCGCCGTCGTAATGGGCGAGGCGCTCGAGCGCGTGACCGAAGGTGTGGCCGAGGTTGAGCAGCGCGCGCTCGCCGCGCTCTTTCTCGTCGGCGGCGACGACGCGCGCCTTGGCGGCGCAGCTCGTCGCGATCGCCTCCAGCCGCGCCGGCCCGCCGGCGAACACCGCGCGCCAGTCGCGTTCGAGCCAAGCGAAGAAGTTGCGGTCGCCGATCAGGCCGTATTTGGCCACCTCGGCGTAGCCGGCGCGGAACTCGCGCGCGCTCAGCGTGTCGAGGACGCCGGTGTCGGCGAGCACCAGCGACGGCTGGTGGAACGCGCCGACGAGGTTCTTGCCGAGCGGCGAGTTGATCGCCGTCTTGCCGCCGACGCTGGAATCGACCTGGGCGAGCAGGGTCGTCGGGATCTGGACGAAGCGCACGCCGCGCCTCAAGCTCGCCGCGCAGAAGCCGGCGAGATCGCCGATGACGCCGCCGCCGAGCGCGACGACGAGGTCGCGCCGCTCGACCCGCGCCTCGATCAGCGCGTCGCTGACCCGCGCGAATTCGGCGTAGGACTTGGTCGCTTCGCCGGGCGGGCAGACGACGACCGAGGTCGTCAGCCCGGCCCCCTCGAGGCTCTTCAGCAGCGGGGCGAGATGCAGCTTCGCCACCGTCGCGTCGGTGACGACCGCGCAGCGCGCGCCGGGCGCGAGCGCCGCGACATGGGCGCCGGCGGATTCGATCAGGCCGGGTCCGATGAGGATGCGGTAGGCGCGCGAACCGAGCTCGACCGCGATCTCGCGCGTCGCCGGCGGCGTCGGATGGGCGAGTCGACGGCGCAGCGCGCCGAGCAGCGACTCGACCGCCGCGTCATGCGGGCCGTCGCGCGTTTCGATCGTCAGGTCGGCGAGCGCGTAGGTCGGGCTGCGCTCTTCGAGCAGCTTGCGCAGCGTCGCCTCGGGGTCCTCGGTGCGCAGCAGCGGCCGATTGGAGCGCTTGCGCACGCGGCGCAGCAGGGTCTCGAACTCGGGCCTCAGCCACACCGACACGCCGCGCTCGGCGACGCGCCGGCGCGTCTCTTCGTTGAGGAAGGCGCCGCCGCCGGTCGACAGCACCTTGGGGCCGTCCTCGAGCAAACGGGCGATCACCCGGCGCTCACCGTCGCGAAAATACGGTTCGCCGAACCGCTCGAAGATCTCGGGGATCGTCATCTGGGCGCCGGCCTCGATCTCGTCGTCGGCGTCGACGAAGGGAAGGCCGAGCTTCTGGGCGAGCCGTTTGCCGACCGAGGTCTTGCCCGCTCCCATCATGCCGATGAGCACGATCGACCGGCCGCCCAGCGCGGCGATCAGCCCTTCGGCCTCGGGTATCGGGGCGGCGTCGTTCATGGCCTTCTTTCGGCGCGGCGGCGGCGGCGCCCGCGCAAGGCCGCTCCTTAGCCCAACAGATGGGCCTTGGCCAATCCTGGCTTGACTCATGTCAATGGGCGGCTAGCGTCGCGCGCAGAGAGTTGCAATCCGACATCAAACGGACATTAAACCGTAAAAAGCAGGTCGTGGAGGAGGGTCCGATGGGCGCAGGCGGTCAAAATGGCGAGGGCAGAATTGCCGGACCGCGATTGATTGCGATCGTCGGTCCATTCCAGAGCGGCAAGACCAGCCTGCTCGAAAGCCTGCTGGTCAGGGCGGGCGGCGCGGCGCGGCAGGGCTCGGTGCGCGACGGCACCAGCGTCGGCGATTCCAGCCCCGAAGCGCGCTCGCACGCGATGAGCGTCGAGCCGAACGTCGCCAGCGTCGACTACATGGGCGACCGCTTCACCTTCGTCGATTGTCCCGGCTCGGTCGAGTTCATTCACGACATGCGCTACGTCCTGCCGGTCTGCGACGCGGCGGTGGTGGTGTGCGAAGCCGACGCGCGCAAGACGCCGGCGCTTCAGGTCATCCTGCGCGAGCTCGAAGAGCTCGGCGTGCCGCGCATCGTCTTCCTCAACAAGATCGATCTCGCCGGCGGCGGTGTGCGCGAGGCGCTCGAAATGCTGCAGCCCGCCTCGCGCGCGCCGCTGCTCCTGCGCCAACTGCCGACCTTCGAGAACGGCGTCGCCACCGGCTTCGTCGACCTCGCGCTCGAGCGCGCGTTCGTTTATCGCGAATCCGCGCCCTCCGAGGTGGTGGAGATGCCGGCCGGAATCGCCGGCGACGAGAAGCAGGCGCGCTACAACATGCTCGAGAAGCTCGCCGACTACGACGACGCGCTGATGGAGCAGCTCATCAGCGACATCGAGCCGCCGCGCGACCGGGTGTTCGACGATCTCGCCAAGGAATTGCGCGAAGGCCATGTCGTGCCGCTGATGATCGGCTCGGCCACCGCCGGCCACGGCGTGACCCGTCTGTTGAAGGCGCTGCGCCACGAGGCGCCGGGCGTCGCCCAGTCCCGAACCCGGCTCGGCATCGGGGATTCCGGCCCCGCGCTCGCCCAGGTGCTGCGCACCATCCACACCGCCCACGGCGGCAAGCTGTCGCTGGCGCGGGTGTTGCGCGGCGCGTTCCCCGACGGCGCCGCGGTGGTCGGCTCGCGCGGCAGCGAAGAGCGCATCGCCGGCGTCGCGCGGCTGACCGGCGCGGTGACCGCCAAGCTGGCCAAGGCGGAGGAGGGCGACACCGTCGCCTTCGCCCGGCTCGAAAGCTTCCTCACCGGCGACCGCTTCAGCGACAACAAGAAGCCGCCCGAGGCCGCGGTGCTCCCGCCGCCCCCGCCCCACACCCAGGCGTTCGCCATCGTCGCCAAGGACCGCAAGGACGAGGTCAGGCTCGCCGCGGCGCTGGCCAAGCTCACCGAGGAGGACCCCTCGCTCGCCTATGTCCAGGACCAGGAATCGGCCGAGCTCAAGCTGTTCGGCCAGGGCGAGATGCACCTCAGGGTGATCGTCGAGCGGCTCGCCGGCCGCTTCGACGTCGTCGTCGAGACCAAGAAGCCTTCGGTCGCCTATCGCGAGACGATCCGCGATCCGGTGACGGTGCGCGGCCGGCACAAGAAGCAGTCGGGCGGCCACGGCCAGTTCGGCGACGTGGTGGTCGAGGTGACGCCGCGCGGCCGCGGCGAAGGCTTCGCTTTCGCCGAGCGCGTCCACGGCGGCACGGTGCCGAGGCAATATTTCTCGTCGGTCGAGATGGGCGCGCGCGACGCGATGAACAGCGGGCCGCTCGGCTTTCCGGTGGTCGACGTCGGCGTGACGCTGACCGACGGCTCCTACCACACCGTCGATTCGTCCGACATGGCGTTCCGCGCCGCGACCAAGATCGCGCTCGCCGAGGCGTTGCCCAAGGCGCGCCCGGTGCTGCTCGAGCCGATCCTCGCGGTGACGATCTACGTCCCGTCCGACGCCCTAGCGCGCGCGAGCGCGCTGGTCAGCGCGCGGCGCGGCCAGATTCTCGGCTTCGAAGCGCGCGAAGGCTGGCGGGGCTGGGAGGCCTTGCGCGCGACGATTCCCGAGGCCGAGATCGGCGACCTGATCGTCGAATTGCGCTCGGCCACCGCGGGCGTCGGCGCGTTCGAGACCAAGTTCGACCATCTCGCCGAGATCAGCGGCCGCGTCGCCGACGCGATCATCGCCGCGCACAAGCGCGCGGCCGAGTGAGCCGCGCCTAGCCGAGCGCGCGCCAGCCGATCAGCGCGAGCAGGTGCAAGGGATAGAAGGCGTAGAGCGCATAGCGCGGCAGGAAGCGCGGGCGCCCGGCGAGCCGGCGCGTCAGCGCGAGCGTCGCCGCGACGACGGCGAGGACGAACAGCGGCGCGGCGAGGCTGTCGAACAGCTCGTCGCGCGGAAACCAGTTGAGTCCGAAATAAAGCAGCGCCGCCCACGGCGCGACGTCGCGCCGGCCGTCGAGCGTCAGCTTGAGCGCGGCGGGCAGCAGCAACCCGGCCATGCCGAAGCAGAGGCCGGTGCTGATCGAGGCCCACGGCGCGGCGAAGGCCGCCGCCGCGCCGATGGCGAAGACGGCGTGCTGGACGCGCTTCGGGCGCTCGTCGAGCAGGATCGCCACGATTCCCGCCAGCAGCAGCGTGATGAGGATGTTGTCGAGCCCGTCGTGGAAGGCGGCGCGGTAGACCGGCTGCGAGAGAATCGCGAATGGCGTCAGCCGCGCGACGTAGCCGGCAAGCGGCGCGCCGCGGCGCAAGTTGAGCGCGAAAACGAGGCAAAACAGCGGAAAGGCGATCCGGCCGACGTACCACATGGCGAGGTGGTCGTGGTCGAGCAGAATGTCGTTGACGTGGTCCGAGACCATCGCCGCCGCGGCGACGAGCTTGACCGCATCGAGCGGCGCGCCCTCGAGGGCGAAGAGGGAGGCGGCGGACGCACGCGAGGGGGTCATGCGCGTCTTCCCCTCTTCCGGCCGCGCCGTACCCCGTCGAGAGACGGGCGTCTTCGACGCCCTATGGCGCCACCACTCCCGGGTCTTCGCCCGGGGGCAGGCTCTTCTCCCGCTCGCGGGAGAGGGCTGGGGTGAGGGCAGGTCCCGGAGCAGAAGCCGCCTTTGACAGTCCCCCGCCCCAGGGATAACCCTTGTCGCCGCGGGGAAATCCCGGACGGGGAGACGGCCATGCGCATCCTGCTTGCAGCGATCATTCTCATCTTCGGCGTCAGCGCGGCGACCGCGCCGGCGTTCGCGACCAATGGCGGCGGCAACAAGACCTGCAGCGGCAATAACTGCTGAGGCTTGGGAACCCGGGCGGCGTTCGTGGAAGCGCCTCCGGCTGGCGTCGGGCGGCTGTGACGCGCCCGACGGCCGAGAATGCTTCGCGTCGTTGCCGGGAAAACTCCGGACGGGACAAAGGCCATGCGCATCCTGCTTGCGGCGATCGTTCTCATCTTCGGGGTCGGAGCGGCGACCGCGCCGGCATTGGCGGACGGCGGTGGGACCAACACCGGCGGCAACTACAGCAAGACTTGCAGCGGCAACAACTGCTGAGGCTCGGATAAGGCGCGGCGGTCACCGCGCGGCCTCGAGCGCGCGCCGGCAGTAGGCGGCAATGTCGCGGGGCCACAGGTCGCGCGGCGCCCAAGCTTCCGCGGGAACGTCGATAGCAAGGCAGGCGCGGAATTGTTCGGCGGCGTCGGCGCGGTCGCCCGCTTGCATCGACGCCTCGCCGAGCCGTTGGCGGCTGATCGCCAGGCTGCGGCGCCAGACGGCGTTGTGCGGATGGGCGGCGACGAGCGGCGCCAACGCCTCTTCATCAGCCTGATAGGCGGCGCGCGCTTCCTCCAGTCGACCCAGCGCGCGCAAAGCGTCGCCGACTTTCTCCTCGGAATTGGCGACGTCGTAATGGGCCGCGGCGTTGGCGGCGTCCTTGGCGACAAGCAACTGCGACTGGGAGCGATAGGTCTCGAAATCCGCCAGCGCCGCGGTCGGATCCTGGCGCGCGAGCCGCGCCGAGCCGAGGCGTTGCCAGGCGACCGCGACGAACTCGCGCCAGCGGAAATTCGCCGAGTCGAAGCCGATCAGCCGCTCGGCGTAGGTTTGCAGCGCGAGGTATTCGCGCTCGGCGGCCTCGGCGTCGCCGGCGGCGAGCGCGGCGTCGCCGAGGCGCTGGTGGGCGCCGGCGAGCGCCTCGACGCCGATCGCGTCGGCGGGCCTGGCCGCGGCGAACGCTTCGGCGCGCGAGAGATAGTCGGTGAACAGCGCCTTCGCCGGCGTCGTCGCTCCGCCCGACAGCGCGAGATCGCCAAGGCGCTGGATCGCGAACATCTCGTTGCGCAGCCACAGCGTTTCGTTCGGCTGAGCGGCGCGCAACGCGGCGGCGCGGTCGCGCCAGGCCTGGTACGCCACGCGCGCGTCGTCGAAGGCGCCGCGGGCGCGGTTGAGATCGCCGACCCGCTGATAGGCGACGGCGAGTTCATTCTCCGGGCTATCGACGCCGGCCGACGCCGCGGCGGGGGCCGCCGGGCTGGCGAGCGCGAGCGCCGTCGCTTGCGCTTCGTGCGCGTCGGCGAGCGCGGCGTCGAAATCGCCGGCCGCATTTTCCGCGTCGGCGCGGCGGCCGCGCGCCTCCAGCCGCAACAGCGCCCAGGCGGCGTTCGAACCGTCCTTGGCGACGAGCGCGTCGGCGAGCGCGTTCGCTTTGACCGCCATCTCCTGCGCCGCCGCCGCGCCGCTCAGCGACAGATAGGCGACGCTCAGCGCGTCGAGCAACTTGACCTGGGCCGCGGTCGCCGCGTCGCTCTGGCCGGGCAGGCCGGTCACCGTGTCGCGCGCCTGCTCGACCAGCCGGCGCATGAGATCGGTCGACAGCGCGCCATTGTCGGCGCCGTCGACCAACAGCGACACGCTGCCCGCCGCCTGCTTGAGCGCGGCCTGATACTCAACCTCGACCTCGCTGAGCGCCGTTGCGGCGACGCCGCGCAGACGCCACGCATAGGCGCCGGCGCCGATCGCCGCCAGCAGCAGCAGCGACACGATCGCCGCGACGCGGCGGCTGCGCGTAAGCTCGCGCCTCAGCGCCGCCTCCTTGGCGCGTTCGGCCGCTTGCGCCGCGGCGCGCGCCTTCTCGCTCGACGCTTCGGCGTAGGCGATCGACTCCGGCTCAAGCTCGGAGCGACGGCGCGCGACGAGCTCTTCCGCTTCGGCGAGCCGGCGCCCGGGCGTCAGGAGGAAATCGTCGTCGCGGCCGCTGCGTTCCCAGTTCACCGCGTCGCGATGCAGGCGACGGCGCGCGGCGAGGAAGTCGCGGTGCTCGACGATCAAGGCGGCGAGCGTCGGCCAGCGCGTCAGCAGCGCCTCGTGGGCGAGCCGCAAGGCGCCGCCGCTGACCGAATCGTCAGCGACGGCGAGACGCGCTGCGACCAGCCGGTCGGCGAGCTCGCGCTGGCGCGGATCGGCGAGCGACGCGCGCGCGGCGACGCGGGCGGCGACGGCGCCCTTGACGTCGTCGATCTCGACCAGGGCGAGCAGCAGCGGCGCCAGCGCCTCCTTGAGCTCGGGCGGACATTCGGCGACGAGCGTTTCGGCGTGGCGGGCGATGGCGCCCTCGAGCCGGCCGAGCGCCTCATAGCCGGCATAGCTGAGCATGTCGCCGCCGCCCTCGGCGACGTCGCGGCGGTAAAGCTCGTCGAGCACGAAGGAGAGCAGCGGCAGCGAAGCGGGATCGCGCGCCGCCGCCTCGCGGATCGTCGCGTCGAGGCCGACGCCGCTTCGCGCATCCACTTCGAAGGCGAGGCCGGCGCCTTCGGCCGGCCGGCGGACGATCAGCTCCAGCTCGGCGGCGGTCGGCGGCGCGAGCTGGTATTGCCCGTCGCCGCGCGACAAGGCGGCGAGTTCCGGCAGCTCGACCAGGCGCGGGTAGAAGTCGCTGCGCAGGGTCGCCAGAACCATCGCCGCGCCGCTTTTCGCCAGCGCCGCGATCAGTCGGTCGAAGCCGGCGCGCGCCGCCGCGTCGATCGCCGGCGAGGCGAACAGCGTCTCCATCTGGTCGACAATGAGGACGAGCCCGACCTGCGCGGTCTCGCTTTCCCCCGCCGCGCGCTTGAGCGCCTTGCGCGTCTGGGCGACGACCAGCGACGGATCGGCGCGCATCAGCGTCGCGACCTCTTCGGCGCTGTAGCCGAGCGCTGCGAATTCCGGCAACGCGCCGGGCCTCTGCAGCGCGGCGGCGAGACCGGCGAACGGATCGGCGGCGAGGTCGGCCGCCTCGACGACCGCAATGCGCCAACTCGCGACGCCGGCGACGACGCCGGGCGCGGTCAGGTCGGCGGCGACGCCGGCGCGCGCCAGTGACGATTTGCCGACGCCGCTCGCGCCCAGGACGACGACGAAACCCCGTCTGGCGGCGGCGCGGCGCGCCAAGGCTTCGGCGATGTCGCGCACCGCCCGCTCGCGGCCGAAGAACACCGCGCTGTGAGCGAGGTCGAACGCCTGCAGGCCGAGATAGGGCGAACCCGACCACCATTCGATCCGCCGCTCGGCCGACGGCGCGCGGGCCGAGCGCACCGGCAGGCGGCGGCGGATGATTTCGCGCAGGTGCGCTTCGAGCAGCGCCTCGAAGGCGTCGAGGTCGGCGAACGGATTGAAGGCGAGCTTGAAGCCGCCCTTCTCGTCCTCGAAATAGCGGGTCCAGAAGACCCGCAGCGCGTCCCATTGCCGGCGCGCGTCCTCGAGCTGCTCGGCGCGGCTGAAGCGCGCGACGTTTTCGGCCGTCTTGCGGTAGACGAGCAGGTCGGGAACCCCGGCGCGGGCCTCGCGCGCGCCGAGCGCCTGTTCGAACTCCCATTCGGTTCCGGTCACCGGCGCGCGGCCGTCGCGGCCGCGATATTCGCGCTTGGACGTGCGCTCGGGCAGCGGCGTGCCGAGCCGCGACCACAGGATCATGACCAGCGCGTCGGCTTCGCCCGGCGGGTCGATGACGTCCTGGAAATGCCCGGAGGCGAGCATCGGCTCGTATTCCCACAACACGGCGGAAATATCGAAGAAGCGCGCGAATTCGCGTTTCAGCCGGCCGACGACCAGGGCAGCGCGGCGCCGCTCCTCGGCGACGTCGCCGGGCGAGGAAACGAAAATCCGAAACCGCTGCCCCATCGCGCGCCCGCGCCCGCCGGCGCTCGCCCCATGTCGCGCGGCGGGCGAGCCAGTCATTCATAACAGCGCCGCTTCGTCAAACCGCGGCCCGCCGGGGGATTCCGGCGCGTCTGTACAGCCGCCGCCCCATACCTTATTCAGGGGCGGACCCCTGGCAGGAGCGACGCGAAGATGGCCGAATTCACGCCCAGCGCCGATCGTCTGGCGACCGTTTTCGGCGGCTCCGGCTTCGTCGGCCGGCACATCGTCCGGGCGCTGGCGCGCGAGGGCTGGCGCATCCGGGTCGCGGTCAGGCGGCCCGACCTCGCCGGCTTCCTCCGCCCGCTCGGCGTCGTCGGCCAGATCGAGCTGGTGCAGGCGAACCTGCGTTATCCGGAATCGATCGTCGCGGCTGTCGAGGACGCCGACGCCGTCGTCAACGCCGCCGGGATCCAGCGCCAGGGCGGCCGCCAGACCTACGAAGCGGTGCACGCGGTCGGCGCCGGCGCGATTGCGCGCGCGACAACCGCGGCGGGGATCGACAAACTCGTCCACGTCTCGGGCGTCGGCGCCGATGCGCGTTCGTCCAACCCCTATATCGCCAGCAAGGGCCGCGGCGAGAGCGCCGCGCGCGAGGCCGCGCCCGCCGCAATCATCCTGCGCCCGTCGGTCGTCTTCGGCCCGGAGGACGATTTTCTCAATCGCTTCGGCGCGCTGGCGCGCGCCTTGCCGGCGCTGCCGCTATTCGGCGGCGGCGCGACGAAGCTGCAGCCGGTTTTCGTCGGCGACGTCGCGCTGGCGGCGCTCGCCGTCATCGGCGACGCGAGCGCGGCCGGGCGCACGTACGAACTCGGCGGGCCGGAAGTTCTGACGCTGCGCGAAATCGCCGCGCTGACCCTGCGCATCGTCGAGCGCCGCCGCGCCCTGGTTCCGCTGCCGTTTGCGCTGGCGCGGATCGTCGCCTGGTCGACCGAGGTCGCCTCGACCCTGTCGCTCGGCGCCTTCCCCGCGATGCTGACGACGACGCGCGACCAGGTCGAGCTGCTGCGCCACGACAACGTCGTCTCGGCGGCGGCGATCGCCCAAGGGCGCACGCTGCGCGAACTCGCAATCAGCCCGCAGGGGATCGAGGCCGCAGCGCCGTCCTATCTCTATCGCTTCCGCAAGACCGGCCAATACGCCGCGCGCCGACTCGCCTGAGCGGCGCGACGCAACGTCGCGTATGCTTACTGTATCGTCATCGTCGCGACGCTCCGTTGTTACGATGAGGCGTGTTTTGTCACTCGACGCGCACTATCGGCGAAGCGTCGATGTTATCGTCTTCATGTCGTCGCTTTGATTCGATTTGAAAACGAATCCGCGAGGGCGACAGGTTTCGCCGCAATCGCACAATCGCCCCGGCCCGAGCAGAAAACGGCCTGAGGCGTCGATGTCGTCGCGCGTCGTCGTTCACGACGACGCGCCGAGATTGGATTCGCGGCGCGATCGTCGAAGACGAATGCAACGAGGGGAGCCGCCATGCACACGATTGAAGAGATCATCGCCGACGCGCAGAGCGCCGTCGCCGCGTCGCTGCGCCAGGCGTACGACGCCGGCAGACACCACCAGACGACCGAGATGCGGGAGAAATTCGTCGCCTTCTTCGACGGCGTGTTCGCGCCGCTCTCGGGCGCGCCGGCCGCCGAGGCGGCGGCTGAAGCGGCCCCCGAGACGCCGCCGACCGAAGCCGCGGCCGCCGACGCGCCGGCGGAAGCGCCCGTCGCGGCCGAGACGCCGGCCGAAATTCCGCCGGAAGCGACCGCCGAACCGGCCTCCGCCGCCTGACCGCCTGCCGCCGGCGCCTGCCGATCCGCAACGATTGAGCGCGCGCGTCACGGCGCGCGCGACTGTCGCCCTTGCGCCGATGCGGCGCGGCGACTAGTTTGCCGCCTCGCCCAGCCGAGCGTCGGCGTCGCCGCGCAAGCGGAGCGATGCGTCGCGTTGGACGCCGCGGGGAGCTTGCGTGTCCACATCCGCCGCCGATTACCTCGTCGATCGCCGCCGTCTGCGCCGCCAGCTCGGCTTCTGGCGCATCGTCGCCTTTGTCGTCGCGGCGCTGGCGATCATCGCCCTCGGCGCGCGCTTCTCCGGCGCGGCGGGCTTCGTCGGCGGCCCACATATCGCCCGCCTCACGGTCACCGGCTTCATCGCCGGCGACGAGGAGACGCTGAAGCTGATCCGCGAGGCGCGCGATTCGCCGGCGGTCGCCGCGGCGCTGGTCCGCATCGACAGCCCCGGCGGCGGCACCGAAGGCTCGGAAGAAATCTACGACGAATTGCGCCGATTGGCGGCGAAGAAGCCGGTGGCGGCGGTCGTCGGCGGCATGGCCGCCTCGGGCGCCTATATCGCCGCGCTCGGCGCCGACCGCATTTTCGTCCGCGGCAATTCGATCGTCGGTTCGATCGGCGTACTGGTCGAATATCCCAACGTGTCGGGGCTGATGGACAAGGTCGGGGTCAAGCTCGAGTCGATCAAGTCGTCGCCGTTGAAGGCGGCGCCGAACGGGTTCGAGCCGACCAGCGACGAAGCGCGCGCCGCCATGGCCGCGCTGATCGCCGATTCCTTCGACTGGTTCAAGGCGCTGGTCAAAGACCGGCGTGGCCTGACCGACGAGGAGCTGGCCAAAGTCGACGACGGACGGGTGTTCACCGGCCGCCAGGGCCTGCCGCTCAAGCTCGTCGACGCGATCGGCGACGAACGCGACGCGATCGCCTGGCTGGAGAAGGATCGCGGCGTGGCGAAGAACCTGCCGGTGCGCGACCATAAGCCGGGAACGGGGTGGACCGGCTTCAAGCTGACGAGCCTGGCCGCCGCCGCGGCCGACCTCGCCGGCCTGACGTCGATCGCCGAGGCTTTACGTTACGAAGATCGGCCGCCGGTTGACGGATTGGTCTCGGTTTGGCAACTGTCTGGCGGGGATTAGAGATGACGGCGGGATTTCTAATCGTTCCAGAGGGGGCGTCCGTTGATCAAGTCTGAACTCGTGCAGCGCATGTCGGCGCGCAATCCGCATCTCTACCAACGCGACATCGAGAACATCGTCGACGCCATTCTTGGCGAAATCGCCGACGCGCTCGCGCGCGGCGAGCGCGTCGAGTTGCGCGGCTTCGGCGCCTTCTCGACCAAGCAGCGCCTCGCCCGCACCGGTCGCAATCCGCGCACCGGCGACAAGGTCCCGGTGACCGAGAAGCTGGTGCCGTTCTTCAAGACCGGCAAGGAGATGCGCGAGCGGCTGAACACCAAGCCGCTTTAGCTGACGAAACGGCGCGGGCCAGCGGTCTGCGCCGCCGGCGCTTTGGCGGCATTGTCGCTGAGCGCCGCTTAAGCGTCGCCGCCGGATCGCTTCATGGTTCGCTTTCTCAAACTCGTCGTCATCGTTCCGATCGCGATCGCGCTGCTCGCCTTCGCCTTCGCCAATCGCCAATTCGTCACCGTGTCGTTCGACCCGTTTCCGTCGGGCGACGTCCCCGCTTTCGCGGTCAGCCTGCCGCTGTTCGTCGTGCTGATCCTGACGGCGATGCTCGGCGTCGTCGCTGGCGGCGTCGCGGTGTGGTTCGCGCAGGGGCGCCACCGCCGCGCAGCGCGGCGGTCTCGCGCCGAGGCCGACCGCTGGCGCGCCGAAGCCGAGGCGGGCCGCGTCCGGCTCGGCGCCGCGCCGCCGCCGTGACACGAGGCTGAAGCCGCATGCGCCATTTCGCCGCCGCCGAAATCGACGCCGCGCTCGATTTTCCCTCGTTGATCGACGCGCTCGCCGAAGCATTCCGCGGCGGCTTCCAAGCGCCCCAGCGCCATCACCATGCGATCGAGCGGCCGGGCGAGGCGACGGCGACGGCGCTGCTGATGCCCGCCTGGACCCGGTTCGGATCGGGCGAAGACTTTCTCGGGGCCAAGATCGTCAACGTCTTTCCTGGCAACGGCGCGCGCGGCCTGCCCGCGGTGCAGGGTCTCTACGTCCTGCAGTCGGGCGTCACCGGCGCGCCGATCGCCACCCTCGACGGAACGCGGCTAACGGTCTGGCGCACCGCCGCCGCCTCGGCTTTGGCGGCGCGCTATCTTGCGCGCGCCGGCGCCAGGCGGCTGCTGATCGTCGGCGCCGGCCAGCTCGCCCCGTTTCTCGCCCGCGCCCACGCCAGCGTGCGGCCGATCGAGACGATCGCGGTGTGGAACCACCGCCCTGTCGGCGCGCATCGGCTCGCCGCGGCGCTCGGCGGCGAGGGCTTCAACGCGCACGTCGTCAAGCGGCTCGAGAACGGCGTGCGCGACGCCGACATCATCTCCTGCGCGACGCTGTCCGAGGCGCCGCTCGTCGCCGGCGCCTGGCTCAGCGGCGGTCAGCATCTCGACCTCGTCGGCGCCTTCTCGATGCGCATGCGTGAGGCCGACGACGCGGCGCTGAAGCGCGCGCGCATCTTCGTCGACACCGAGGCGGCGATGAGCGAGGGCGGCGACGTCGCGCTGGGCCTGGAGAGCGGCGCGATCGCGCGCGCCGACGTCGCCGGCGACCTCGCCGCTTTGGTCCGCGGCGCGCCGGGACGCGGCGGCGAACGCGAGATCACCCTGTTCAAGTCGGTCGGCGCGGCGATCGAGGACCTGGCGGCGGCGATGCTGGTGTGGAAACGGGCGGGCGACCGCTGAGCCCGCCTCCGCAGCCGACAATCGATTTTCACAAAATTCCCTGTATCGTCCCGGCTTGCGGCGTTCGCCGCGGCGCAATCCAGCGACGGAGGGAACATGAGCGGGCAAGGACAGCCTTCAGGACCGGACTGGGCGCGGCGGTTTCATCTGCCGCACGCCCACCTCGAGACCGTGTTCGGCGGCGACTGGTTCGCGTTGAAGGCGGAGGCCTTCGCCCGCTTCTTCGGCACGCCGACCTTTCTTATCGGCCAGACGGTCGTGGTCGGCGTGTGGATCTGGATCAACGCGGCGGGTTTGACGACGTTCGACGTCTACCCCTTCATCCTGCTCAACCTCGCCTTTTCGCTGCAGGCGGCCTATGCGGCGCCGTTGATTCTGCTCGCCGAAACCCGCCAGGCCGATCGCGACAAGGCGCATTCGATCGCCGACGCCGAGCACCGCGAGGAGCTGCACCGCATCTCCGAGCAGCGCCAGCAGCAGATGGAGAAGCAAACCGCGCTGCTGGTCGACATGCTTGGCCAGAACACGACGCTGACCGAGAGGGTCCAGGAGCTTCTGCGCCAGAACACCGAGCTGACGGACAAGGTCATGGCGCTCGCCGAGCGGATCGAGGCGATGACCGCCAAGGTGAGCGAACACATCGGCCTGCCGGCTGGCGGCTGAGCCCCGCCCGGCAGGGCGCGCGCCGGATTCTTTGACTCGGCCGGCGTCTTGTCGGAAACAGGCGCATGGTTCCGACGGTCAAAATCTGCGGCCTGGCCACCGCGGCGACGCTCGAGGCGGCGCTCGACGCCGGCGCCGACATGGTCGGGCTGGTGTTCTTCGCCAAGAGCCCGCGCTTCGTCGGCCTCGACCACGCCCGCGAGCTCGCCGCCCAGGCGCGCGATCGCGCCAGGATCGTCGCGCTGACGGTCGACGCCGACGACGACCTGCTGGCGGCGATCGCCCGCGTCGTCGGCCCCGACATGCTGCAATTGCACGGCCGCGAGACGCCGCAGCGGGTGGCGGCGATCAAGCGGACGCTCGGCCTGCCGGCGATGAAGGCGATCGGCGTTTCGGAAGCGGCGGACTTCGCCCGCGCGCGCGACTACGCAAGCGTCGCCGACTGGCTGTTGATCGACGCCAAGCCGCCCAAGGACGCCGTGCTGCCGGGCGGCAACGGCCGGCCGTTCGACTGGCGGCTGGCGCGCGGTTTCGCGCCCAAGATCCCGTGGCTGCTGTCGGGCGGGCTCGACGCGGACAACGTCGGCGAGGCGGTGGCGCTTTCGGGCGCGCGCGGCGTCGACGTCTCGTCGGGCGTCGAACGCGCGCCGGGCGTCAAGGACGAGAACAAAATCGCGGCCTTCGCCGCCGCCGCGCGCGCCGCCTTCGCGCGCGAGCACGAGGCAAGGAGCCCCGCGTGACCAAAGTCGACAAGCCCAATTCGTTCCGCAACGGCCCCGACGAGCGCGGCCATTTCGGCATTTTCGGCGGCCGCTTCGTCGCCGAGACGCTGATGCCGCTGGTGCTGGCGCTGGAGCAGGCCTACGCCAAGGCCAAGGACGACCCCGAATTCCACCGCGAACTCGGCGGCCTGCTGACCCATTACGTCGGCCGGCCGAGCCCGCTCTATTTCGCCGAGCGGCTGACCGCGCATTTCGGCGGCGCGAAGATCTATTTCAAGCGCGAAGAGCTCAATCACACCGGCGCGCACAAGATCAACAACGTGCTCGGCCAGATCCTGCTGGCGCGCCGCATGGGCAAGACGCGCATCATCGCCGAGACCGGCGCCGGCCAGCACGGCGTCGCCACCGCCACCGCCTGCGCGCGCTTCGGCCTGAAATGCGTGGTCTACATGGGCGCGGTCGACATCGAGCGGCAGAAGCCCAATGTCTTTCGCATGAAGCTGCTCGGCGCCGAGGTGCGCGCCGTGCAGTCGGGCGCACGCACGCTCAAGGACGCGATGAACGAGGCGCTACGCGACTGGGTGACCAACGTCTCCGATACGTTCTACTGCATCGGCACCTGCGCCGGTCCGCACCCCTATCCCGCGATGGTGCGCGATTTCCAGTGCGTCATCGGCGAGGAGACGCGCAAGCAGATGCTGGAGATGGAAGGCCGCATTCCCGACAGCCTGGTCGCCTGCATCGGCGGCGGCTCCAACGCCATCGGCCTGTTCCATCCCTTCCTCGACGACGAGAGCGTCGAGATGTACGGCGTCGAGGCGGCGGGACACGGGCTCGACGTGCCCGACGGCCACGCCGCGTCGCTCGCCGGCGGCCGGCCCGGCGTGCTGCACGGCAACCGCACCTACTTGCTGATGAACGAAGACGGCCAGATCAACGAGGGCCACTCGATCTCGGCCGGCCTCGATTATCCCGGCATCGGCCCTGAGCATTCGTGGCTGAAGGAGAGCGGCCGCGTCACCTATCTCTCGGCGACCGACAAGGAGACGCTGGTCGCGTTCCAGCTCTGCTCGCAGCTCGAAGGGATCATCCCGGCGCTCGAGCCGGCCCACGCGCTCGCCAAGGTCGCCGAACTCGCGCCGAAGAAGCCGGGCGACCACCTGATGGTGGTCAATATCTCCGGCCGCGGCGACAAGGACATTTTCGCCGTCGCCGACCATCTCGGCGGGATGTAGCGGTCGGCGCAAACCACGGGGGACGCCGATGGCTGCGCAAATGGCGACGACCGCGCTCGAGTCGCCCGGCTGGCGCATCGTCCGCAACGTCGGGGCCGCGCGCGGCGTGGTCGTGCGCTCGCGTTCGCTGGTCGGCAATTTCGCCGCCGGGCTGCAGACCCTCTTCGGCGGCGCCATCTCGGTCTACGCCAGCCTGTGCGGGCGGACCGGCGCCGATTCCGACCGCATGATGTGCGAGCACGCCATGATCAACGGCGCCAACGCCATCGTCGCAATGCGTTACGACGCCAACGAAATCCTGAGCGGCGGCGCCGAGGCCATCCGCCAAGGCGCGGCGGTGGTCGCGGAGCCGGAGCGATGAGCGCCGCCGCGGCGATCGCCGTCGGTCTGTTCATCGTCGGCGTCGCCGGCGGCTTGGCGCAGCTGTGGCTCCAGATCTGGTCGCCCGACACGTTCATGAAGCTGGCGATCGCCGACGGCGCGCTGATCGTCGTCGCCCTGGCGTGGCATTTCGTCGCGGCCGAGCGGCGCGCCGGCGACCGGCTGAGCCGCGACAAGCGGCTCGACTGAGCGGGCGGCCGGGCGGCGCGCCGGCGACCGGCTGAACCGCGGCAAGCGGCTCGACTGAGCGGACGGTTCAGCGTTCCTTGCCGGCGACGCCGGCCTCGGCGAAGGTCGCCATGCCGTTGTGGCAGGCGACGGCCGCCTTGACGATTCCGACCGCCAGCGCGGCGCCGGAGCCTTCGCCCAGCCGCATGCCGAGATCGAGCAGCGGCCGTTTCCCCAGCCGGCGCAGCGCCTCCGCGTGAGCGCTTTCGGCCGAGACGTGCGCGGCCATGCAATGGTCGAGCGCGCGCTCGTCGAGCGCGGCGAGGACCGCCGCCGCGGCGCAGACGACGAAACCATCGAGCAGCACCGGAACGCGCTGGACGCGCGCGGCGAGGATCGCGCCGACGATCGCGGCGATCTCGCGCCCGCCGAGCCGGCGCAGGACTTCGAACGGGTCGTGAAGATGTTCGCGATGCAGCGCGATGGCGGCGCGCACCGCGTCGGCCTTGCGTTTCAACGCCGCGTCGTCGGCGCCGGCGCCGCGACCAACCCAGTCCTCCGGCGCGCCGCCGTAGAGCGCGTTGTAGATCGCCGCCGCCGCGGTGGTGTTGCCAATGCCCATTTCGCCCAAGCAGATGACGTCGGGGCCGGCGGCGAGCGCCTCCATGCCGAACGCCATCGTCGCGGCGCAGGCCCTTTCGTCGAGGGCCGGCTCACAAGTGATGTCGCCAGTTGGCCGCTCGAGCGCCAACTCGAACACGCGCAGCGAAATGTCGAAGGTCTTGCAGATCTGATTGATCGCCGCGCCGCCGCTGGCGAAATTGGCGACCATCGCCTGGGTCACTGAGGCTGGATAGGCCGAGACGCCGTGGGCGACGACGCCGTGATTGCCGGCGAAGACGGCGACCAGCGGCGCATCGATATGGGGCGCGCCGCGCTGCCAGCCGGCGAGCCATTTGGCGATGTCCTCCAGCCAGCCGAGCGAGCCGACGGGCTTGGTCAGCTCGGCCTGCCGCGCGCGCGCCGCGTCGACCGCGGCGACGTCGGCTTCCGGCATGGCCTCGATGAGCGCGCGAAAATCGTCAAACGGGCGCGGCTGCGCGTTCATCCTCACTCTCCGGGGGCGGCCTCCGCCTGAAACGGTGAAGGCTGATCGCGAACCATACCGCGCCCGAACTTGGGGAGGAAGATGACGACGTTGCCGACGAGGATCAGCGGCGCGCCGATCAGCGCCCAAGGACTCCACTGATAGCCTTCGAGCAGCCACGAGACCGCCAGCGCGATGACCGGCGACAGGACGGTCGTATAGGCGGCGCGCTCCGGACCGACGCGGGCGACCAGCGCGAGATAGACGAGGAAGCCGACGGCCGAGCCGATCGCCGCCAGATAGAGGAGCGCGCCGACATAGACCGGCTCGGTCGACGGCGCGAACGACAGGCCGCGCGCGGCGACGACGACGGCGAGCATCGCCGCGCCCCAGGTCATCGCCCGGGCGATCGCATTGGGCAGGTCGCCGGCGGCCTTCGCCGCGGGCCGCGAGGCGAGATTGCCGAGCGAGAAGCAATAGGTCCCGCCGATCGTCAGCAGCAGGCCGAGCGCCGAGCCGCCGCCCGCGGCGGTCGCGGCGAGCTGATCGGCGAACAGGAAGGCGACGCCGGCGACGCCGATCAGCGCCCCCAGGACCGTGCGCGCGGTCGGCCGCACGCCGTTAAACAGCCACTGGTTGAAGACGTTGAACGCCGACGCCATGGCGAACACGACCGACACTACGCCGCTCGCGACGAACTTTTCCGCGTTGTAGAAAAACAGAAAATTGCCGCAGAACAGCGCGAGGCCGAGCGCCGCAAACCACAGGTGAGCGCGCAGCGGGACGCGCTTCAGCCGCCCGGCGACCGCCAGGCCGATCCACATGATCGCCGAGGCGACGAGGAAGCGCCAGAAGATCGACGTCTCGGCCGGAACCGGACCGAGCTGCAGCTTGATGGCGTACCAGGTCAGGCCCCAGATGAAGACGACAACTGTGAATAACGACGCGTTCAAGTCTCACCTCGCAGGCGTTGCGGCGTTCCAGACCCTCGGGATCGGCGAACCCGGCGGCCGAGAAGTCCGGCCGCGGCGCTATTCACGACGGCGGCAGGCGCCCGCCGCCGCGACCCTTATCGCCATTTTCGCGTTTGCGCCCGCATTGCCTTGAATCCCAATAGTCAGATCGGCGGGGGCGGCCTGCGGCGGCCTATTGCGCAGCGCAATCACGCGTTCTACATGGATTCCAGCGATCCGTCGTCGGCGTTCTCGCCCTCGTCTCTTTTGGCTATGCGCCTATGGCCGGATGGACGAGGGGAACGGGCGGCCGACGACCCGCGGGGGAATCAGCCGTGGCCGATGCGACGGGACCCATGCCAAGGCGGGCGGCGAAGCGAGCGGTCGGGTCCGGGCGTGAGGAGACGAGTGACGGGGCTGTCTCGCCCAAGCGCAACGTCAACGACTCGCTCGCCGCCGCGCTCGGCTGCGAAATCATCGCCGGCCTCTACCCGCCAGGTTCGCGCCTGCCCAACGAGGCGAGCCTGCTGGTGCGCTTCGGCGTGTCGCGGCCGACGCTGCGCGAGGCGTTCCGGGCGCTCGAGGCCAAGGGCCTGATCGTCTCGCGGCAGAAGGTCGGCACGATGGTGCGGCCGAAGGCCGACTGGCATATGCTCGACGCCGATTTCCTCGCCTGGCACATGCAGGCCGCGCCGACCGAAGTGTTCGTCAGCGACGTGCTGCAGCTCAGGCGCATTTTCGAGCCGCAGGCGGCCGCGCTCGCAGCCGAATCGCGCGACGAAGCGTCGCTGGCGCGGATCGAGGCGGCCTACGCCGACATGGAGGCGCACAAATCGGGCGACGCCGAGCTGATCGCCGCCGACGTGCGCTTCCACAAGGAAATCCTCCAGGCGAGCGGCAACCGGCTGCTCGGCGCGCTCGGCAGCCTGATCGAGATGGCGCTGGTGGGCACGTTCAAGATGGGCTGGCGCAGCTTGGCGATCAAAGACGACCGCCTCCACCAGCACCGCGACGTGATGCAGGCGATCGCCGCCCGGCGTCCCGAGGCGGCGCGCGCGGCGATGGCCAGGCTGCTGCAGGAATCGGCCGACGACGTGCGCCGCGCGCTCGCCGAAGACCGCGCCAATGTCCCCACTCCCGCCTGAGTCGACCCGCGCCTAACTGCCCGCGCCGCCTCTGTGGTAGAAGGCGGCCATGCCCGCCTGGCTCGCTGTCGCCTGCATCGTCGCCGCCCTCGTCGCCGCCGCCTTCTTCGCCGGCGCGGAGACCGCGCTCACCGCCGCCTCGCGCGCCCGCCTGCGCGCGCTGGAGACCGCCGGCGACGCGCGCGCCGCCTTGGTTGCGCGGTTGGTCGCGACCCGCAGCCGGCTCATCAGCGCGATGCTGCTCGGCGGCCAGCTCGTCACCATCGCCGCCTCGGCGCTCGCCACCAACGAACTCGTTTCGACCGTCGGCGAGCGCGGCGTCGTCTACGCCACCGCGATCATGACAGCGCTGATCGTCGTCTTCGGCGAAGTGCTGCCGAAGACGATCGCCATCGCCTATCCCGACCGCGTCTCGCTGCTGATCGCGCCGGCGGTGTCGTTCTTCGTCACCGTGTTCGGTCCGATCGTCACCACGGTCGAGGCCCTGGTGCGCTTCATGCTGCGGCTGTGCGGCGTGAACCTCTCGCTGACGTCGAGCATCTCCGGCCACGACGAGCTGCGCGGCGCAGTCGACATCCTCCACAGCGAAGGCGGCGTCGCGCGCGACGAGCGCGACATGTTCGGCGGCCTGCTCGAGCTCTCCGAGGTGACTGTCTCCGACATCATGGTCCACCGCACCAAGATGCGCACCCTCGACGCCGACCTGCCGCCCGACGAGCTGGTGCGCGAGGTGCTCGCCTCGCCCTACACCCGCACGCCGCTTTGGCGCGGCGACCCCGACAACATCATCGGCATGCTGCACGCCAAGGACCTGTTCCGCGCCTATGCGGCGGCGGGCGGCGACGCCAGCCGCATCAACGCCGCCGACATCGCGCTCGAGGCATGGTTCGTGCCGGAGGCGACGACGCTGCGCGACCAGCTGCAGGCCTTCCTGCGCCGCAAGACCCACTCGGCGCTGGTGGTCGACGAATACGGCGTGGTGCTGGGCTTGCTGACGCTCGAGGACATCATCGAGGAGATCGTCGGCGACATCAAAGACGAGCACGACGTCGGCGCCCAGGGCGTGCGCAAGCAGCTCGACGGTTCGATCATCGTCGATGGGTCGGTGACGATCCGCGACCTCAATCGGGCGATGGACTGGAACCTGCCCGACGAGGAGGCGGCGACCGTCGCCGGCCTCGTCATCCACGAGGCGCGCGCGATCCCGGAGGCCAAACAGACGTTCAACTTCCACGGCATGCGATTCGAAGTGTTGCGCAAGCAGCGCAACCGCATCGCGGCGCTGCGCATCGCGCCGCTAGACCCGCGCGAAGGCGGGCCCGCCGAGGCCGGGTCGGCCGGCGCAGCCGCGCCGCCGGGCGAGGCGTAGCGGCCGAACGCCCTCGCGACGCGCGTTGCCGGCGCCGTCGGCAACGCCTATATAGACGCCCGAACGGCGCAGATTGACCGCGCTCGGACGAGGTTGCATGTCCTGGAACAATCAAGGCGGCGGACCCTGGCGTTCGCCGGGGCAAGGGCCGTGGGGCCAAGGGCCGACCGGGCCGCAGCCGCCAAGCGATCTCGAAGAATGGCTGCGCCGCCTGCAACAGGGATTGCGCGGCCTGACGCCGACCGGGGGCGGAGGCGGCGGCGGCGGCGCGGCGCGGCTCATCCTCGTCGTCGCGCTGATTGCGCTGGTGGCTTGGTTCGCGCTCGGCTCGTTCTACACCGTCCAGCCCAACGAGGTCGGCATCAACCTCGTCTTCGGCCGCTACACCGGCAAGACCGCGAACGGCCTCAACACCAATTGGCCATGGCCGATCGGCGAGGTGATCAAGGTTCCGGTGTGGGACCAGCAACTCACCGAGGTCGGCTACCGCAGCGACGCCGGCGGCGCCGACATTCTCGCCGAGAGCCAGATGCTGACCGGCGACCAGAACATCGTCAATGTGCGCTTCCGCGTCAGCTGGCAGATCGACCCGACTGATCCCGAAGACTTCGTCTTCAATATCTTGAACCCGCGCGAGACGGTCAAAGCCGTCGCCGAAA
Source organism: Roseiarcus sp. (assembly GCF_049514155.1). Taxonomy (GTDB): domain Bacteria; phylum Pseudomonadota; class Alphaproteobacteria; order Rhizobiales; family Beijerinckiaceae; genus Roseiarcus. The sequence goes on along the minus strand of NZ_JBEKVH010000007.1, from coordinate 8,534 downwards.
GCATCATGCGCGAGGTCGTCGGCCTGAAGACGATCGACGGCGTGTTGACCAGCGACCGCAAGTCGATCGAGCCCGACGTCCAGCAGCGGATGCAGACGGTGCTCAACGGCTACCACGCCGGCGTGCTGGTCAAGCAGGTGCAGTTGCAGTCGGTCGACGCGCCGGCGCAGGTGATCTCCGCCTATCGCGACGTCACCGCGGCGCAGCAGGACCAGCAGCGCGCCGTCAACGACGCCGAGACCTACGCCAACAGCGTCGTCCCCGAGGCTGAAGGCCGCGCCTCGCGCATCCTCGCCGAGGCCAACGCCTACAAGCAGCAGACCATCCTCGACGCCACCGGCCAGACCTCGCGCTACAGCCAGATCTACGCCCAGTACAAGAACGCGCCCGGCGTCACCCGCGAGCGCATGTATCTGGAGACGATGGAGCGGGTGCTCGGCGAGATGAGCAAGACCATCCTCGACGCGCCTTCGGCGAGCGCGCCGGTTCCTTATCTGGCGCTCGACCCGACGACCCAGAAGCCCGCGGGAGCGCCGAAATGAGAAACCCGTTCAGCGGCCTGGCGATTCTGATCGCAATCGTCGCGGCGATCATCGTCGCCGATTACACCTTCTTCACCGTCGATCCGACCGAGCAGGCCCTGGTGCTGCGCTTCGGCAAGCCGGTGAGCGACATCATCGGCGCGCCGGGGCTCCACGCGCGCGTGCCGTTCATCGATTCGGTCGTCTACATCGACAAGCGCATCCTCGCCCTCGATAACGAGCGGCAGGAGGTGCTGGTCGCCGAGAACCAGCGGCTCGAGGTCGACGCCTTCGTGCGCTACCGCATCGCCGACCCGCTGCTGTTCTACCAATCGGTGTTCAACGTCAAAGGCGCCGACTCGCAGCTTGGCGGCATGCTGAATTCGGCGCTGCGCCGCACGCTGTCGGAGGCCTCGATCGTCGACATCGTCCGCAACCGCCGCGACGCGCTGATGGCCGACATCCGCGATCAGGTGAAGGCCGGCGCGGAGCGCTTCGGCCTCGACATCGTCGACGTGCGCATCAAGCGCGCCGACCTGCCCCCGGAGAATTCCGAAGCCGTGTTCCGCCGCATGCAGGCCGAGCGCCAGCGGCTCGCCGCCACGTTCCGCGCCCAGGGGTCGCAGCAGAGTCAGAAGATCAAGGCCGACGCCGACGCCACGGTGACGGTGACGGTCGCGCAGGCGCAGCAGCAGTCGGAGCAGATCCGCGGCGAAGGCGACGCCGAGCGCAACCGCATCTTCGCCCAGGCCTACGGCTCCGACCCCGAATTCTTCACGTTCTACCGCTCGATGCAGGCATATGAAGCGGCCTTCAAGGGCGACACGCGGGCGATCCTGAGCCCGAAGTCGGATTTCTTCCGCTATTTCAGCAACCCGATCCCGGCCCCAACCCCTGCCGCTACGCCCGCCGCCCCATAAGCCTGCGCCGCCGCCCCCGCTGCGGCGCCTTTGCCGCTTTGCCGACACGATTGCCGGTCAGGCTCGGTTTCGCCGCGGCAAGCCCGGCCTTTGAGGAGAGAGGACGCCATGCGATTCGACCTAGCGAGGAAGCTCAAGAGCCGCGCGCGCCGCGCCGCCTTCGCCGCTGCGGCGGCGATCGCGCTCGGCGCCCCGGCCCTCGTCGCTTCGAGCGCGCCCGCCCTCGCCCAGGCCAAGCCGACCAACCTCGCCGACCTGGTCGACAGCGTCGCCGCCGCGGTGGTCAACATCTCGGCGACCCAGACCGTCGACGACAAGAGCGCGCAGGATATTCCCGACCTGCCCAAGGGCACGCCGTTCGACGACATGTTCGACCAGTTCTTCAAGAACCACGGCTTCAACGCCGTGCCGCGGCCGCACAAGATGTCGTCGCTCGGCTCGGGCTTCGTCATCGACCCGAGCGGCATCGTCATCACCAATAATCACGTCATCGGCGACGCCAACGACATCGTCGTCATCTTCACCGACGGCCGCAAGCTGAAGGCGACGATCGTCGGCAAGGATCCCAAGGTCGACGTCGCGGTGCTGAAGGTCGAGAGCGACAAGCCGTTCAAGACGGTGAAGTTCGGCGACAGCGACAAGGCGCGGGTCGGCGACGGCGTGATGGCGGTCGGCAATCCGTTCGGCCTCGGCGAGACGGTCACCGCCGGCATTCTCTCGGCGCGCAACCGCAACATCGATTCCGGCCCCTACGACGACTTCCTGCAGACCGACGCGTCGATCAACAAGGGCAATTCCGGCGGGCCGCTGTTCAACCTGCAGGGCGAGGTGATCGGCATCAACACCGCGATCCTGTCGCCCTCCGGCGGTTCGATCGGCATCGGCTTCGCCACCCCTTCGGCGAGCGTGGCGCCGGTGATCGACCAGTTGGAGAAGTTTCACGAGACGCGGCGCGGGTGGCTCGGCGTGCGCATCCAGCCGGTCGACGACGCGATCGCCGACAGCCTCGGCCTCGGCGCGGCGCGCGGCGCGCTGGTCGCCGGCGTCGACGACAAGGGCCCGGCCAAGCCGGCGGGCCTGCTGCCGGGCGACGTCATCGTCAAGTTCGACGGCAAGGACATCAAGGAATCGCGCGACCTGCCGCGCCTGGTCGCCTCGATGCCGGTCGGCCAGCAGGTCGACGTCGTCATCGTGCGCAAGGGCCAGGAGATCACCAAGACGGTGACGCTCGGCCGGCTCGAGGACGGCGAGAAAGCCGCGGTCGCGAGCGCCGAGGCGGCCGACGACGGCGCCGGCAAGTCGGCGACGCTGACCGCGCTCGGCCTCGAGCTCGCGCCGATCGACGACGCCGCGCGCAAGAGCTTCAAGCTCAAGGACAGCGTCAAGGGCGCGGTGATCGCTTCCGTCGCGCCCGGCTCGAGCGCGAGCGACAAGGGCCTCAAGCCCGGCGAGGTGATCGAGGAAGTGAACCAGCAGGCGGTCGAGACGCCCTCCGACGTCGCCAAGGCGATCGCCGCGCTGAAGGCTGCCGGCAAGAAGTCGGCGCTGTTGCTCGTCGCCACCGGAACCGGCGACGTCCGCTTCGTCGCGCTGTCGCTGGATTGAGGCGAAGCGCAGCCCCCTTCTCCCGTTCGGGAGAAGGGTCGGGGATGAGGGCGTGTAGACCGTAAGCGGGCCGGCGGCGTAGCCTCGGCGAACGCCGCCGCCCTGAGAGGCCTCCGCCCGTGCCCGCCTTGCTCCTCCGGCCGACCATCCTCGCGCTTGGCTTCGCCTTCGCGCTCGCCTCCGCCGCGGCCGCCGACGCGCCGCGCTATTGCCGTTCGGTGGCGGCGAAGCTGAAGGCGGACGGCGACCTCGCCGCCGCCGCGCGCGCGGCGTTCGGCGAGCCGCAGGCGACCGACGACGAGACCTGCCTCTATCCGCTGCAGCTCTTGCGCTACGCCGACGTCGACGTGCTGGTGAGCCAGATTGGCGAACCGGGCGAAGCGTGCCACGGCTGCGAAGCGACTTTAAGCGCGACCGTGCTGAAGCGCGTCCCCGGCGGCGCCAAGCGCCTGCGCGCGTTCTCGTCGTTCGCCAAGGGCGGAACCTTCGGCGCCGTCGCCTCGGTCACGCCGATCGCCATCGGCGGCGACGACGGGATCGCGATCGAATCCGGCGGCCTATTCCAGGGCTATGCGTCGTCGGCGCTCGACCTCTACGCCTTCCGCCAGCGCGGCCTCGTTCCTGTCGAAGCCGGCGCGCCGCTGATCATCGCCGGCGACAACAGCGGCGCCGAAACCGACGCGAGCAAGACGATCACGGTCGAAAGCGCATGGTCGCTCGCCGCTGGCGAGCTGACCATCGACTACCGCGTCACCGACGCCCGCGGCAAAAGCGACAGCCGCGCCGTGTGGAGCGTCGGCGACGCCGCCCTGACCCTCAAATCCGGCGCCCCGCCCAAAGCGCTCGCCCGCGCGACCGGGCAGGAGTGAGGCGGGCGTTCGCGCTTCGCTATCCCTTTGACAGGATTGCAGTCCCGACGCGTCGAGGGGTTCGGCGTCGGCGACGGCGTTACACGCGGCGGCGCGCCGTTTGAGTGTAACGGATGCGCCGGCTTAGGTGTTGGGCAAAAGGCCGCCGCGTATAACGCGCCGAGGCCAACGCGGGGGAAATCCCGCATCGCGGAGGAACGTCCCATGAGCAGTTTGCCCATCGTCGCGAGATTGCTGCTGGCCGCCCGTCAGGCGTACGAGATCACGGCGTCGGGGTCGGTTCAATCCGGCCCGCCCTACGACAAGATCGGTTGGGTTTCAGGCCCGGCCGGATTCGCCACCGGAACGGATCGCATCGACGCGGCGCTGATCGGCCAGACCGCCAGCGAGACCATCGTCGCCTTTCGCGGAACGCTGCCGCCGACGCCGGACAGCCCCGACAAGAAACAGGTGCTGCTCGACTGGCTCAGCGATTTCGACGCGATCCTGGTTCAGGGCGACCAGTTGCCGGGGCTCGTCCATCAGGGGTTTCTCGGCGCGCTCAATGCGTTGTGGAGCGACCTTTCGCGCAGCGTCCCCGCCGGCAAGCCGGTTTACTTCGCCGGGCACAGCAAGGGCGGCGCGCTCGCCAACCTCGCCGCCGCGCGCTGGGCGAGCGAAAACGCCGGCAAGACGCCGCCGATCGTGACGACCTTCGCCGCCGCCAAGCCGGGAGACGCCAATTTCCAGACCGCCTACGACAAGCTCGTTCCGCACAGCTTGCGCTATGAGTATCAGGACGACATCGTTCCGCATCTTCCGCCCGGCGCCGAATTCCGAGCGATGTTCGCCAAGGTTCCGCTCTTCAACGATTTCATTGCCAATTCCAACGCCAAGCTGCCGGAAGGCGCGGTCGGGTTCGTCGGCGTCGGCGACTTGAAATTCATCGACTGGAGCGGCGCGATGGTCGACGACTCTTTGCAGTTGCGCTTTCAGCGTTACGCGCATCTCATTGGCCTCGTCGTCGAACTGAATTTTGGACGGATCATCGCCGACCATTCGCTCGACGACGGCGGCGGCTACGCGACGGCGATCCTGCCGACGGCGTGAGCGCCGCCTTTGGGCGAAACGCCGAGCGCCGTCCCGGCGGCGCGTCTTCGGTCGGCTTGCCCAGAAGGAAAGAGCGGGACAGCGCTCGCCGTCGCGCTCTCGGCGGCGAGGCCTGTTCCGCGAGCGCGCGCGCCGCAAACGCCGCCGGCGGGAACCGGCGGCGCAGGCGCGCGCCCGCGATCAGGCGGCGGGCGTGATCGCCGAAGCGTCCATCATCTTGCCCGACTGGGTGTAGGTCAGCTTGACCTTCTCGCCGACCTTGAACCCGGACAGGCTGACGCCCTTGGCGATGTCGTAGGTGGCGCCGTTGTCGAGCGTCACCATGCTCTTGGCGGCGTCCAGGGTCTTGATCGTCCCGGTCGCGTCGGCCGCATAGGCCGAGCCGGCGAGGCCGATGAGCGAAGCCGCGACGAGGGCGCCAAAAATCATGCGCATAGTTTCTCTCCGTCTTTCGAGTTGCGGGCCGCATCGCGCAATGCCGCAAGCGGCGCCAGGGGCTGCGCATCATCAACGCCGCCGTGGCGCGCCGATGGCGCGGAGATGAAGAGCGGGATTAAACTTCGGCAACGATGGTCCGCCACGGCGGCGCGCCTCGCGGCGGGAGCGCCGGCAGGTGGGTCGATCAATCGGCGTCTCCGCTGGGATGCTCGCAGCGCTCACGCCGCGCCGCAAAAAAGACGCCGTTGCCTGCGACTACAATTTTGTAGTAACATTTCTGCATGGCGACTCGGTTCGCGTGGGACCCGGTCAAGGCGGCCGCCAATCTGCGCAAGCATGGGGTGAGCTTCGAGATCGCCATGCGGGCGTTCGCCGACCCATTCGCGCTCACCGAGCAAGATCGCATCGAGGGCGGCGAGGCGCGCTGGCGAACCCTCGGCATGGTCGAAGGGCGCGTGTTGTTGCTCGTCGCCCACACGTTCAGGGACGAGGACGGCGAGGCGATCGAAGTCATCCGCATCATTTCCGCCAGGGCGGCCGACAGGACGGAGAGGAGACGCTATGAGCAAGAAACGCGTTAGACGCGAAGTCGATCTCGCCCATCTCCCTCCCCTGACCGAGAAGCAGAAGGCCGAGCTGGCGACGCTCGCCGCACGACCCGACGCGGACATCGATACCAGCGAAATTCCGCCGCTGACGGCGAAATTCTGGACCGACGCCGCGCGCGGCCGCTTCTACAAGCCAATCAAGACCTCGACCACCGTGCGCATCGACGCCGACGTGCTGGCCTGGCTGCGCGCGCAAGGCAAAGGCTACCAATCCCGTATCAACGCCATCCTGCGACGCGAGATGCTGGCGGCGACCGGAACGGAGGGCGACGGCGGATTTCGCGAGGACGATCGGCGCGACAAGAATGGCGAGATCGGCCGCAAGCGCGGCGCGGCGCTCGTCGGCGCTTTGCGCAAGCGCTGACGACCCGGCTTCGCGGCGGCCGAGCGCTGGCTTGCCAATGCGGCGCCTCCGGAGACAATTTGGTGGCTAGCGTGCCTCGTGAAGGCGCAACGAAAGAGAGGGGGCGCGGTTCGGCCATGCCTATCGCCTGGGACGACATTCTCACAGCTTTCGAGTTCGTCAGTGTGGGAGACTCGGACAATTCGGCTTATCTCTGCCGGGAAACCGGTGAGATGCTTTGGCATTCCGCGTTCGGCGGCGAGTTCGATGAGCTGCCCGACGATATCGACGACGGAGCGAAATACCTCGCCTTGCCCGACCCGCGCGACCTCGATCTCGGCAAGCCGCTGGTCATGCGCTTCGCCGACGAAGAACTCGCTGATCGTTACGACGAAGTCGCGCAAATCTTCTCGCGCCGCGGCGCCTATCGACGATTCAGGGACCTGCTGACGCGCGAGGGCGTGCTCGACAAGTGGTACGCGTTCGAAGCCGCCGCGAAGGAGAAGGCGCTGCGGGAGTGGTGCGCGGAGAACGGGGTGGCGGTGGAAGGGTGAGAGGCGAAGCGGCTCGCCCCGCATGCACGGCGTGTGCTATAAACGTCTCCATGATCAACGCTCTCAAGCAACTGCTTCCCAGGATCGAGGGGTGGCCGGCGGAAGATCAGCAGACGCTGTTCGAGGCTGCGCGCAGCATCGAAGCGGAGCGCTCCGGTGTCTATCACGCTTCGCCGCAAGAGCTGGCCGCCATCGACCGCGGACTGGACGACGCGCGCAACGGCCGCTTCGCCAGTGAGCAGGCGGTCGACGCGGTTCGCGCGAGGTTTCGCATGAGATGAGAATTCGCTACGCCGATAGCGCGCTCGCGGACCTCGATGCGATCCACGAATATCAGGCGGTCCACTGGCCAGCGGCGCTATTGCAATTGCATATGCAAACGCGTATGAACCGTCATGAAGTTCGGCGGCTTCGACTGGGATAGCGGCAATCTTCCGAAATGCCTCGGGCATGGCGTTTCGGTAAGGGAGATCGAGGCGCTATTCGCCGGCGACGTCTACATCGTCCGCGACGCGATCGTCGCCGGAGAGCGACGGGCGCTCGGTTTCGGCGAGGCCTCGGGCCGCTGGATATTTTGCGTGTTCACTTGGCGTGGCGACAGAATTCGCCCCGTGAGCGTGCGCTATATGCACGACAAGGAGATCAGGCGCTATGGCGAAGAAATTTCCCGATCTGAAAACCGATGAGGAAGCCGACGATTGGCTGCAAAACGCCGACCTTACGGACTACGACCTCTCGGAGATGAAAAAGGTGCGCTTCGAACTGGCGCCCAAGGACGCGTCCATCAGCCTGCGCCTGCCCGCCGCCCTGCTCGCGACGCTCAAAGCGCGCGCCGCCAAGGCCAAGATGCCGACCCAGCGATTCATCCGCGTTCTGATCGAGGCGCAACTGAGCGAGGGCGGCGCGAAGGCGAAAAGCAAGCCGGCGGGCAAGGCGACGCGGGCGGTGACGCGAGCGCGGAAGCGGGCGGCGTAGGCTGCTGGCGACGGAGCGGATGAGGCGCCGGACCAGCAAACCGCTGCGGCAACGCCCGTGCGCGACAGGCGGCGCAAGTTCGGCAGGGAGCGCCGTGACCTCATAGAAGCCTCTTTTTTCCGAAGCGACGAGGCTGTCAAGGGCGCGCCGAAAGGCGCGCCGCCGCAGGCGGGCTACGCCCCTCGACAGCCTCGTCGCTTCGGAAGTCTTCGCTTCCATGAAGTCGACGGCGCGGTGGGTCGGCGGGGAGGGCGCGACCAGCGCGACGCGCCGAGGGGCGATTATGTGCATTTAGTAAGCTGTCACCGTAATCCGTAATCCTGTCAATGGCGCGCGTTCGCGCGTCGCCTCTGGCGGTCGAAGACCATTGACAGCCTCGAGACTTCGGAAGTTCTTGCATCCATGAGGTCGACGGCGCAGTGAGTCAGCGGGAAGAGGCGAGGCTGCGTTAGGGGAGAAAATCTGGCACCGGCAAAGGATCGCGAAATTGCGCAATTCGTATCCTGTCCCCGTGACCCCAGAGGACCGGCCAATCGCCAATTCGCGGAACGTACTTCGAATCGTCTCGCAGGGGACGGGGTATCAGGGGACAGCGCAATGTGCTGCGCCCCT
>NZ_JBEKVH010000006.1:0-59040 GCF_049514155.1 Roseiarcus sp. | reverse complement strand
GCCAACGAGAAGACGACCTTCGCCGACGCCTTCGCCATGGCCGACCAGGTGCTCTATTCGGGCGTCGCCTGCATCACCGACCTGATGGTCAAGGAAGGCCTGATCAACCTCGACTTCGCCGACGTGCGCTCGATCATGGGCGAGATGGGCAAGGCGATGATGGGCACCGGCGAAGCGAGCGGCGAACGCCGCGCGGTGATGGCCGCCGAGGCGGCGATCGCCAATCCGCTGCTCGACGAGACCTCGATGAAGGGCGCCCGCGGCCTGTTGATCTCGATCACCGGCGGCAACGACCTCACGCTTTACGAAGTCGACGAGGCGGCGAGCCGCATCCGCCAGGAGGTCGACGAGGAGGCCAACATCATTCTCGGCGCGACCTTCGATTCGGCGCTCGACGGCGTCGTCCGCGTCTCGGTCGTCGCCACCGGCATCGACCAGGCGACGATCGACCAGATCGAGCCGGTCGGGGCGCCGCCGCTCGCCGCGGCCGCCGCGCGCGCGCGCGTCGTTCCGCCGCGCCCGCTGCCCGCCGCGATCACGCCGGAAGGACCAGTCGAGTCGGCGCCGCTCAGCGCGGCGGCGCTCGACGACGTCGAGATCAGGCCCGCCGCGCCGCGTTCGACCGCCTATGCCCAGCCGTTCGCCCCGGCGCACGAGGAGGAAACGATCGAGCGCGAGTTCATTCCGCCCGCGCCGGAACAGCCGGCTCTGCGCGCCCCGCGCATGCCGCAGATCGAAGAGCTGCCGCCGATCGCCCAGAACCAGTTGCGCGCCCACCGCGGCGAAGCGCCGAGCGCCCCGCCGCCGGTCGAGACGCGCCGCCGGTCGCTGCTGGAGAAGCTCGCCGCTTTCGGCGTCAGCCGCCACGAGGACGATGCGCCGGCGCCCCGCGCGATCTCGGCTCCGCCGGTTCCGCTCGCGCCGCCGCGGCCGACCGCCGCCGCGGTGCACGCTGAATACGGGCGGACCCAGCCCCGTCCGGCCGCGCCGCGTCCGGTCCAGGGCCAGCTCGACCCGCATGGCCGCGCGCCGGCTCGGCCCGCCTCGCTCGAGGACGACCAGCTCGAAATTCCGGCGTTTTTGCGCCGGCAATCCAACTGAGCGAATCGGCGAATTGGAAATCTGACGGCCGCGGCCCTCGCCGCGGTCGTTTTCCGTTGCGGCGCCTGCGTCATTTACGCACCGTCAATTATTGTCATAAGATATTGTTATATTTGCCTGAATCATGGTTGACCAAGTGTGTAACGTTCGTACACGAAAGGTGATTTGGCCCTGCGCTACGGCGCAACTAATCTCCCGCGCGGCTGACATTGAGCTGACGGAAACGCCGTAAGCGCAGGTCCGCCGGGGCGAACGACGCTAGCGACGCGACAGACGTCGGAATCGTCGAACGAACAGAACCGGCTGGCTGCGCGTGTGGGGACGATGACTGCATGAAATTCGGGTTGCAGACGACGCTTCGCGACCGGGTCGAAATCAGCGGCTTCGGCGTTCATTCAGCGGCGCCCGCGCGCGTCGTCCTTCATCCCGCCGACGTCGATTCCGGCCTCGTCATTCTGCGCACCGGCCTGCCCAATGGGCGCGAGCGCCTCATTGAGGCCAAATGGTCCAACGTCACCCAGACCGCTTTGTGCACCGTGCTCGGCGATTCGACCGGCGCGGCGGTGGCGACCGTCGAGCACCTGATGGCGGCGCTCGCCGGCCTCGGCGTCGACAACGCGCTGATCGAGATCGACGGCGCGGAAATGCCGATCATGGACGGATCGGCGGCGCCGTTTGTCGCGGCGATCGACTCGGTCGGCCTCGCCCGTCAGGGACGGCTGCGGCGCGTCATTCGCGTCGTGCGGCCGGTGCGGGTCGAATGCGGACCGGCTTATGCCGAGCTGGCGCCGGGCGGCCGCGGTCTCAGGCTCGACGTCGAGATCGACTTCGACGCGCCCAGCATCGGCCGCCAGCGGCGCGCCTTCGACGTCGATCCGTCGACCTTCCGCCGCGACATCGCCCGCGCGCGCACCTTCGGCTTCGTCACCGACGTCAAGAAGCTGTGGCAGGCCGGGTTCGCGCTCGGCTCGTCGCTGGAGAATTCGATCGCGCTCGACGGCGACGCGATCCTCAATCCCGAGGGCCTGCGCTACGCCGACGAGTTCGTCCGTCACAAGGCGCTCGACGCGATTGGCGACCTCGCCCTGGCGGGCGCTCCGATCGTCGGCTGCTACCGCTCCTACCGTCCGGGCCACAAGATCAACGCGATGATGCTGTCGGCTCTGTTCGCCGACCGCAGGGCCTTCGAGATCGTCGACGGCGCGGCGCGCAAAGCCTATGCGCTCGGCGCGGGGCCGATTGGCCGCGTCGCCACCGCCTACGCCGCCAACGCCGACTGAGGCCGGGAATCGCGCCGCCGCGTGGACGTCCGGCGCCCTGCCGCCACAATCCGACTCTCTAATGCGTCGGCCGCGCGCCGGCCAAGCGTCCCGGTGGCGTTGCGACGCGCAGTGAGGTAAACAGCGCCGCTGATCCGCCATTCGCGTCGCGCAACGTCCGAGTCCGCAGCATGATCCTCGCCGCTCCGATTTCCCGCGTGTCCGTCCTCGCCCGCGGCGCGCGCTTGCTGCTGTTTGCCGGCGCGGCGGCGGCGCTCGCCTCCTGCTCGATGTTCGACGACTTCAACCCGTTCGGCGGCGAGAAGTACAAGATGGTGATCGAACCCGACGTTCCGGCGAGCAAGGCCTACGACCAGGGCCTCGCCCAGCTCGCAAACGGCGCGCCGCAGGACGCGGCCAAGAAGTTCACCGACCTGGGCGAAAAGTTTCCCGACTCGGACTGGGCCCGCAAAGGCCTGTTGATGACGACCTACGCCCAGTACCAGGCCGGCGACTTCGACAGCGCCGAAGCGTCGGCGGAGCGCTACGTCAAACTCTATCCCAAGTCGCAAGAAGCGGCCTACGCGCTCTATCTCGAGGCGAGTTCGTACTACCGGCAGATCCCCGACATCTCGCGCGACCAGGAGCGCGCCGCCAAGGCGCTCGCCGCCTTCCAGCAGGTGATCAAGGACTATCCCAATTCCGAGTACGTCGAGGACTCGAAATACAAGATCCAGGTGACGACGGACCAGCTCGCCGGCAAGGAGATGTCGATCGGGCGTTTCTACCTCAACCGGCGCAACTACACCGCGGCGATCAATCGCTTTCGCAGCGTGCTGACCGCCTACCAAACCACCCGCCACTCGGAAGAGGCGCTCTATCGCCTGGTCGAGGCCTACCTCGGCCTCGGCATCACCGACGAAGCGCAGACCGCCGCCGCCGTGCTCGGCCACAACTTCCCCGATGGCGACTGGTACAAGGACGCCTACAATCTGCTGAAGAACGGCGGCCTGTCGCCCAAGGAAAACCAGCAGTCCTGGATTTCCAAGCTCTATCATTCCGTCGTGCCCTCCTGAGGCGCCGAGGCCGAAGCCCATGCTCGCCCGGCTTTCGATCCGCGACATCGTGCTGATCGACCAGTTGGACCTCGAGTTCGCCGACGGCCTCACCATCCTCACCGGCGAAACCGGGGCGGGAAAGTCGATCCTGCTCGACGCTCTGTCGCTCGCGCTCGGCGCGCGCGGCGACGGCGCGCTGACCCGCCACGGCGAAGCGCAGGGGCAGGTGACGGCGAGCTTCGACCTGGCGCCCGATCATCCCGTCTTCGCCGCGCTCGCCGATCAAGGCGTGCGCGCCGACGGCGAACTGATCCTGCGCCGCATCCAGCTCGCCGACGGGCGCACCCGCGCCTTCGTCAACGACCAGAGCGTCAGCGCCCAGACCCTGCGCGCCGTCGCCGCCGGCCTGGTCGAGATCCATGGCCAGCACGACGAGCGCGCGCTGCTCGACGCATCGACCCATCGCGCCCTGGTCGACGCCTATGGCGGCCACGGCGCGCTGGTCGAAGCGACGCGCTCGACCTGCTCCGCCTTGCGCCGCGCCGAGTCCGAGCTCGAAGCGGAGCGCGCCCGCGTCGCCGCCGCGCGCGCCGCCGCCGATTACGCGCGCCACGCCCACGAAGAGCTGACCGCGCTCGAGGCCCAGCCCGGCGAGGAAGCGGCGCTCGCCGAACGCCGCCAGCGCATGATGCAGGGCGAGAAGGTCGCCGCCGACATCCGCGAGGCGCACGAAAATCTCTCCGGCGATTCGGCGATCTTGCCCGTCCTGTCGGCGATTTCGCGCCGGCTGCAGCGGCGCCTGCCGCAGGCGCCGGGGCTGATCGAGCCGAGCGTCCAGGCGCTCGACGAGGCGATGCAGGCGCTCGAGACCGCCACCCAGGCGGTCGAGTCGGCGCTCGCCGCCTGCGACTTCGATCCGCGCGAACTGGAGAAATGCGAGGAGCGCCTGTTCGCGCTGCGCGGCATGGCGCGCAAGCACGCGACGACGGTCGACAATCTCCCCGCTCTGGCCCGCAAATACGCCGACGAAGTCGCCGCGCTCGAGGCGGGCGAAGTGCGCGTCGTCGCGCTCGAGACGCAAGCCCGCGCCGCCGCCGCCGTCTACGCCAGCGCCGCCGACGCGCTGTCGAACGCCCGCGCCGCCGCCGCGCGCGCGCTGGAGGCGGCGGTCGCCGCCGAGCTGCCGGCGCTCAAGCTCGAGCGGGCGCGCTTCGCCGTCGCGCTCAAGCGCGATGATTCGCAGGCTTTGCCAGACGGCTACGACCGCGCCGAGTTCACCGTCCAGACCAATCCCGGCTCGCGCCCCGGCCCGCTGATGAAGGTCGCCTCCGGCGGCGAGCTTGCGCGCTTCCTGCTCGCTCTGAAAGTGTCGCTCGCCGAGCGCGACACCGCGCCGACTCTGGTGTTCGACGAGGTCGACAGCGGCGTCGGCGGCGCGGTCGCCGACGCGATCGGCCAGCGGCTCGCCCGGCTCGCCGCCAAGGCGCAGGTGCTCGCCGTCACCCACGCGCCGCAGGTCGCCGCGCGCTCCAACCAGCATTTCCGGATCGTCAAGAACGACGTCGGCAAGGGCGAACGCGTCGCGACCCAGGTGGTGGCGCTCGACGCCTCGGCGCGGCGCGAAGAGATCGCCCGCATGCTCGCCGGCGCCGAGGTCACCGGCGCGGCGCGGGCGGCGGCGAAGAGCCTGATCGAGAAGGCCGGATAGGGAAGGGCGGCTGCGGAGGGGGTTTCGGCTTGCCCGGGGCGCCCCGGCAGCCTATCTAGCGGGCAGTCGACGGGCGAAACGGCATGGCTCGGGCAAACGCGGGGAACGAAGATCGGCGGCGGCGCGAGCGGCTCGCCGCGGCCCTGCGGGAAAACTTGAAGCGCCGCAAGGCGCAGCAGCGCGGCCGGCAGGCGGCCGCCGAAGCGGCGCCGTCGACCGCGGCGCCGCAACAGGCCAACCCCGAATCGGACCGCTGAAGCGCGGAATCCGCGAAGAGGAAGAACGAATGGATCGCATCCAAATCCGCGGCGGCGCCAAGCTTCAGGGTTCGATCCCGATCTCGGGGGCCAAGAACGCCGCGCTGCCGCTGATGATCGCTTCGCTGCTGACCGACCAGACTCTGACGCTGGAAAACCTGCCGCGGCTCGCCGACGTCAGCCAGCTCGTGCGCATCCTCGGCAATCACGGCGTCGACTACTCGGTCGACGGCAAGCGGGCGGGCGAAGGGGCGACCGCCGGCCAGACCGCGCATCTGCGCGCCAAGACGATCGTCGATTCCACCGCGCCCTACGAGCTCGTTTCGCGCATGCGCGCGAGCTTCTGGGTGATCGCGCCGCTCATCGCGCGCGTGGGCGAAGCACGCGTGTCGCTGCCCGGCGGCTGCGCGATCGGCACCCGCCCGGTCGATCTGCTGCTGATGGCGCTGGAGAAGCTCGGGGCCGAGATCGCGATCGAGGGCGGCTATGTCGTCGCCAAGGCGCCGAAGGGCCTCGTCGGCGCGGAAATCGAATTTCCCAAGGTGACGGTCGGCGGCACGCACGTGGCGATGATGGCGGCGGCGCTGGCGCGCGGTTCGACCCTGATCGCCAACGCGGCGCGCGAGCCGGAGGTGAAGGACGTCGCCGACTGCCTCAACAAGATGGGCGCGCGCGTCAAGGGCGCGGGAACCTCGACAATCGAAATCACCGGCGTCGCGCGGCTCAACGGCGCGCGCCATCGCGTGCTGCCCGACCGCATCGAAGCGGGCACCTACGCGACCGCGGTGGCGATGACCGGCGGCGACATCCTGCTCGAGGGCGTCGGCCCCGACCTGTTCCAGGAGGCGCTCGACGCGCTGTCGCGCGCCGGGGCGAAGGTGTCGAGCGACAATCGCGGCGTGCGCGTCGCGCGCAACGGCGCCGGCATTGGCGCGGTCGACATTTCGACCGCGCCGTTCCCCGGTTTTCCGACCGACCTGCAGGCGCAGTTCATGGCCCTGATGACGCGCGCCCGCGGCGTCTCGCGCATCACCGAGACGATCTTCGAGAACCGGTTCATGCACGTCCAGGAGCTGGCGCGGCTCGGCGCGCGCATCAAGCTCGACGGCGACACGGCGGTCGTCGAGGGCGTCGACAAGCTGCTCGGCGCCCCGGTGATGGCGACCGACCTGCGCGCGTCCGTCTCGCTGGTGATCGCCGCGCTCGCCGCCGAAGGCGAAACGACGGTCAATCGCGTCTATCATCTCGATCGCGGCTTCGAACGGCTTGAGCAGAAGCTCTCCGCCTGCGGCGCCGACATCGAGCGCATTTCGGGCTGAGGCGATGACGCAGACGCTCGACAAACTCAAGCTGATCGCGCTCGACCGCGAAGGCCTTGGCGTGATTTCCGCCCAAGCCCAGGACACCTGCCTCAGGCGCGCCGACTTGCGCTGGCTGCCGAGCCAGAAGCGATTCCTGGTCAGCGGCATGCGCTACGACTGGGTGGGCGCCGAAGAAGGCCGCGCCGAGCGCATCGGCTCGGTGCTGCGGTTCGACCGGGTGCTGAAGGTGTCGCATCTCGGCCTCGACGAAGGCGACGAGTCGCGGGTGCTCAATCTGCTGGCGGTGACGTTCGAGATCACCGATGCGCCATCGGGCATGGTGCTGCTCGCCTTCGCCGACGGCGCGGTGGTGCGGCTCGAGGTCGAGTGCCTCGAGGCCGAACTCGTCGACGTCGGCCCGCGCCGCCCGGCGCAGGAATGTCCCGGCCACGCGCTGACCAGCGCCGAGTCGTTCTAGAGGCGCGGCCGCGGAGCTCGTCATGGCGGTCACACTCGATATGCGCGCCGCGGAGTTCGAGCCGCGGTTCCGCGCCCTGCTCGCCGCCAAGCGCGAGGCGTCGGTCGACGTCGACGCCGCGGTGGCTGCGATCATCGCCGACGTGCGGGCGCGCGGCGACGCGGCGTTGATTGACTACACGCTGCGCTTCGATCGCGTCGACCTGTCGCGCTCGGGCTTCCGCATCGCGCCGGCCGAGATCGAGGCGGCGTTCGACGCCTGCGATCGCAAGGCGCTGGACGCGTTGGAGCTCGCCCACGAGCGGGTGCTCTCCTATCACCGCCGCCAGCTTCCCGGCGACGTTTCGTTCGTCGACCACCTGGGCGTCCAGCTCGGCTGGCGCTGGCGGGCGATCGACGCGGTCGGCCTCTATGTGCCTGGCGGCGCGGCGAGCTATCCGTCATCGGTGATCATGAACGCCGCGCCGGCGGCTGTCGCCGGCTGCCGCCGTCTCGCCATGGTCGTACCGACGCCCGACGGCAGGCTCAATCCCCTGGTGCTCGCCGCGGCCAAGATCGCCGGCGTGAGCGAAATCTACCGCGTCGGCGGCGCCCAGGCGATCGCCGCGCTCGCCTACGGAACCGAGAGCATTGCGCCGGTCGCCAAGATCGTCGGCCCCGGCAACGCCTACGTCGCGGCGGCCAAGCGGCGGGTGTTCGGCGTCGTCGGCATCGATATGATCGCCGGCCCGTCGGAGGTCGTCGTGCTCGCCGACGCCAGCGCCGACGCCGAGTTCGTCGCGGCCGACCTTCTCGCTCAGGCCGAACACGACGAGGCGGCGCAGTCGATCCTCGTCACCGACGACGCGCGCCTGGCGAGCGACGTCGCCGCCGCGGTCGAAGCGCAGCTCGCCGACCTGCCGCGCGCCGCGATCGCCGGCGCGAGCTGGCGCGACTACGGCGCGATCATTCTCGTTGCCGAGCTTTCCGCCGCGCCGGCGCTGATCGACCGCATCGCGCCCGAGCATCTCGAGATCATCGCCCGCGACGCCGAAGCGCTGTCGGCGGCGATCGCCAACGCCGGCGCGATCTTCCTCGGGCCGCATACGCCCGAGGCGATCGGCGACTACGTCGGCGGCTCGAACCACGTGCTGCCGACGTCGCGTTCAGCGCGCTTCTCCTCGGGGCTTGGCGTCTATGACTTTGTCAAGCGCACGTCGATCCTCAAATGCGACGCGCGATCGCTGGCGACGCTCGGACCGGCGGCGGTGACGCTCGGCGAGGCCGAGGGCCTCACCGCCCACGCGCGATCGGTGGCGCTGCGTCTGGGGCGGGACGGCGCGACGTGAACGACGAGGCCCAGCCCGACCGCAACCGGCTGGCGGAAGTGAAGTTCGACGAGAAGTCGATTCCGCGCGGACTTGCCGACCGCGACCATGAATGCGCGGCCGCGGTGTTCGACCTGATCGAGGACAATCGCTTCGGCGTGCGCGGCCGCGACGACGGGCCCTATAGCCTTCGCATCGCTCAGGTGGAGTCGCGACTCACTTTCGAAGTGCGCACCAGCGCCGGCGTTCCCGTCGTCGAGTTTGCGGTGTCGATGACGCCGTTTCGGCCGCTGCTGAAGGACTACTTCAACATCTGCGAGAACTATTACACGGCGATTCGCAGCGCCGGCCCGCGTCAGATCCAGGAAATGGACCGCGCCCGGACAGCGCTGCACAACGAGGGCGCCGGGCTGCTCGCCGCGCGCCTGGCCGACAAGGTGGAGATCGACGAGGCGACCGCGCGCCGCCTGTTCACCCTGGTCTCCGCCCTGCATTGGCATCCGTGACGGCGGCGCCGGCCGAGGAGCGCGCCGCCTTCATCCGAGCCAACACGCGGCTGCTCGCCCCGCCGCTCGCGCCCGAAATGCGGCTTCATCTCGCCGACGAAGCGGTCGAGCTGTGGACCAAGACCGAGACTCAGCTGCAGGCTTCCGGCTTGCCGCCGCCGTTCTGGGCCTTCGCCTGGGCGGGCGGACAGGCGCTGGCGCGCTGGATCGGCGATCATTCCGGCCGCATCGCCGGCCGGCGCGCGCTCGACTTCGCCTCCGGTTCGGGGATCGTCGCGATCGCCGCCGCGCTCGCCGGCGCGGCGAAGGTCGAGGCGAGCGAGATCGACCCGTTCGCCCAGGCCGCGATCGCGCTCAACGCCGCCGCGAACGGCGTCTCGGTTGACGTGCTGGCTGAAGACGTGATCGGCCAGGACCGCGGCTGGGACGTCGTGCTGGCCGGCGACGTCGCCTATGAGCGCGACATGGCGGCGGCCGCATTCGCCTGGCTCGAAGGCCTCGCGCGGCGCGGCGCGCTGGTGCTCGTCGGCGATCCGCGCCGCAGCTATCTCGCCCTCGACCGGCTCGAATGCGTCGCCGAATATTCGGTCCCGACCTCGCGCGCGCTCGAAGACGCCGAGATCAAGCGCACGGGCGTGTTCGTGTTCAAGGCGGCGCGTGAAAAACGGGAAAGCCGAGACGCCGGCGCGCCTTGAGAATGGTCGGCGCCAATCGGCGCTCGATTCGGTTGCGACTGGCGTCGTTTTGACCTGCCTGCGATCCTCCGGCTCGCGCAGTCCGGCGCCGGGGGCAAGCTCATAAGTTGGCGTTCTTTAGCCTCCCCTGGTCCCGAAGCCCGGAGGCGGGCCGGCTTGACCAAATGTTCAGCCTCGCCTCTAAGTCGCCGCGGCGCTCCATCAATTGACTCGAATGTCCGCGAAGACAGTTTTTGACGCTCCAACCGGGAGCGTTTCGGCGGAGTTGATCGCCGTGATCGTCGCCGTGCCGAGCGGAGACCCGATGGTCATGACGGTCGAAGCGGGCGACGCGCTGCCGTCGGGCCCGTTCGAGGTCGCGCACCGCTCGCTCCAATCCGGACTGCGCGCCTGGGTGGAGCAGCGGACAGGCCACGCGCTGGGCTATCTCGAGCAGCTCTACACCTTCGCCGACCGCGAACGCGGCGAAGGGCTCGGCGCCGGGCGGCGGATTTCGATCAGCTATCTCGGCCTGACGCGCGCGGAGGCGGAAGCGGCGGCGGTCGCGGGCGCGAGTTGGCGCCGCTGGTACGACTACTTCCCGTGGGAAGACCAGCGCCAGCGCGCGGCCCAGCCGCTCGCGGCGTCGATCGAGCCGAAGCTCAAGCGGTGGATGGCGGCCGGCGGGTCGCGCCTGGCGAAGGAGAGCCGCCGGACCCGCGCCGAAATCGCCTTCGGCCTCGACGGTCGGCGGTGGAACGAAGAGTTGGCGCTGCAGCGCTACGAATTGCTTTACGAGGCCGGGCTGGCGTCCGAGGCCAACCCTTCAGGCCGCGGGGCCAACGGGCTCGGCCGAGCCATGGTCGCCGACCATCGGCGGATCCTGGCGACCGGGATCGCCCGCCTGCGCGCCAAGATCAAATACAACCCCGTCGTCTTCGAGCTGATGCCGCCGGCCTTCACGCTGCTGCAGCTACAGCGCTGCGTCGAGGCGATCGCTGGGATGAACCTGCACAAACCGAACTTTCGCCGCCTGATCGAGCAGCAGCAACTGGTCGAGGAGACTGGCGACATGGTCGCCGAAACGGGGGGACGACCGGCAAAGGCCTTCCGCTTCCGCGAGGCGGTGAAAGAAGAGCGCGCCGTCGTCGGGACGAAGCTGCCGATCGCCAAGGCGTGACGCGACGCGCTCGATGCGGTTCGCCGTCGCCAGGCCGGCGCCGCGCCCGCGAACGCCTAGCAGCCGAACTGCGGGCCGAGCGCGCAAAGCGCCGGCAATCGGCGATTGCGGACCTGTCGCAAACGGTCTTCGTTCTTTCATGTCGTCCGCTGCGGGTCCGCTATCGACGAGAGCCGCTGACCGACATCCCCCCTCTTGACGCGCACTTATTATCAAACTAAGAATAAGCGTCGTGATATGCTCACTATGAGAATAACATGAACGCTCGCGCGCAGGATTTCGACCTCGAGGCGCTTTATCCGCGGGTCAGTCGCGTCATTCCGCCGATCGAATGGTTGACCTACATGCCCGACATCGAGGCGATCTTGCGCCTCAAACGCGAACGCGACGCGGTCGTCCTCGCCCATAATTACATGACGCCCGAAATCTACCACTGCGTCGCCGACGTCGTCGGCGACAGCCTGGCGCTCGCCAAGGCGGCGGCGAAGATCGAAGCGCGCGTCGTCGTAATGGCCGGCGTTCATTTCATGGCCGAGACCGCCAAGCTGATGAACCCGGACAAGGTCGTGCTGATTCCGGATACGCGCGCGGGGTGTTCGTTGGCGACCTCGATCGTCGCCGAGGACGTGCGTTCGCTTCGCCGCCGCCACCCCGGCGTTCCCATCGTCGCCTACGTCAATACGACGGCGGCGGTGAAAGCGGAGGTCGACATCTGCTGCACGTCGGCCAATGCGCGCGACGTCGTCGAGTCGCTGGGCGCGCCGCGCGTCATCATGCTGCCCGACAGGTTTCTCGCCGCCAACGTCGCCAAGACGACGGCGGTCGAGATCATCTCCTGGGACGGCGCGTGCGAGGTCCACGAAGGTTTTCGCGCCGGGGATGTCCGCGAACTGCGCTCCGTCTACCCGGACGCCGTCGTGCTCGCGCACCCCGAGTGCCCGCCGGAGGTCGTCGCCGCCGCCGACTTTTCCGGCTCGACCGCCCAGATGTCGGCGTTCGTCGCCGAGCGCCGCCCGCGTCGGGCCCTGCTGCTGACGGAGTGCTCGATGGGCGACAACATCGCCGGTGAACATCCGGAGGTCGAGTTCCTGCGGCCATGCGGTCTCTGCCCTCACATGAAGCGGATCACGCTGCCCGCCATTCGGCGCGCCCTGGAGACGATGACGACGGCGATCGAGATCGATCCTGCCGTTGCGACGCGGGCGCGCCGCGCGGTCGAACGGATGACGGCGCTATGACCGGCGACGTCTCAGCGCTCGACGGGCGGGTGGTCGTCGTCGGCGGCGGGATCGCTGGGCTGGCGACGGCGTTGCGCCTCGCCCCGCGTCCGGTCGTGGTCGTCTCGAAGGGACCGCTCGGCGCCGAGGGTTCGACCAACTGGGCGCAGGGCGGACTCGCCGCCGCCGTCGGCGACGGCGACGACGCCGAGCAACACGCAATCGACACGCTCGCGGCCGGCGACGGCCTTTGCGACGAGGAAGTCGTGCGCCGCTTCGCCCGCGCCGCGCCGGCGGCGATCGAGCAGCTGGCGGCTTGGGGCGCCCGATTCGATCGCGACGCAGAAGGACGCCTCGAACTCGGCCAGGAGGCGGCGCATCGCCGTCGCCGCGTCGTTCACGCCGAGGGCGACGGGTCGGGGCGCGAGGTCATGCGGGCCCTGACCGCAGCCGTCCGACGAACGCTGTCGATCACGGCGCTGGAAGGCGCGGCGGCGCGGCGTCTTCTGGTCGAGGACGGCAAAATTCGCGGCGTCGTCGTAACGGGCGCGAACGAGAGCGCGGCGATTGCGACGGACGCGGTCGTGCTGGCGACCGGCGGCGTCGGCGGGCTCTATGACGTCAGCACCAACCCTCTGGGAAGCTTCGGGCAAGGCTTGGCGCTCGCCGCGCGCGCGGGCGCCGCGCTCGCCGACCTCGAATTCGTGCAGTTCCATCCGACCGCGCTGCAGGCGGCGACGCGGCCGGCCCCGCTGATCACCGAAGCGGTGCGCGGCGAAGGCGCCATCCTCGTCGATGACGCCGGCGAGCGTTTCATGGCCGACATTCCGGGCCGCGAGATGGCGGCGCGCGACGTGGTCGCGCGCGCGATCTGGCGACGAAGACGCGCCGGGCGCCGCGTGTTTCTCGATGCGCGCGCGATCGGCGCCCGGTTCGGGTCGCGGTTCCCCTCGGTGTCGGCGATCTGCGCGCGGCATGGCGTCGACCCGACGCGCGATCTCATACCGGTTCGGCCCGCCGAGCATTATCACATGGGCGGGATCGTCGTGGACCAAACGGGGCGCAGTTCGATCGATGGGCTTTGGGCCTGCGGCGAGGTCGCCTGCACCGGGCTGCACGGCGCCAATCGCCTCGCCAGCAATTCCCTCACGGAAGCGGTCGTCTTCGCCGGCTGGGTCGCCGACGACGTCGCCAGCGCGACCGCGACCCGCGCGGCGCCGGTTCGCCGCCGTTTCAGCGACGCTGCGCCCGATCCGGCCGGCGCTCGCCGCGCGTTGTCCGCCGCCGCCGGGGTCGAACGCGACGCGGAGGGCCTACGCGCCGGTATCAGGGCGCTTCTGCCGCTCGCCGATGGCGACGAATCCGGCGCGGACCCTGCAGCGGTGGCGATGATGATCTGCGTCGCCGCGTTGCGGCGGGAAGAATCGCGCGGCGCGCACGCGCGCGTCGACTTTCCCGGCAAGGCGCAAGCGCCCGCCAGGCAAACCGTGACGCTCGCCGAAGCGCTTTGCTCGGCGCGCGAACTCGCCTTCACCGCCAACTTTCGCAAGGCCTGAACGATGCCGCTCGCTCTCCTGCCGCCGATCATCGTCGAACCGCTGGTTCGCGCCGCCCTGATCGAGGACCTCGGCCGCGCCGGCGACATCACGACCGACGCGATCGCGCCCGCCGATCTGGCGATCGCGGGCGCTTTCGTCTCCCGTCAGGCCGGCGTGATCGCCGGTCTCGATCTCGCCAGGCTCGCCTTCACGCTGATGGACCCCAAGATCGCGTTCGAGATTGAAAGACCGGACGGCGCGGCGGTCGGCGCGGGCGAGACGGTGGCGCGCGTCTCGGGATCGGCGCAGGGAATCCTCGGCGCCGAACGGGTCGCGCTCAATTTTCTCAGCCGGCTGAGCGGCGTCGCCTCGGCGACCGCCGCGCTTGTCGCAAGCGTCGCCGGGACGAAGGCGCGAATCGTTTGCACGCGCAAGACGACGCCGACGTTTCGCGCGATCGAAAAGTACGCGGTGAGAGCCGGAGGCGGCGCCAACCATCGCTTCGGTCTCGACGACGCGGTTCTGATCAAGGACAACCACGTGGCGGTCGCGGGTGGAATCGTCCCCGCGATCCGGCGCGCGAAGGCCCACGTCGGCCATCTGGTCAAGATCGAGGTCGAAGTCGATACGCTCGCCCAGCTCGATGAAGCGCTGGCGGAAGGCGTCGACGCGGTGCTGCTCGACAATATGGACCTCGACGACCTTCGCCGCGCCGTCGATCGCATCGCCGGCCGCGCGATTTCGGAAGCCTCAGGTCGGGTGACGCCTCAGTCGGCGCCGGCGATCGCCGCGACGGGCGTCGATCTCATTTCCGTCGGCTGGCTCACGCATAGCGCGCCAATTCTGGATGTCGGTCTGGATCTCGCCTGCTGATCGGCGCCGATCGGCTGTCGTTCCCGCGCCGAAGCATGAGCCTGCCGGCGGCGCTTTGTCGGAAGCAAGAGACGCCGTCGACCCGCTTCGGTCGCGCCACGCCGGCAGGCGTCGCGATTCGCCCATGTCGGCCGGCGCAGGCGCCACGAAGCCGCCGACCCGCTTATAGTTCATTGATTGTATTGATGGAATTTGCTGGTGCTGCAAGAGAGGATTGAACTCTCGACCTCTCCCTTACCAAGGGAGTGCTCTACCACTGAGCTACTGCAGCCTTCGCGCGCGGATTCCTGCCGCGGCGGACGGCGGGCTTTTGCCATAGCGGGGCCGCCAAGGCAAGGATGTGCGCCGTCGCAGGCCACTCATTGGGACTCCTGGGCGAGCGTGTTCATTGTTTGCTCGGCGGAGCGGAAGCGCCGCGCGCGCAATCGCCGCCAAGCGCTCCCTGGACGGTCGCGCCGGCCGCCAGCCGGTTTGTCGCGCTAGCGGATCAGGCCGCGCCGACGCTGAGCAGGTCGTGGAAGTGGATGATGCCGACGACCTCGCCGGCTTCGACCACCAGCAGCGCCGAGATCTTGCGGCTGATCAGCTCCAGCGCCTCGGCGACCAGCGCGTCGGGGGCGACGGTGCGCGGCGAACGGGTCATCACCTCCTCGACCGGCGTATCGACGATACGGTGCGATTTCAGATGGCGGCGCAAGTCGCCGTCGGTGATGATGCCGACCAGCTTGTCGGAATCGTCGAACACGCCGACGCAGCCGAACCCTTTGGCGCTCATTTCGAGGATCGCGTCGGCCATCTTGGCGCCGAGGCGAATGCGCGGGATGCGGTCGCCGCGATGCATGACATCGCGCACGAACGCGAGCTTGGCGCCGAGCTTGCCGCCGGGGTGGAAGACGCGGAAGTCGCGCGCGGTGAAGCCCTTGCCTTCGAGCAGGGCCATCGCCAGCGCGTCGCCGAGCACGAGTTGCATCGTCGTCGAAGTGGTGGGCGCAAGGCCGTTGGGGCATGCCTCCTGGGTGTTGGGCAGGCAGAGGCGAACGTCGGCCTCGCGGCCGAGCGCGCTGTCGCCGTTGGACGTGATGGCGATCAGCGGGATGGCGAAGCGCTTGGCGTAGGTGACGACCGCCGCCAGCTCGGGCGTCTCGCCCGACCACGAGACGGCGATGACGACGTCGCCGTTCTGCAGCATGCCGAGGTCGCCGTGGCTCGCCTCGGTGGCGTGGACGAAGAACGCCGGCTGGCCGGTCGAGGCGAAGGTCGCGGCGATCTTGCGCCCGACATGGCCGGATTTGCCCAAGCCGGTGACGATCACCCGCCCGGGCGCGGCGGCGATCGTCTCGACGGCGCGGCGGAAGGCGGCCCCGAGGCCATCGCCGCCGGGCGCCCTGAGCGCCTCGGCCATCGCCGTAAGACCTTGTTGTTCAATGAAAATCGTGCGCAGCCCAGTGGCCACGGCTTCGACGGAGCTGGTTGTCATGCGCGCTCTTAGCACGACCGCCGCCGCCAATCATCCCCGTGCGCCAATGGGTCCCGCCGCCCGGCCGTTTAAGCCGCCATTAACCATACCGGCCTAACCCTCGAAGCGCCCGTAAAGCGGCTGACGCGCGGGCGAAAGGAGCCTTCGTGCGGTCGCGTCTGGTCGAGCTTCGCCGCGCTCGCTGGGTCGCCCTCGGCGCGCTGGCCGCGGGGCTCGGCGGGGCGTTTGCGCCCGCTTTCGCCCAGGACGCCGACCTCGGTCTGCGCGGCGCGACGGAAAGGCTCGCCGACGCCGCCTCGCCGCTCACGCAAGCCGCGCCGATCCAGACGCCCGACGCCGCAACCGCCGCGCCGACGATCGCGCCGCCGGTCGACGGGGCAAACGACGCGAACACGAAGACCAAGCCGGCCAAGGCCGATGCGACGAAGCTGCCGCCGCTCAAGCCCTATCCCGGCGCGCAACGGCTGGGCTTGCGCGGCGGCCCGGCCGACCCGCAAGCCAAGGTTCCGGCGCCGACCGTCGCGGCCCAGCCGACCCCGCAACGGCGAAAGCCCGCCCCCGACGACAAGCCGTTCGATCCCGTCGGCTTTCGCGTCGGCGATCTCAAGCTGACGCCCTATGTCGAAGAGGATGGCGGCTGGGCCTCCAATCCCGGCCTGAGCCCCGGGCCGCAACGCGGCAGCGCCTTCGAGACGACCGAAGCGGGCGTCGCGCTGCAATCCGACTGGTCGCGCAGCGATCTGCACGGCCAGTTGAAGGGCGCCTACACCGACTATTTCGACGACCCCAGCGCCAATTCGCCGACCGCGAGCGGCACGCTCGACGGGCGTTACGACGCGAGCCGCGACCTGTCGTTCGACGCCGAAGGCCGTTTCAACGTCAGCGAGCAGACGCTGACCTCGCTCGGCCTCGGCTCGGGAACGGGGACGACCGCGCATCCGTTGGTCTCGACCTACGGCGCGACCCTCGGCGGCGCGCAGAAGTTTGGCGACCTGACGCTGGCGCTGCATGCGACTCTCGACCGCACCACCTATGCGAGCGCCGGGACCGACGATCTCGCCAGCGACGATTTCGACGATTGGGGCCTGCGCGGCCGCGTCTCCTACCGGCTGAGCGAGGCGATCTCGCCCTTCGTCGAGCTCGGCGCCGACGCGCGCCGCTACGATTCTTCGATCGATTACAACGGTTACGATCGCAATTCGGATGGCTGGCAGGCGGTTGCCGGCGCGACGCTCGCCTTCACCCGCCAGCTTACCGGCGAAGCGAGCTTCGGCTATGGCGCGCGCGCCTATGTCGATCCGCGCCTGGAGAATTTCGGCGGCCCGGTGATCGACGCGTCGCTGATCTGGTCGGCGACGCCGCTGACCACGGTGACGGCGAAAGCGCAGACGACGCTTGGCGACTCCGTCGTCGCCGGCGCCTCGGGCGTCTTGACCCGCGCCTATTCGCTCGACGTCGCCCACGAGCTGACGCGCGCCTTCACGCTCGGGGCCACGGCGAGCTGGTCGGGCGAGACCTACGTCGGCGTGACGCAGCGCGATTCGACCGCGACCTACGGACTGCGCGCCGAATATCACGTGTCGCGCGAGCTGGTGCTGAAAGCGAGCGCCAGCCGCCAGATCTATGAATCGAACGCGGCCAATTCCAATTACGTCGCCGATGTCTTCATGCTCGGCCTCAAGCTGCAGCGCTGAGCCGCCTCGCCTACAGATCGAGCTTCTTCAGTTCCGCGCGCAGTTGCGGGCCGAGGTCCTCGCGCATCAGCGCGAAAGCGATGTTGGCGTTGAGGAAGCCGAGCTTGGAGCCGCAGTCGTAGCTGCGCCCGTCGAAGCGCACGCCATGGAAGAACTGGCGCTTGGCGAGCTCGATCATGCCGTCGGTGAGCTGGATCTCGCCGCCGAACCCCTTCTCGACGTTTTCGAGGAAGTCGAAAATTTCCGGCTGCAGGATGTAGCGGCCGGAAATGATCAGGTTCGACGGCGCCGTGCCCTTCGGCGGCTTTTCGACCATGCCATTGATCTCGAAGGCGTGGCCTTCGTCCTCGCCGATGCCGACGATGCCGTAATACTGGGTCTCCTCTGGAGAAACTTCCTCGACCGCGACGACGTTGCCGCCGAAGCGCTCGTAGACTTCGACGCATTGGGCGAGGCATTGGTCGCCGCGCGGCCCCGCCGACGTGACCATGTCGGGCAGCAGCAGCGCGAACGGCTCGCGGCCGACGAGGTCGCGCGCGCACCACACCGCGTGGCCAAGCCCGAGCGGCGCCTGCTGGCGGGTGAACATCGCCGCGCCCTCGGGCAGCATGTCCGCCTTCAACGCCTCGATCTGCTGCAGCTTGCCGCGCCGGCGCAGCGTGTCGTCGAGCTCGTAGGCGATGTCGAAATGGTCCTCGATGACGCCCTTGTTGCGGCCGGTGACGAAGATGAATTTCTCGATCCCCGCCGCGCGCGCCTCGTCGACGACGTGCTGAAGGATCGGCCGGTCGACCACCGTCAGCATTTCCTTAGGCACCGCCTTGGTCGCCGGCAGAAATCGCGTGCCGAGACCGGCCACCGGCAACACAGCCTTGCGGATGGGTTTACGCATCGGGAAAATGCCTTTCGTTTCCTCTTTGACGCGGCGGTTCACAACGGAAGTCGCGTGCGAAGCTGTGGTCAATCCGCCGCGCGGAGTGTATTGCGCTTCCGGCGACGGGACGGCGGCCATGGCTCGCCGATTGGCCTCCATTTGTCAAAAGGGGACGCGGGCCCGCAAGGGCCGCGGTGACGCGATGGCGGTTTTGGTGACCGGCGGGGCGGGTTACATCGGCGGCCATATGACGCTCGGCCTCGGCGACGCCGGCGAAAACGTGGTCGTGCTCGACAATCTGTCGACCGGCTTCGCCTGGGCGGTCCAGCCGCCGGCCAAGCTGGTGGTCGGCGATTTCGGCGATTCGGCGCTGGTCGCCCGATTGATCCGCGAACATGGAATCGACGCGATCGCCCATTTCGCCGCCAAGATCGTCGTCCCCGAATCGATCGGCGACCCGCTCGGCTACTACGACAACAATACCGCCAAGGCGTTAAGCCTGATCCGGTGCGCCGTCGAGGGCGGCGTCAAGCATTTCATCTTCTCATCCACCGCGGCGGTCTATGGCGAGACTTCGGCCGAGCCCGTCGCCGAGGACGCGACGCTCAATCCGATCTCTCCCTACGGCCGGTCGAAGCTGATGGTCGAGTGGATGCTGCAGGACTCGAGCCGCGCCTACGGCCTGCGTTACGTCGCGTTGCGCTACTTCAACGTCGCCGGCGCCGACCCCCAGGGGCGGCTCGGCCAGTCGACCCCCAACGCCACCCATCTGATCAAGCGCGGCGTGCAGACGGCGCTCGGCCGTTTTGCCAGCATGGACGTCTTCGGCGAGGACTACCCGACCCGCGACGGCACTTGCGTGCGCGACTACATCCAGGTCACCGACCTGATCGACGCCCATCTCGCCGCGCTCGCCTATTTGCGAGCGGGCGGCGACAGCCTGACCTGCAATTGCGGCTACGGCCACGGCGCGACGGTCAAGGAGGTGATCGAGGTCGTCAAGCGCGTCTCCGGCGTCGATTTCAAGGTCAACCACGCGCCGCGGCGGCCGGGCGACCCGGCGGCGATCGTCGCCAAGGCCGAGCGCGTCCGCAGCACGCTGGGCTGGCGGCCGAAGCGCGACGATCTCGACGCGATCGTCCGCCAAGCGCTCGACTGGGAGCGGCGCCTGCACAATCGCCTCGGCCCGCCCGATCCGGCCTGAACCGCCGCCGCCCGCAATTCCCTCGCAATCTGCCGATGGTCGGGCTTTACAAGCCCCGCCTCGCCGTGCCTTGACTAGGCAAAGCGGAATTCGGGGGAACGCATGCGGGCGGACGGTCGGCGGCGATGAGCGAGGACGACATCCTTGTCACCGAAGGCCTTGGCAAGTCCTTCGGCGGCTTCGCGGCGGTCAGCGACGTCAATCTCAAGGTCAGGCGCGGCTCGATTCACGCGTTGATCGGCCCCAACGGCGCCGGCAAGACGACCTGCTTCAACATGCTGACCAAGTTCGTCGCGCCGAGCTTCGGCCGCATCCTGTTCAACGGCCGCGACATCACCCGTACGCGCCCGGCCGACGTCGCCCGCCTCGGCTTGGCCCGCTCGTTCCAGATCTCGGCGATCTTTCCCCATCTGACCGCGCTCGAGAACGTGCGCGTCGCGCTGCAGCGCCATCGCGGCGACAGCTTCGACTTCTGGCGCTCCAAGAAGGCGCTGACGCCGCTCAACGCGCGCGCGCTGGAACTGCTCGATCAGGTCGGCCTGGGCGACTGGGCTCATTCGGTCGCGGTCGAGTTCCCCTATGGCCGCAAGCGCGCGCTGGAGATCGCCACGACGCTGGCGCTCGACCCTGAGATGCTGCTGCTCGACGAACCGATGGCGGGCCTCGGCCTCGAGGACATCGAGCGCATCGCCGCGCTGATCCGGCGCGTCTCGGCCCATCGCACCATCCTGATGGTCGAGCACAATCTGCAAGTCGTCGCCGACCTCTCCGACCGCATCACCGTGTTGACGCGCGGCCGGGTGCTCGCCGAGGGCGACTACAGAGCCATCTCCGCCAACCAGCAAGTCAGGCAGGCCTATATGGGAGACGGACATGGCTACGGCTGAGGCCGCCGCGCCGACGCTCGTCGTCTCCGGGTTGCAGGCCTGGTACGGCGAGTCGCATGTTCTCCATGGCGTCGACTTCGAGGTGCGTCCGGGCGAAGTCGTCACGCTGCTCGGCCGCAACGGCGCCGGCAAGACGACGACGCTGAAAGCGATCATGGGCATCGTCGGCAAGCGCAGCGGCTCGGTCGTCTTCGCCGGCCGCGAGACGGTCGGCCTCTCTTCCGACCGCATCGCGCGTCTCGGCATGGCGATCTGCCCCGAGGAGCGTGCGATTTTCGCCAGCCTCAGCGTGCGCGAGAACCTGCTGCTGCCGCCGCGCGTCGCGCCCGGCGGGCTGACGCTCGAACGCATCTTCGCGCTCTTCCCCAATCTCGCCGAGCGCCTCGCCAGCGGCGGCGGCAAGCTGTCGGGCGGCGAGCAGCAGATGCTGGCGATCGCCCGCATCCTGCGCACCGGCGCGCGTTTCCTGATGCTCGACGAGCCGACCGAAGGCCTGGCGCCGGTCATCATCCGTCAGATCGGCCAGACCATCGCCGAGCTGAAGCGCGACGGCTTCACCATTCTGCTGGTCGAGCAGAACTTCCGCTTCGCCGCGACGGTGTCGGACCGCTATTACGTAATGGAGCACGGCCGCATCGGCATCGGCTTCGGCAATTCCGACCTCGACGCCAACAACATGGAGAAGCTGCATGTGCGTCTCGGCGTCTGACGAGCGCCGGCCGGCGGCCAAGGGGGCGTGAGGCGATGATTTTCGGCCACGCCATCACCGCCCAGCAGCTCTTTGGGCAATTGCTGATCGGGCTGATCAACGGCTCATTCTACGCGCTGCTGAGCCTCGGCCTCGCCGTCATCTTCGGCATGCTCAACATCGTCAATTTCGCCCACGGCGCGCTCTACATGATGGGCGCGTTCGTCGCCTATTTCCTGCTGCACGAACTCGGCCTCAACTACTGGTGGGCGCTGATCGGCTCGCCGCTGATCGTCGGCGCCTTCGGCGCGCTGGTCGAGCGCACATTGCTCGTCCGCCTGCGCGGGCTCGACCCGCTCTACAGCCTGCTGCTGACCTTCGGCCTGGCGCTGGTGATCGAGGGGTTGTTCCAGAACTATTTCGGCGCTTCGGGCAAGCCTTACGCGATCCCGCCGCAACTGGCCGGCGCGCACAACCTCGGCTTCATGTTCCTGCCCAATTATCGCGCCTGGGTGATCGGCTTCTCCGGCTTCGTCTGTTTCGCGACCTGGTTCCTGATCGAAAAGACGCGCGTCGGCGCCTATCTGCGCGCGGCGACCGAGAACCCGACGATGACCCGCGCCTTCGGCCTCAACGTGCCGCGCATGATCACGCTCACCTACGGCTTCGGCGTCGGCCTCGCCGCGCTCGCCGGCGTGCTCGCCGCGCCGATCAACCAGGTGCGGCCGGGCATGGGCGCCGACATCATCGCCGTCGTCTTCGCCGTGGTGGTGATCGGCGGCATGGGCTCGATCCTCGGCGCGATCATCACCGGCTTCACCCTCGGCGTCGTCGAAGGCCTGACCAAAGTCTTCTATCCGGAAGCCTCCAACACCGTCGTCTTCGTCATCATGGCCGTCGTGCTGCTGATCAAGCCGGCCGGCCTGTTCGGCAAGGTCGCCTGAGATGAGCGCGAACCCGATCGTCACCCCCGCCGGCGCTCTCCCGCGCGAAACGCGGCAGTTCGCCGTCGCCTTTGTCGTCATGTTGGCGCTGATCGCCGTCGCGCCCTTCGTCGCCTATCCGTTCTTCGTCATGCAGGCGTTGTGCTTCGCCCTCTTCGCCTGCGCCTTCAACCTGCTGATCGGCTACGTCGGCCTGCTGTCGCTCGGCCACGCGATGTTCCTCGGCGCGGCGAGTTACGTCTGCGCCCACGCCGCCAAGGTGTGGGGGCTCGATCCGGTTCTGGCGATCTTCGCCGGCGTCGCCTGTTCGGCAATCCTCGGCTTCGTCGCCGGCGCGCTGTCGATCCGCAGCCAGGGCATCTATTTCGCCATGATCACGGTGGCGCTGTCGCAGATGATCTTCTTCTTCTGCGTCGAGGCGCCGTTCACCCACGGCGAGGACGGCATCCAAGGCGTACCGCAGGGCCGCGCATTGGGGTTGATCGATCTCAGCCAACCGGCATTGCTCTATGTCTTCGTCGCGGTCGTGTTCCTGTTCGGTTTTCTGACCGTCTATCGCGCGGTCAATTCGCCGTTCGGCGAGATCCTCAAGGCAATCCGCGAGAACGAGCCGCGCGCGATCTCGCTCGGCTATCGCGTCCAGCGCTACAAGCTCGCCGCCTTCGTCCTGTCGGCGGCGCTCGCCGGCCTCGCCGGCGCGACCAAGGCGATCGTCGGCCAGAACGCTTCGCTGACCGACGTCGCCTTCGCCATGTCGGGCGAAGTCGTGCTGATGACCCTGCTCGGCGGCATGGGGACGCTCTACGGCCCGGTCGTCGGCGCAATCGTCGTCGTGTCGATGCAGAACTATCTCGCCCAGTACGGGCAATGGGTGACGGTCATTCAGGGCGGCGTCTTCGTCGCCTGCGTGTTGATGTTCCGCCGCGGAATCGTCGGCGAAATCGCCAACGCGCTGAAGTGGACGTCGCTGTGACGCTTCAAGCCTTGGCCGAAAGCGCGAGCTTGCGCAGGTCGAAGGCGGGATCGGCGGCCTCCTCGGCGCTGATCGGCAGGCCGCCGCCGATGATGCGGCGCGCCGCCATGTGCTCGGCGCCGCGATTGACCGTCTCCACCGCCGCCAGCGCGCCGGCGCGGAAGCCGAACGCGGCGAAGGCGCGATCGGTCGGATTGCCGCGCAAGACCCAGCGATCGACGCCGTGCGACAGGCCGGCGATCTGCAGCTTGAGGTCGCCCTGGTCGCTCCAGAACCACGGCAGCGCCGCATAGGGCGCCGGCTTGCCGGTCAGCCGCCGCGCGACGCTTTTGGCTTGGTCGGTCGCGTTCTGCACCGATTCGAGGCGCAGCATCTGGCCGACCGAATGCTGCGGGAACAGCGCGCAGTCGCCGATCGCCGACACCGCCGGGTCTGACGCGACCAAATGGGCGTCGACGACGACGCCGTTGTCGCAGACGAGCCCCGCCGCGCGCGCGAGCGAGTCCTCGGCAAGCACGCCGACGCCGACGATGACCAGGTCGGCGGGCGCGCGTTCGCCGTCAGAAAGGATGACTGCGGCGGCGGCGCCCTTTGCGCCCTCGATCGCGTTGACGCCGACGCCGAGACGGAAGCGCGCGCCGAAGACCCGGTGCGCGTCGAGAAAGAAGTCCGAGGTTGGCGGCGACACGGCGCGGCCGAGCGGGCGGGCGATCTCGACCACCGTCACCTCGCCGCCGACCGCGAGCGCGGTGGCGGCGATCTCGAGCCCGATGAAGCCGGCGCCGATGACGACGACGCGCCGGCCGGGACCAAGCCGCTCGCGGATCGCCGCCGCGTCGGCGATGTTGCGCAAAGTCAGCACGCCGTCGAGATCGGCGCCGGGAATGGCGAAGGGCCGCGGCCGCGCGCCGGCGGCGAGGATGAGATGGTCGAACGATTCGGCGCCGTCTTTGCCGAGTTCGACCCGCCGCGCGGCAAGGTCGATGCGCGTCGCCTGGACGCCGCGCCTGAGGTCGATCCGTTTCTCGCGATAGAACTGCTCGGCGCGCAGCGGCAGGCCGGCGAGGTCCATCGCGCCCTTGAGAAACGCCTTCGACAGCGGCGGGCGCTGATAGGGCAGGTCGGGCTCGCCCGAGATGAGGACGATCGAATCGTCCGACCCTTCTTCGCGCAGACTGGCCGCGGCCTGGACGCCGGCGTGACCGGCGCCGATGATGACGATCGAGCGGCGCGACATGAACATCCCTGACGCAATCGGAAAAACAGCCGCCCACCTAGCACAATCGGACCGGCGGGCAAGCCAAGTTTTTCGTTACAGCAATTGCTTTCGCGCAGAGCGGCCAAAGGCGAGCGCGCCCAGGACGTAGACGATCGCATAGACGACGAACGCGAGCAGCCCGACGACGACGATGTCGAGTTCGTTGCGCAGCAGCGGCAGGCGGCCGAGATAATGGTCGGCGGCGAGGAAGCAGAACGGCGCGGCGAAAGACGCGGCGCCGGCGGCGAAGGCGGCGATGGCGATGTTCTCGATCAGCCGCTTGTCGGGGGCGAACCATCGCCGCCGCATCCCGAGCGCGATCAACAGGGCAAAATTGATCCAGGCGCCGGCCGCCGTCGCCAGGGCGAGGCCGGCGGGCCCCATCGGCTGGTAGAGAGCGAGCTTGAGCGCGAGATTGACCGCCAGCCCGGCGAAGAAGCACAGCATCGGCGTCGTCGTGTCGCCGCGCGACTGGAAGCTCGCCACCGCCGAGCGAATGAGCACCATCGGCGCGAGCCCGAGCCCGTAGGCGGCCAGCACCGCCGCCGAGCCGTGCGCCGCCTGGGCGGTGAAGGCGCCGCGCAGGAACGCGCCGCGCATCGTCTCCTCGGGCAGCACGAGAAAGGCGACAAAGAACGGCGCGGCGAGGGCGAAGGTGAGCGCGATCGAACGGTTCTGCGCCGCCGCCGCGCCGCCCACGTCGCCGACTGCGAGGCGCCGGCTCATTTCCGGCAGCAGCACCGTGCCGGCCGCGACGCCGATCACGCCGAGCGGCAGTTGGTAGAGCCGCTCGGCGTAATACATCGACGAGTTCGCGCTGTTGGGCAGCAGCGAGGCGAGGATCGTGTCGGCGAGGATGGCGATCTGCTGGCCGGCCGAGCCGATCACCGCCGGCCCGAGCGCGGCGAAGAACTGCTTGACGTCGGGGTCGAGGCGCGGAACGGCGAGCCGTTCGAGCACGCCGCGCCGGCGCGCTTCCGCCATCAGCAGCGCGAGCTGCGCGATTCCGGAAACGAACACGCCCCAGCACGCCGCCACGCCGGCGTTGGGAAAGAGGAAGGCGAGCGCGAGGAACCCCACCACGAACAGGTTGAGCAGCACCGGCGCGAAAGCGGCGGCGCTGAAATAGCCGTTCGCGTTGAGCGTGCCGCTGTGCAGCGTCGCCAGCGTGATGAAGGCGAGATAAGGGAAGGTGATGCGCGTCATGCCGACGGCGAGCGCGAACTTATCCGGGTGCTCGGAGAAGCCGGGCGCGATCAGCGCGACGAGCGCGTTGGTGTAGACCAGCGCGGCGACGAGCAGCACGACCTGCGAGACGAGCAGCAGGGTGAAGACGCGGCTGGCGAGACGATTGGCGGCCTCGCGCCCTTGGGCGACCAGCACGCGCGAATAGGTCGGCACATAGGCCGAGTTGAACGCGCCCTCGCCGAAGATCGCGCGAAATTGATTGGGCAGCCGCAACGCGACGACGAAGGCGTCGGCGAGCGGGCCGACGCCCATCACCGCGCCGATCATCAGATCGCGGGCGAAGCCGGTCAGCCGCGACAGGGCGGTGAACCCGCCGACCGAGAGGAAGTTGCGGTACATGCCTGGCCGCGAATCACCCGAGTGGGCCGAAGGGCCCGCATCGCACCCTGAGGCCATGAGGGCAAATAATGGGTTTCTCGCGGCGCCTGCGGCCCTCCGCCTCGGCCGCCCGCCATTGGCGCCGCGGCCAGCCTCAGGTAAAGAACGTCGCCGCTCGGCTGCGGCGGCGACAAGCCGGGCGTCGATCCGTCGTATCGAGGTTGCAGAGTATCGCGATGTCAGAGCCAGAAGCGACGCCGGCTGACGGTGCGCCGCCAGATGCGCCGGCCGCGCCGGCCTTCGACCCGGGCGTCATCCGCGGCCTGCAGCTGTTCGCCCCCGCGGGGGAGGCGGCCGCCGACGGTCTCGACGAGGCCGCGCGCAAGGAGGCGATCGTTCAGGCGCTCGCCGCGCGCGCCTCGCGGCTCGCCGAAGCGGTCGATGACGCGCTGACGCTCGCCAGCGACGGGGCGATCCGCTGGCTCGGCGATCCGATCGGCAAGCTCATCGTGGGCGTAGGGTCGCTCGAGCCGGGCGCGACGCTGCTCGCCGACGAGGCGCTGCCGTCGGAAGGCCGCGAGGCGGCCCAACGCCGTCTGTCGCTATGGCTCGCCGCTTATCTGCATAGGGTCCTCGGGCCCCTGATCGCGCTCGCCGACGCGCAAGGCGCGCCCGAAGCGGCGCGCTCGATCGCCCTCAAGGTCTCGCAGGCGCTCGGCGTGCTGGAGCGTGAGCGCGTCAAGGCCGAGGTCAAGGCGCTCGACCAGGAAGCGCGCGGCGCCCTGCGCAAGCTCGGCGTCCGCTTCGGCGCCCATTACATCTATGTCCCGGCGCTGCTGAAGCCGGCGGCGCGGACGCTGTGCGCGCAATTGTGGGCGTTGGCCCAGCCCGGCGTCGATCAGGACGGGGCCGAGCGGCTGCTGCACTTCGCCGCTTCGGGACGAACGTCCTTCGCCGCCGAGCCGCCGGCCTCGGCCGAACTCTGTCGCATCGCCGGCTTCCGCCTGTGCGGCGATCGGGCGGTGCGGGTCGACATCGTCGAGCGGCTATCCGACCTGATCCGCGCCGCGCTGCCGCGCTCGCCGACGCCGGGACCGGCCGACGAGGCCGACGGCTTCGTCGTCACCGGGCAGATGACTTCGCTGACGGGCTGCTCGGGCGAGCCGTTCGCGTCGATCCTGCGTTCGCTCGGCTTCGTCGCCCACCAAGTCAAGAAATCGGCCTATCTGGCGGCGATCGCGCGCCGCGCCGCCGCCGCCGCCGCCGCGCCCGTCGCCGAAGTCGCGGTTCCGCCCGCGGCGGAAGGCGAAACGGCGCCAGCTGCGGCCGAGCCGATCGCGACCGAAGGCGCGGCCCCGGTCGAAGAAGCGGCGGTCGTCGACGCCGCCGCGTCCGTGGAGGCGCCAAAGGAAGCGGAGGCCGCTGCCGAGCCTGTCGCGGTTGAGGCCGCGCCGCCGGTTGCCGTCGTGGCCGTCAGCGAACTCGCCGCGGCGCCTGACGCCATCGAACCTGCGCCCGCGCCGGTCGCGGATGCGGCCGAAAGTGCGCTTTCGTCGTCGTCCGAAGCGGTCGCGCCCGCGCCCGAAGCGTCGCTGGCTGAGGCCGGCCCGAGCGAATCCGCTCCGACGGAAGCCGCGCCGGCCGAAGCCGCGCCGGCGGAAGAAGAGATGATCGAAGTCTGGCGGCCGGCGCCGCGCCGCCCGCGCCACGCCCCCCATCATCATCGCCATCGCGACCTTCGCCCGCAACGCATAGCGGCGACGGTCGAGGGCGGCGTCAGCGCCCAGGACGGCGCGCGCCCCCAGGAAGGTCCGCGCCTCCAGGAAGGTCCGCGCCTCCAGGACGGGCGCGGGCGCAAGCCATGGCGCGAGCGCCAAGCGTCGGGGAACGCGTCGGGGGAGGACGCTCGTCCCGTGGCCGCCGCCGGCGAGGCGCGTGGCGACGCCCGGCCTGGCGAAGGCCGGCGCGTTCCGCCGCAATGGCGGCGCGACGCCGGCGCAAAGGGCGATCGCCGCGACGATCGGCGCCCGCGCGACGAGGAGGCGAAGCGGCCGGACAAGGACAGACCGCGGCCGCCGCCGGCCGAGCCGCGCGTCAACCTCGACTCGCCGTTCGCCAAGTTGCTCGCCCTCAAGCCGCTGCTGCAAGGGCGCGACAAAAACCAGTGAGACGGTCCTCGGCGGGCGCGGCGTTTGATCGCCTCGCTTCGCGGCGGCTAGTCTTATGATGAAATTGCTGTATAGAGCGCTGGGCTGCGACTTGGGGACGGCGTCCTGCGACGCGCGGCGTCGACGGAAAGGGCGAGGATCGGCGAAATGACCTACGTGGTGGTCGAAAACTGCATCAAGTGCAAGTACATGGACTGCGTCGAGGTCTGTCCGGTCGATTGCTTCTACGAAGGCGAGAACATGCTCGTCATCCACCCTGACGAGTGCATCGACTGCGGCGTCTGCGAGCCCGAGTGCCCGGCTGAGGCGATCAAGCCCGACACCGAGCCCAATCTCGACGCTTGGCTGCGCCTTAACGCTGACTATTCAAAGACTTGGCCGAATATTACGGCCAAACGCGAGCCGGCGCCGGATGCGAAGGACTACGACGGCATCGAGGCAAAATTCGCAGCGTTCTTCTCGCCCAAACCCGGCCAGGGGGATTGAGCCGCGTCGCCGCTTAACGCTGATCGCGGTCATTTTTGATTCTTCGCCGAAATTGTGCTAAAGAAAACATTGTAAGGCCCCCTGCGGCCTAGCAAGGCGCGATTCTCGCCCCATATCCTCAGAGTTGGGGCACACAGCGTTAATCTCTTGATTGTCTGCACCGGCAATTCGGAAATCCGTCTGGCCGGTCGGTCATCGCGTTTGGAGTTTTTCCGTCATGGCGGCGCGCAAGAAGGCGAGCAAGAAGGGGTCCGGCACGATTACCAAGAAGACGAAAGCGCCGGTCAGATCGACGGCCTCGCGCAAGCGCAAGCCTTCCGCCGCCGCATCGGCCCCGCGCCGGACGGCCAAGGCCAAAACCGCTCGCAACGCCAAAGCCAAGACGGACAAGGTCGAGGCCAAGCGCCGCGCGGCGCGCGCCGCGGCCAGCGCCGCCGCCAAGCGTCGCGCACGTTCGGCTTCGGCGGTTCCGGCCGCGAAGCCTGTCGCCGCTAAGGCCGGCAAGGCCGCTGCGGCCAAGCCCGTCGTCAACGAAGCCGCCAAGGCCGCCGCCGCCAAGCCCGCGGTCGACGGCAAGGTGGCGCGCGCCGCGGTTCAGGCGCCGCGTCCGGCCGCCGCCGCGCCGGCCAAACCCGCCGCGCCGCTCGGCAAGCGGGCGCCGTTTCCGGTCAAGGGACGCCCGGTCGACGTCGCCGCGGCAATCGAGACGGAGTCCGCCGCCGTCAGGTCGGCCAGGCCGGCCTCCGGTCCGCGTCAGGGGTTCAAGGTCAGTGAATTCGTCGTCTATCCGGCCCACGGCGTCGGGCAGATCGTCGCTGTCGAGGATCAGGAGGTGGCCGGGTTCCGCCTCGAGCTGTTCGTGATCAATTTCGCCAAGGACAAGATGACGTTGCGGGTCCCGACGTCGAAGGTCGTGGGCGTCGGCATGCGCAAGCTGTCCGATCCCGACGCCGCCAAGCGGTCGCTCGAGATCCTGACCGGCCGCGCGCGCGTCAAGCGCACGATGTGGTCGCGCCGCGCCCAGGAATACGAGGCGAAGATCAATTCCGGCGATATCAACGCCATCGCCGAAGTGGTGCGCGACCTCTACCGCTCCGAGGCGCAGCCCGAGCAGTCCTATTCCGAGCGCCAGCTTTACGAAGCGGCGCTCGACCGGATCATGCGCGAGATCGCGGCGGTGCAGAAGCTGTCCGAGATCGACGCGCTGAAGCTGATCGAGAGCCACCTCAAGAAGTCGCAGCGTCGCGCCGCCAAGGCGGATGCGGCGGACGGCGAAGAGGCGGCGGTCGAAGAGGCGGCCTGAGGCGGCTGAAATTCGCGTTTGAACGCCGGGCGTGTCGCAAGTGACGCGCCCGGCGTTTCTGTCTGTGCGGCCGCTGTACCGGCGGCCGCAGTCCGGCTATCGTTCGCCGCGATGAGACCCTCCAGACTGGCGAGGATCCGATGAATAAGCTGCTACTCGCGAGCGTTGTCGCCCTGTCGGTCGCCGGTTGTGGCCTGTCCGACCGTGAAACCAACGGCGCCCTGCTCGGCGGCGGCGCCGGCGCGGTGGTTGGCGGCGTCGCCTCCCATTCGGTCGGCGGGGCGGTGGTCGGCGGCGCGCTCGGCGCCGTGGCCGGCGTGGCGATCGCCGACTTGACCCGGCCCCGCTACGCCCATCGGCACTGCTGGTGGAGCCGCAGCGCCGGCCATACGGTCTGCCGTTACTGGTGAGAAAGAGGGGCCTCGCCCCGCCGATCACGTTTTCGTTTCCAACGCTCGATCCCGGCGGCGCGCGACCAAGGCCGCGCGCGGTCATCCCGTAAGCTCCAAGCGCAACGCGACCACCGCCGCTCGCGGCGGACGGCGCCGAACCTTGGAGCCAAGACAATGAACGCTTCGCTGAAGAAGACGGTCGCCGGAACGGTGGCGGCCCTGACCCTTGCTTTCGCCGTTTTCGCCGCCGCGCCGGCCTCCGCCGGCCCGGGCTGGTGGGGCTACCACAACCACTACGGCTGGGGCCCCTACGCCGCCGTCGGCGTCATCGGCCTTGCCGCCGGCGCCGCGATCGCCGCGAACAATTACGACTGCACCCGCTATCAGCCGGTCTACGACCGCTGGGGCAACTACATCGGCAATCGCCCGGTCAACGTCT
This sequence comes from Roseiarcus sp., assembly GCF_049514155.1. Classification (GTDB taxonomy): domain Bacteria; phylum Pseudomonadota; class Alphaproteobacteria; order Rhizobiales; family Beijerinckiaceae; genus Roseiarcus. The sequence continues at coordinate 28,231 of NZ_JBEKVH010000006.1, read as the reverse complement.
GCTACTGAGCCTTGCCCGTCCTCATGAACGCGCCGGCGACGACCTCCCGCCGGCGCGTTTCTTTTTGCGCCGTCGCGCGCAACGAGAGCACGTCGAATCGAAGCGGCGAGCGAGCGTAGCGGCGCCGTCAGTCGAAGGCGGCGCGAAGGCTTTCGATGGTGGGCGCACAAGGGCTCGAACCTTGGACCCGCTGATTAAGAGTCAGCTGCTCTACCAACTGAGCTATGCGCCCATCGAAATCGCCGGAGCCGGGCCCCGTGCGCGGCCCGGCATTTAGCAAAGGCGCGCCGGCCTGTCCAGCGCCGAAATCGCCGCGGAGCGCCGTCAGTTCCTCGACTTGTCGACCAGCTTGTTCTTGCCGATCCACGGCATCATCGCGCGCAGCTTCTCGCCGACCGCCTCGATCTGATGGGCGTTGTTGCGCGCGCGCGTCGCCTTGAACGAGGTCTGGTTGACCTTGTTCTCGAGCATCCAGTCGCGGGTGAACTTGCCCGATTGGATGTCGGCGAGCACGCGCTTCATTTCCGCCTTGGTCTCGGCGGTGATGATGCGCGGACCGGAGACGTATTCGCCGTATTCGGCGGTGTTGGAGATCGAGTAGTTCATGTTGGCGATGCCGCCCTCGTAGATGAGGTCGACGATCAGCTTCACCTCGTGCAGGCATTCGAAATAGGCCATTTCCGGCGCGTAGCCGGCCTCGACCAGCGTCTCGAAGCCGTTGCGGATCAGTTCGACCAGGCCGCCGCATAGCACGACCTGCTCGCCGAACAGGTCGGTCTCGCATTCCTCGCGGAACGTCGTCTCGATGATGCCGGCGCGCCCGCCGCCGATCGCGCTGGCGTAGGAGAGGCCGAGGTCATGGGCGTTGCCGCTCGCGTCCTGATGGATGGCGATCAGACACGGCACGCCGCCGCCGCGCTTGTACTCGGAACGCACGGTATGGCCGGGCCCTTTCGGCGCGACCATCAGCACGTCGAGATCGGGGCGCGGCTCGATCAGGTTGAAATGAACGTTGAGGCCGTGGGCGAACATCAGCGCCGCGCCCTGCTTCATGGCGGGCGCGAGCTGATCGCGGTAGATGTCGGCCTGCAATTCGTCGGGCGTCAGCATCATCACCACGTCGGCCCATTTGGCCGCATCCGGCACGCTGAGGACCTTGATCGCCTCCGCTTCGGCCTTCTTGGCGCTGGCGGAGCCGGCGCGCAGCGCGACCGCGATCTCCTTCACGCCGCTGTCGCGCATGTTGAGCAGATGGGCGTGGCCTTGGCTGCCATAGCCGATCACCGCGACCTTCTTGCCCTTGATCAGGTTGAGATCGGCGTCGCGATCGTAATACACGCGCATGGAATGTCCTTCGCTGGCGTTTCCGCGGCTTCGCATGGGGAGCGGGCGGGGGAGCCGACCGCCGGGCCGGTGGCGGCTTTCTAGTGAATGCGGCGGCGGCGATCAAGCGCCGGGCGCGCAAAGACACGCCGGGGTCCTTTGACCCGCGGTCGAATCCAAGTTACGCTTTCGCCAAAAGGGGTAATTGAGGGCAAAAAACCCCACTAAACCCTTATCGCGCCTCGGAGGAAACGTCATGTGGCGAATCGTCGCACTTTGCTGGGTCTTCACCGCGCCGGCGTTGGCCGGGGCGTTGATCATCGCCGTGCTCGCGACGCCGCAACTCGCCGCCGAGGCCGGGCTGTGGATTCCGATCGCTGCGCTGCTCGGCGCCGTTTATGGCGTGCCGGCCGCGCGCGGGATCGCCCGCTTCCTCGAGGCCCCCGCGGCGGGGGAAGCCGCGGCGCTGCGTTGGGGTTGGGGGCTCCCGGTCGCCGCCGTCCCGTCGCGACCGTTGGTCGCGCGCCGCCTCCGCCTCGTGACGTTTTGACCCGCATCGGAAAGGCGCCCTTCGCCTCAGCCCCAATCTTGCGCTGAGGCAATGCAAGGGAGGGCTTGGCCAGGTGGGGGGCGCTGCGCTGGTCTCGGTCTTCATCGCGCCAGTCGCGGCCGGCGTTCTCGTCTTGCCGACGCTCCTGACTCCGGCGCTGCAGGCCGAACTCGGCAAGCGGATCCCGATGGCGGCGATCATCGGCCTCGTTGTCGCAATCCCGATCGCCTGGACGATCGCCAAGTCCTTCGCCGGCAAGGCCGCCTGAAGTCGTCGGCGCAGCGCTAGCCGGAAACGCGGACCGTCGCCGCGCTTGTCGCGCACAAGCGCGCGAATGTCGCTTCGCGCCGCAAAAACGCCGCTTCGCCCCACCATCGCCAACATTTTCCGGTCTGTCACTCGCGCCAACGCTTCGCGGCTTGAGGCGGGGGGCGATAGCCGGTACCAAGGCGATCGGCGCAGCGGCGGCCGCTCGTGAGCCGCGTGCGAGGGAAATCGACAATGACGTTGTCAGCGAGCTTGACGACCCCGATTCGCGTCGCCGCGTTCGCGGGCGCATTGGCGCTCGTCGCGGGCGCCGCGGCTGCGGGTCCGTCGCTGGTCGTCGACGTCGACAGCGGTCAGACGCTGAGCGAGACCAGCGCGACCGAGCCCTGGTATCCCGCCTCGCTGACCAAGCTGATGACCACCTATGTCGCGCTGCAGGCGGTGCGCGACGGCCGCCTCACGCTCGATACGCCGCTGACGATGTCGGCGCGCGCAGCCAGCATGCCGGCGTCGAAAATGGGCTTCGCTCCCGGCGTCGAGGTGACGCTCGACAATGCCCTCAAGATGTTGATGGTGAAGTCGCCCAACGACGTCGCGGTGATGATCGCCGAGAGCGTCGACGGTTCGGTCGAAGCCTTCGCCGCCGAGATGAACGCGACCGCGCTCAAGCTCGACATGCGCGAATCGCATTTCGTCAACCCCAACGGCCTGCACGATCCCGCCCACGTCTCTTCCGCTCGCGACATGGCGATCGTCGCCCGCGCGCTGCTGCGCGACTTTCCCGACCAGCGCGACCTCTATGGCATCGGCGCGCTGCAACTCGGCGATGAGATCATCGCCAATCACAACGGCCTGCTCGGACGCTATCCCGGCGCCGACGGAATGAAGACCGGCTTCACCTGCCCGGCCGGCTTCAACGTCGTCGCGACCGCGACCCACGGCGGGCGCCGGCTGATCGTCGTCGTGCTCGGCGCGCCTTCGCCGCTCGAGCGCACGATGGAGGCGGGGCGCCTGTTCGACGCCGGCTTCGCCAAATTGGGCGGCGGCGAAGGGCCGCCGGAGAGTCTGCCGGATTCGGCCGTGCGCAGCGCGCCGGACATGCGCGGCGAGATCTGCTCGCGACGCAATCGCGCCGCGGTGCTCGCCGCCGAGGAAGAAAACGCCGGGCCGGCGACCGCCGTCGTCGGGCGGGGCGCGCCCTACTCCGCCTTCATGCAGGCGCCGGCGCAGATGACGCTCGAAGACGCGATCAAACCGGTCCATTTCGATCCCGAGCCGATCTTCATCGGCCCCAAGCCTGGCTGGACTGGGCCGGTGCTCGCCGCGAAGCCGAGCGGCAACGACGCCGGCGCGGGAAGCCCCGATGCGGCGCGCGCTTACGTTACCGATAAGTCGCCGTTGGCCGAAGGCGCCGAAACGCAGGGCGCGCCGGCGGCGCTGAAGGGCGCGCTCAAACCGGTGAAACTGGCGCCGCTCGCCGCGCGATCGCACAAACCCGTCGCCGCCAAGCCGCAGAAGCAGACGGTCGCCGTCAAGGCGAAGAAGCCGGCCGCCGACGCGCAGCTCCCGCCCGCCCATTGAGAGAGGCGGGGCTCACGATGGCGTGACAAATGCCTTGCTTTTGCCCGCTTGTGGTCAATCAGACGCCGCATCGGTCCGTCAAAACAACACTGAGCCGCGATGGTTCGGTTCGGCGCCGCGCTCGGTGTATATTGCCCCCCAGCCCCCGAGCGGCGTCCGGGCACTGAAATTGCCACGCAGGCTGGCGGATCGGCAGGCCCCCTCCTCGCCGATCCGCCTCTTTTTTTGCCCGGCGCGACGACGCCCTGGCGCCTTGAAATCGCAGAAAATCTTCGCGATATGAGCGCTGCGGGCGAGCGGCCGCGTTCGCCCTGGCCGATTTCATTGTCAACGAGGCGAAATTGACGAACGACGCGCATGTTTCCGCCGGCGAGGAGACCAAGACCCAGAGTTTCGAGGCCGATGTCGCCCGCCTCCTGCAACTGATGGTCCATTCTGTCTATTCGGACCGCGACATCTTCGTGCGCGAGCTCGTCTCCAACGCCGCCGACGCCTGCGAGAAGCTGCGCTACGAGGCGATCGCCAAGCCGGAGCTGATCGAATCGGGCGAGCCGTTCCGCATCGAGATTGCGCTCGATCCCGAACGAAAGACGATCGCCTTCGGCGACAACGGCGTCGGCATGACCCGCGCCGAGCTCATCGACGCGCTCGGCACCATCGCCCGCTCCGGCACGCGCGCGTTCCTCGACCGGCTCGCCGCCGAAGACGCCGGCAAGGAGGCGGCCAATCTGATCGGCCAATTCGGCATCGGCTTCTATTCGTCGTTCATGGTCGCCGACGAGGTCGTCGTCGAGACCCGCCGCGCCGGAACCGAGGAAGCCTGGCGCTGGTCGTCGGATGGCAAGGGCGTATTCTCCGTCGCGCCGCTGCCGCTCATCGAAGCGCCGGCGCGCGGCGCGCGGGTGATCCTCCATCTCAACGCGGACTCGAGCGGGTACCTCGAGCCCCACCGACTCGAGCGCGTCGTGCGCGAACATTCGGGCGCCGTCGCCGTGCCGATCGACCTCGTCGACAAGCCGGGCGCCGAACCGCGCCGCGTCGCCGACGGCGCGGCGATCTGGGCCAAGTCGAAGAGCGAAATCGCCGCCGAGCAATACGTCGAGTTCTATCGCAGCCTGTCGGGCCAGTTCGACGAGCCGGCCTTGACCGTTCACTGGCGCGCCGAGGGGCGGCACGAATATTCGGCGTTGGCGTTCGTGCCCGGCTCGCGGCCGTTCGACCTGTTCGATCCGGCCCGCAAGAGCCGCAACAAGCTCTATGTTCGGCGCGTGCTGATCACCCAGGACGCCGACCTGCTGCCGGGCTGGCTGCGTTTCGTCCGGCTGGTGGTCGACAGCGCCGACCTGCCGCTCAACGTCTCGCGCGAGATGATCCAGCAGAGCGCCGTCTTCGCCGCGATCCGCAAGGGCGTGACCAACCGCATGGTCCAGGAGCTGACCAAGCTCGCCGAAAGCGAGCCGGAGCGCTACGCCAAGATCTGGGAGCATTTCGGCGCGGTGCTCAAAGAGGGCCTGTACGAAGACCCCGAGCGGCGCGACGCGTTGTTCAAGCTCGCGCGTTTCACCACCACGACGCATCCCGCCGGCGATCGCACGCTCGCCGACTACGTCGCCGGCTTACGCGAGAACCAGACGGCGATCTATTACCTGACCGGCGAGGACGCCAAGCGGCTCGCCGCAAGCCCGCAGCTCGAGGGCTTCCGCGCCCGCGACGTCGAGGCGCTGTTGCTCGCCGATCCGGTCGACGCCTTCTGGATTTCGAGCGCGGTCGGCTTCGAAGGCAAGCCGTTCAAGTCGGTCAGCCAGGGGGTCGCCGACATCAAGGCGATCGCGCTCAAGGATGGCGTATCGACGCCTGCCGACGCCTCGCCCGAAGTCGCGACCCTGATCGCGTTCTTCAAGCAGACGCTCGAAAGCGAGATCGCGGAAGCGCGCGCCTCCGATCGGTTGACCGACAGCCTCGCCTGCCTGGTCGCGCCGGAATTCGCCCCGGACCGTCAGCTCGAGAAGATCCTCGCCGCTCACGGGCGCCTCGCCGAACGCGCCAAGGCGGTGCTCGAGGTCAACGCCAGCCACCCGCTCATCCTGGCGCTGGCGCGTAAATTCGCCGGCGGGCCGGACAAAGCGCTGATCGAGGACGCCGCCTGGCTGATCTACGAGGAGGCGCGGCTCGCCGACGGCGACGCGCTGAGCGACGCCCCGGCGTTCGCTGGGCGGCTGCGCCGGGTGCTGGAGAAGGCGTTCGCCTAGCGCATCGCCGCGGCTGTCGGCTCGACCGCGCCCTTCGGCGCCGCGCGCTCCGGTTCGAGGAATTCGACGCCGATCGAGTCTGGGCGGCTCCACACCCGGCGGACCCGCCGCGTCGTAACCGCGCCCGCGGTGTTGGTCATCTGCAGCTCAAATTCGTCGGGAAGGCGGTACAGCTCGTCGCCGGCCAGCTTCGCTCCGGTCGCCGAGATATTGCGGACCAGGACGGTGAAATCGGAATAGCCTCTGTTGAACACGCAACGCGCAGGGCGCAGGCAGCGCATTCGCGGCGCACGTCGCTTTTCAGCGGCAGGGCCGGCGCTCGTTTCGCCCGGCGGATTCATCGGCGAACCAATGACCTGATTAGGGTTTCTTAACCGCGGCCCGAGAGGGCGGCGCTCGGGGATGCTAACGGACAAAAGTTGCTCGACGATGAAATCGGCCGTCGAAACCGCAGGTTACGCTGCGTCAGGCCTCCGTGCGCCGGCGATGTTAAGCCTCGCCATGGTATAGCCGTCGACGAAGTTTTCGCCCCGGCGGACAAAGTCTTGATGGCGGCCTTCGATCTCGAAACCGAAACGACGGTAGAGTTTGATCGCCGGGTCGTTGTCGCCGAACACGGTTAGTTGAACGCGCCGCAGCCGGAAAACGACGGTCGCCGCGCCGACGAGCGTCTTGAGCAGCCGCGCGCCGACGCCGCGCGCCTGGAATTCCTCGCGCACGCCGATCAGGATCCAGCCCGAATGTTCGAGGCCCTCGCCCATGACGTAAAGACCGGCGAAGCCGATCGTCCGCCCGGCCAGAACCGCGACCGTCTCATAGCGCTTGGCGCAGGTGACTGCCGAAAGCCACGCCTCCAGTTCGGCGGCGGAGGCGAACGGACCGCGCGCCGAAGCGTAGCGCAGGAACCGCTCCTCGTTGAACAGCGCCAACAGGTCGGCGATATCGCGTCCGTCGCGCAACCGGATGCGCAAGCCGTCGTTGACAACGTCGTCCATCGCCCGAGGGTCCTTTTTGCGCGCTTGACGGGGATGCGATCACAGCAAGCTTGTCCCGGGCTTGCGGGCCGGCGCGGCGCGAGTCACTTTGGCGACGCTTTGGCGATGTCTTGAACCCGCGGCGCAATGCCGGGCGGCACAGGAGCGGCGGCGATGAAAGAGCGGATCGGCTTCATTGGCGTTGGCGCCATGGGCCACGGCATGGCCAAGAACATCGTCGAAAAGGGCTGGCCGCTGACCGTGCTCGGCCACCGCCGCCGCGAGGCCGTGGACGACTTGAAGCGGCGTGGCGCGAACGAGGCGGCTTCGCCGCTTGCGCTCGCCGCCGAGAGCGACGTGGTCGTTCTGTGCGTCACCGGCTCGCCTCAGGTCGAAGCGTTGATCCACGGAGCCAAAGGGCTTGCGGCGGCGGACAAGCCGCTGCTGATCGTCGACTGCTCGACCTGCGATCCGGCCTCCACCACGCGCCTCGCCGCCGAACTGGCGACGAAACAAATCGCGCTCGTCGACGCGCCGCTCAGCCGCACCCCCACTGACGCATGGGCCGGAACGCTCGACGTCATGGTCGGCGGCGAAGCGGCGGCGGTCGCGCGCGCGCGGCCGGTGCTCGAGGCGTTCGCCGGCCGCATCGTCGAGACCGGCCCGGTCGGAACCGGCCACGCGATGAAGTTGCTCAACAACTTCGTCGCGATGGGCTACGCGGCGCTCTATTCCGAAGCGCTGATGATCGGCGCGAAGGCGGGTCTGTCGGCCAAGGTGTTCGACGCGGTGATCCGCGGCGGGCGAATGGACTGCCTGTTCTACCAGACGTTCTTCAAGTACGTGCTGGAGCGCGATCGCGAGGCGCACCGCTTCACCCTCGCCAACGCGCTGAAGGACGTCACCTATCTGGCGAGCTTCGCCCAGGCGCTCGGCGTCGCCAACCCGGTCGGCGCGGCGGTGCGCAACAGCTTCGCCCAGGCGGTCGCCGCCGGCGAAGGCGAAGCCTACGTGCCGATGCTTTCCGATTTCGTCGCGGGCTGGAACGGACTGCCGGTTGCGGGGCGGAAATAGGGCGGTTCGCCACCCGATCCAGCCGCGCTTGTCGCCACGGCGAGGCCCGGCTCTCGCTGCGTCGGAGCGCGGTTCAGCGAATCGAACATTGCGCGCTGAGAACCTTCGGCGGACTGATGCGCGCCGGGTCGCCGGTGTGCGGCCGAAGCACGCGCCACGTCGCCCAGGCGGAAATGTCGCCCAGCGCGCCCCGGCTTTCGAGCTGCTTGAAGAAGACGCGCTGGCGGCCGCCGGCCCGATTCTCGTCGTGCTCGCCGACATGATTGTCGGCCGTCAAGGTCGCCTCGATCTCGTGCCGGGCGATGATCCCGGTCTTGGGGTCGGGGTCGAGGCGGTCATCAGTCTCGACGCATTCGATCGTGAGGACTTTGTCGGCTTTGGCCGAGGTCGGGGCTGTCGCGCCGGCCGCCAAGGCGATGACGATAAAGCGGCGAACGCGCGGGGCCTCGCCCGCATCCTGCGCCGCCTCTTCGACCCGGCTTCCGCCATGTCGCCCGCCCCCCCACGTAGCGCGCTACGGGGAAACCTGCCCCGGTTCGTCGAGCTGGACAAGTTCGGTTTCGCCTCCGCGCCGGCGTCATCGCGCGCCGGCAGCCGCCTCGCCCACGCTCTCGGTCACTCGCAATACTGATTGTTGTTGAAGATGAAGCATTTCTGGCGCGTCGCGGCGGCCGCCGGTTGGCGCGGCTTTGCCGCGGGGCGCGGCTCGGCGCCGACGGCTGGCGTCTGCACGTAGAAGCTGAATGGCGTCCCGGCCGCTGGCGCGGTTCCCGGCGCGACGGGGGTGAAGCTGACGCGGCAGGTTCCGCCGCGGACCAGAGTGATCGCGACCTGGCTGGCGCAGCCGTCGCACAGGAGCGCGCGCGGGATGGTGCAGACATAGCCGCCGGCTCGGGCGACGGAGGCTGGGACGGTCGAACCCGCGGCGGCGACGAACGCCGCGACGGTCACGATAGCCGCTCGTCGGATGCTCATTGGCGTCGCTCGCTCCCCTTTGCGCAAACGGCAATCCCGTTTCCGCCAATAGAGTGAGATGAATCGCCGCCGGACGCAATCTCGCGGCGACGTTCGGCGTTCCAAGCCGGCGGGCCTTTGGGCGACGGCCGCGCTCGCTGGCGAGCGCGGCAGAGGACTATTGTGTTTCTGCGCCGTTGCGGCAGTATAGTTTCCCGATCAACCGCGCGACCGCCGGCGATGGGCGAGAGCATTTTCATCAATTACCGACGCGGCGAGGATCAGGCCGCCGCAGGGCGGCTCTACGACCAGCTCGAAGCGACGTTCACGCGCGAGCGCATTTTCATCGACGTCGACAATATCGCGCCCGGCCGCGATTTCACTGAGGAATTGGCGACCCGCGTCGAGCAATGCGACGTCTTTCTCGCTGTCATCGGCAGGCGCTGGGCCGATGTCGTCGACGTCGACGGCAGCCGCCGGCTCGACAATCCCAACGACTGGGTTCGGGTCGAGATCGAATCCGCGCAGCGCCTGGGCAAGCACATCATCCCGGTGCTGGTCGACGGCGCGGAGATGCCTCGGCCGGAGAAGCTCCCCGACGCGTTGCAGCGGTTCGCGCGACGCAACGCGGCCCGGCTGACCCACGAGCGTTTTCGCGCCGACGTGCAGGCGCTGGTCGTCGCGATCGGCAGATTGCGCGAGGCGGAGCGTGCGCAGTTCGAATTGGAGCGGAGGCAGACGCCGCGCGGCGCCGAAACGCCCGCAATCTCGACGCGAAGCGCCCGCGAAGCCGCTTCGCCCGTCGCCGCGGGCCGACGCCTCGCGCCGATGGCGATCGCCGCGCTGGCGGCGTTGGCGGTGATTGCCGCCGGGGCGGGCGTCCTCGTCTGGCGATTGTCGTCGCCTTCGGCGGTCGCGACGGACTCGATCGCCAAGCGCGCCGACGGCGCGCCGTCGATCGCCAACCCCATGTCGACGAAGATTGCAGCCGCCCCGACCTCGACCCCCACGGCGGCGACGGAACCGACGGCGCCCGCGGCGAGCCCGGACGCGTCGCCGTCGCTCGAGGCCAAAGTCAAGACGGACCAAGCGCGGCCGACGCCCTCGGCCGCGCCGACCGTCGTCGCCTCCGCGGCGCCGGTTGCGCCGCCGACAATCCCGTTGGCGACGGCGAGCCCGGTTGCGCCGTTGTCCCGCGAGGCCAAAGTCAAGATCGAAGAGGCGCAGCCGACGCCCTCCGCCGCGCCGACCGTCGTCGTTTCGTCAGCGCCGACGCTGGAGCCGACGCCGACGATTTCGGCGGCGCCGTCCGCGGCGCCGGTTGCGCCGCCGACAATCCCGTTGGCGACGGCGAGCCCGGACGCGACGCCGCTCGAGGCCAAACCCAAGGCCATCGAAGCGCAGCCGACGCCCTCCGCCGCGCCGACCGTCGTCGTTTCGGCAGCGCCGACGCTGGAGCCGACACCGACGGCTTCCGCGGCGAGCGCGCCGTCGCTCTCGCCGAGCCCCGCGGCGACGGCGACCGCCAAGGCGCCGCCGGCGCTCGAGACGAAGGTCAGCGCGATCGAAGCGCAACCGACGCTCTCCGCTGCGCCTGCGGCAAGCCCGCTGGCGACGGCGAGCCCGGATGCGCCGCCGCTGCGCGAGGTCGAGATCAAGACGGACGAGGCGCAGCCGACCCCTTCCGCGCCACCGCCGAAGGTCTTCGCGCTGCCGACGGCAGCCGCGCCGGTCGCTGTGGCGCCGATGCTCGCCGCTTCGGCGCCGCTGACGCCCGTTGCCGCGTCGCCGACGGCGGCTGCGGCGAGCTCAGAACCTCAGGTCGCGCTCGCCGCTCCGGCCGCCAAGCCGACGCGGACCGATCTCGCCGCCTTGACGCCGCTCGTCGCCGCCGAGCTTCGTCGACTGGGCTGCTACAGCGGAGCGGCGACCGGCTGGGACGCTGTCGATCTGCGGCTCGGCGTCGACAAGTTCGCCGAGCTCGCCAAGCTCGCGACCTTGCCTGCCGAGCCCGACGTCGGCCTGCTCGCGGCGCTGAAGAGCGAGCCCGACCATTTCTGCGCGCCGCAATGCTCGCCGCGCGAGGTCGCAAGCGACGGGCGCTGCGTGCCCAAGACATGCGGAGCGAACCAGGTCCTTACGCACGACGGCGCCTGCGTTGCGCGCCAGCCCAAGCCGCAAACGACGGCCGCCGCTCGCGCCCCGGCCCCCGCCGCCGGCAAGCGCTGCTTCACCTTCAACGGCAGTTCGTATTGCGAATGACGCGCGTTCAAGCGCCGCTCGATTTCGAATCGACGAGCGCGCGCGCCGACGACAAGGTCGGCGCCGCCGCCGGCTGCGCGATGCGGAGGCCGAACGCGGCGCGCAGGCGAGACATCTGCCCGATGTCGAACTTGAAGCCGCGGTCAGGCTCGTCGCCGGCCGTCAGTCCGCCGCCCCGTGAATGAAGACTTGCAGGGTTAGAGCCCTTCAGCGGAGGTCGAGCACAAGTGTGACGCTGCCGCTAAACTCGCTAACACTATTGGAAAATCCAAGGCTGGCGAGAGATGCAGGCCGTTGGCTATCAGGTGGGCAATCTGGCGCAATTTTGTTCTATCCGCCCCACATTTTGGTCACGGGGCGCCTTGACTCCCGTTTTCAGTTACCCTAGCGTAAACTTTGTCTTACAATGACAGCGAAGACGCGCCAGCGCCTGAAACGCTTCGTCCGTAATCGACGATAATCAACAATAATAGCAGTGTGATGCGCCAGGTTCGAGACGTGGTACTGTAATGATTTCGTTTATGCCAGCAGACCGTCAGATGCGGCTGATCGGTCTACAGGCGTCGACGATGATGAAAGTGTTGTTATGACAATGTTGTCATAGAGGTGTCGTAAATCGCCTCGCGCCGAGCAATTCCGGCGTGTATGTGGTATCGTCGCGCAATGTAAGGGGACGACGAAGTCAACAGTCCCTAAGTTGTGAGCATTCTATGCAGAGCGTCACGCGGACGGATGGTTGAAGTCTGCGTCGGTGTATTGTTTTGTCTCGTAACCGTCACGAACCACGTCATAATTGTGTTAGAATGATCATATAACGGGTTCCGTAACTGAAAAATAGTAATTGTGCAGGGGAGGCAAGAACAGGGAGGTTCTTCCGGAGCGGCGAGTTGCGGCTTCAGCAACGGATAGGAGTTTCAATGTTCGCAGTCCTCACCTTCCTGTTGTGGCTGTTCGGCGCCGCGGCGACTCTGGGGGTCGCAAGCCTTCCGTTGGGCATTGAAGCTCAACTTGCTCTGGCCGCGGGCGCCCTCGCGGCGATGCTGGCGTTGAAGCTCTTCAACATCAGGGGCCCGTTCCGCCCCGTGTTCCTGGGGTTGGGGACGTTCGTCATCCTGCGCTACCTGTTTTGGCGCCTGTCCAGCACGATCCCCCCGATCAGCTCGCCGCTGGATTTCGCCGCCGGCATGGTTCTGCTGCTCGCGGAAGTCTACTGCATCTCGATGCTGTTCATGAGCCTGTTCACAGTCGCCGACCCGATCGAGCGGCCGAAGGCGCCGCGCGTGACTGACGAGGATGCGCCGACGGTCGACGTCTTCGTTCCGACCTACAACGAGGCCATCGAAATCGTTGCGCCGACGTTGGCGGCGATCAAGCGGATGAGGTACCCAGAAGGCAAGCTCAACGTCTTTCTGCTCGACGACGGCGGCACCGAGGAAAAGCTCCAGTCGGACGACGCGGCGACGGCGCGCCGCGCCCAGAATCGGCGCGAGAGCTTTCAGGCTTTGTGTGTGGAGCTCGGGGTCCATTACCTCGCGCGCGAAGAAAACAAGCACGCCAAGGCGGGCAATCTCAATTTCGGCCTGGCGCACAGCCAAGGCGATCTCGTGGCGGTCTTCGACGCCGATCACGTGCCCGCCCAGGATTTCCTCACCGAAACCGTCGGGTTTTTCGGGCAGGACGAAAAGCTGTTTCTGGTTCAGACGCCCCATTTCTTCCTCAACCCGGATCCGATCGAGCGCAATATCGGCGCCGCCGGCATGCCCGCCGAGAACGAAATGTTCTACGGCCTGGTGCAGAAGGGCCTGGACAAATGGAACGCCGCCTTCTTCTGCGGCTCGGCCGCCGTCCTGCGGCGGCAGGCGCTCGAGGAGGTCGGCGGCTTTCACGGCTCGTCCGTCACCGAGGACGCCGAGACCGCGCTCGAATTGCACGCCCACGGCTGGAACAGCGTCTATGTGCAGAAGCCGCTGATCGCCGGACTGCAGCCGGAGACCTTCGAGTCCTTCATCGGCCAGCGCTCGCGCTGGGCGCGCGGCATGGCCCAGATCCTGCTGCTCAAAAATCCGCTGTTCGTCCCCGGCCTGAAAATGGCGCAGCGGTTGTGCTACCTGTCGAGCAGTCTCTTCTGGCTTTTCCCGCTGTCGAGGATGGTGTTCATATTCGCTCCGCTCATGTACATCTTCTTCGACATGAAGATTTACATTGCAAACGGACAGGAATTTGTCGCTTATACCCTGACGTACATGCTGTCCGCGCTGTTGATCCAGAGCTATGTCTTCGGTCGGGTGCGGTGGCCGTGGACGTCGGACCTCTATGAATACGTCCAGGCGGTTAAGCTGTTTCCGGCCGTGCTGGGCGTGTTTCTCGATCCTCGCCGGCCGAAATTCAACGTCACCGCCAAGGGTCAGACCCTCGAAGAAAATCAGCTGTCGAGCTTGGCGTGGCCCTATTTCGCGCTCTTCGCCCTGGTCGCGATCAGCATGGCGGCGCTTGGCGTCAAGTTCGCCAATGAGCCGGACGCGCGCGATCTGATCAGCGTCGTCGGCGTCTGGAGCGTGTTCAACCTTTGCCTGACCGGGGTCGCGCTGGGCGTCGTTTCGGAGCGGCGCGAGCGGCGCAGCGTGCCGCGGGTCGCCAGCAAGCTGGTTGCAAGCTTGGCGTTCGGCCCGCAGACGTCGCCCGTGGCGATCGAGGATATGTCGTTCGGCGGGTTGCGCGTGCGCGTGCTCGACGCGACCAAGCTGCCGCCGAAAGGGACAGGGGTCCTGCGCATCGATTCCGCCGACGACGCCGGGTCGGTTCTCGAAACGCCGATCGTCATCGCCGGGCGGCGCGTCAATGACGAGGGACGCGGCGTCGGCCTCAAGTTCTATGGTTTCAATGGCGACCGCTTCAAGATCATCGCCAAGGTTATGTTTTCAACTATCGATCCGATATATGCGCGACGATCCCAGACATATTTGCATTTTGGCGTCCTGCGCGGCTCGTTCAACTTCGCCATAGCAGCGTTGAATCAGACGTTCCGTGGGTTGTACTACGTATTCTTCCGAAGGGGCCAAGTCATCGCTTCGCCGGCCGCTCGTTCCTCGGAGAGTTCCGCCTCTTGAGGGCGTTTCCGTCCCACCTTTTGCGAGAGCCATGCCCATGAGTCTCCTTGGTTCGTCTTTCTTGCGATCGGCGGCGATCGGCGCGCTGGCCGCGTCGCTCACGCTCGGCCTGCCGTGGCGCGAGCCCGACGCGGCGATGGCCCAGCCGGGCGAAGAGACGTCCGCGCGCGCGGACGCCGTCGCGCTGAAGCGATTGCCGGCCGGCCCCGGCGAACTCGTCTTCCGTGGCGAGAACGCCAGCGGCCGCTGGTCGGTCTATCTCAGCCCCGCCGAAGCCGCGCGCACGCAGAGCTTCCAATTGGCGATGCTGAACGCGGTCGTCGTCTTGCCGGAACGGTCGTCGCTGAAACTGATCGTCAACGGTCGGGTTCTGTCGACCGTGCCGGTTCGGTCGGCCGAAAAGCTCAGCACCGTCATGGTCAAAATCCCGCCCGGGGTTCTGACGCCGGGCGCCAACGACGTGCAGATGCGCGTCGCCCTCGCGCACCGGGTCGATTGCTCCGTCAAGGCGACCTACGAACTCTGGGCGCTGTTGGACCCGACCAAGACCGGATTCGTGCTCGACGGCGCCAGCGCCTCCTATGCGATTCATTCGCTCGACGATCTGGCGGCCGAGCCAGCGGCCGAGGACGGCGCGACGCGCATTCACGTGCGCCTGCCGGTCGACGCCGATCCGGTCGCGATCGGCCGCGCCGGCCGCTTCGTCAACGCCGTCGTGCGTCGAGCCGGTCTGTTGCGCCCGGTCGTCGACGTCGGCCCGGACGAAGGCCAGGGCGCCGGTTTGGACCTCGTCATGGCCGACGCCGCCGCGGGCGACGATCTCGTCAAGGATCTGCGCGTTCTCGACCGCGACAACGCCGTCACGGTCGCGCGCGATCCGACGACCAATCGGCTGGTCGTCGTTCTGTCGGGCGCGGATGACGCCGATCTCGACCAGCAGATTTCCAATCTCGAACAGGCCGCGCCCAAAACGCGCGTTTCGCCCGGGGGCGCCGACGACGTCGCGATCGAATCGGGTGGTCGCATGACTTTCGCCGAGCTCGGCCTGGCGACCGACAATTTCGAAGGCCGGCGCTATCTGTCGAGCGCCAGCGTCACGCTGCCGTCGGACTTCTTCTCGGCCGACAACGATCGCGCACGGCTGCTGATCGACGGCGTCCGGTCGGGCGGTCTCGACCCGGACAGCCAGCTCGTCTTTCGGGTGAACGGCGCGATCGCGTCGTCAATGCGCCTCGCGTCGGGCGCC
Organism: Roseiarcus sp.; assembly: GCF_049514155.1. Taxonomy (GTDB): domain Bacteria; phylum Pseudomonadota; class Alphaproteobacteria; order Rhizobiales; family Beijerinckiaceae; genus Roseiarcus. Next base: position 12,644 of record NZ_JBEKVH010000006.1, on the reverse strand, counting down.
GTCCAGGAATTCAACCACAAGATGGTTGAACTCCCGCTGCGATTCTTCCATCCCGGCCACAACGAAATCGCCATCGAGGGCATCCTGCCCGCGCCGGCCGATCGACAGTGCGACCTCGCCTCGTCGTCTCGCGAGAGCCGGCTTTCGATCGCCGGGACGTCCGAGCTCCAATTTCCGCAGTTCGCCCATCTTCGGACTCTGCCGCAGCTCTCTTCGACGCTGTCGGACGGCGTCAAGGATCGCAATGGGCAGGTCAACCTCTATCTGCCGGACGCCGAGCCTGGCGCCGTCGGTGCGGCCCTGTCCGTCCTGGCGAACATGGCCCCGCAATTGGGGCCGATAAAGACGCTCATCGTCCATCTCGAGCCGCCAGAACGCGACGACGTTCCAGGCGTCGTGGTCGCGCCGCTCGATCAACTTCCCGAATTTCTCGCCTCTTCGCTGCACGGCACGATGTCGCCGTCGGAGGCGACGGGCGACGAGGCGGTCAAGGTCGCCGACGCGACGCAACAACCCGCTTCCTCCGACGCGTTCAGGTTCAATCTTGATTGGAGCTCCGCGCTCGAGACAGTCAGGGCCCAGTTGAGGATGCACGGCTTCTTCTACGGCGGCGACCGGGGCGCGGACGCATTGTCGCTGTCTCAGAACGGCCTGCTGGTCGGCGCCGTGGATCCGACGACGCCGACCCCGATCTTCGGCGGCGTCGGGATCCCGCAGATTGTCGTCAGCCCGAGACAATGGCTCGTCGTCACCGCGCACAGCGCCGAGGCGTATCAGTCCGCGGTCGAGCGGATGATCGCCAACGGCAAATGGAGCGCGTTGGCGGGCGAGGCGGTCAGCTTCGATCCCGATACGGACCAGCTGCGATCCGTGCAGCCGCTGCAGGTCTCGTATGTGCTGCCCGACCACTTTGTCGCCGCCGACGTTCGTCCGATCCTCGGTGGCCTGTTCTCCGACAACATCGCTCTCAGTCTCGGCGTGCTGCTGCTGCTGATGTCGATGCTGGGTCTGTCGACCCACGCGTTGATCCGACGAATGGGCGCCCGATGATCGTCAAGGGTCGGTTGACGGGGTTGATCGTGGCGGCTTGCCTTCAGGCTTCCCCGATCCACGCCGGGACGGAGACCCAGGCGTGGGTGACGCCGCAGCGCCCGCTCGCCGACGAGGCGTCGTCGAGGAGCGATCAGGGGGACCGCGAAGCGAACGCGCGGGTCGCGCGGATGTGGTTCAAGGCCGAATGGCAAATCTACGCCTCGACCTTCGTCACTCAGGACGGTCGGGTGGTCGACAACGCCAACGGAAACGTCTCGCACAGCGAGGGGCAAGGCTACGGCCTTCTTCTCGCGGCGCTCGCCGGCGATTCCGACCGCTTCGACAAGATCTGGCGATGGACCGAGACCCACATGATGGTCCGGCCGGACCACCTGTTGTCTTGGCGGTGGGATCCGCAAAAGGGCGCGATCACCGATACGAACAACGCGACCGACGGCGACATCCTGGTGGCGTGGGCGCTCGCCCAAGCCGCGCAAAAGTTCAACCGTCCCGACTATCGCGTCACGGCCGCGGTCATCGCCGGCGCGATCGGCGCGAACTTGATCAAGAACGGCGATCACGGTCTGATCCTGCTGCCGGCCGCCCAGGGCTTCAGCCGTGACGATCAGCCCGACGGACCCGTGGTCAACCTGTCGTATTGGGTTTTTCCCGCCTTCTCGACGCTCAAGGACCTTGCGCCCGCCTATGATTGGGAGGCGCTTCACGCCAACGGGCTGAAGCTTTTGAACGTCGGCCGGTTCGGACCGCTCCGCTTGCCGCCAGACTGGCTGTCGCTCGGCGGCCAGACGCCCGCTCCGGCGCAGAAGTTCCCGAGCCAGTTCGGCTACAACGCCATCCGCATTCCGCTCTATCTCGCATGGGATTCTGCGCCGCAAGCCCGCCATGCGTTGAGCGGCTTCGTCAATCTCTGGCGCGGCCCCCGCAGCGCCGGTCCTTATGTCATCGACGTCAATTCGGGTTCGGCGGAACAGATTCTCGACGGCGCCGGCTATCGTCTGGCGCTCGCGCTGGCGCGCTGCGTCTCGCTCGATTCGCCGATCGACGAGCAGGTCATCAAGTCCCGCGATCCGCTCTACTACCCGGACACGCTGCGGATGTTGTCGCTCGCGGCGATTCAGGAAAGGCTCCCGCAATGCTTTTGAAACGCCCCCTTGTCCTCGCCGCCATATTGGCGCTCGCGGGCGCAGCGATTCGATCGCAGGACGCCAATTCCGACGAGGCGCCGAGCTTGCGCCCTGCGCCCATTTTCGCCGACGTCCCGGCCGACGGCGCCGCGCCGCAACGCAATGTTGCGCCGAACGCCGCGAGCGCGGTCGACCTGCCGGCGAGCGCGCCGCGCCCCGCCGTTCAGGCCAGCGCGGCGCCGTGGGAGTTTTCGCCGCCCAAGCCGACGCCCGACGCGACCGACGGCGACCCCGCAAGCAAGAGCCGCGAAGGCGACATCGACCTCACCGCATTGCGCTACTTCGCCGGCCAGGGCGACCTGGCGCGCGTCGCGGCGGAAATCAAACGGCTGCGGGAAAAGCATCCGGGTTGGGAGCCGCCGCAGGATCTCTTCGCCCAGTCGGGCAACAGCGAATTCGAGAAGCCGTTGTGGGACCTCTTCGCCCAGCATGATTACGACGGCGTGCGCGCCGGCGTCGCGGCGATCCAGGACAAGAACCCGGGTTGGCAGCCCTCGTCGGACCTGACCGACAAACTGGCGTTCGCCGAGGCGAACGACAAGCTCGTCAAGGCCTCCGACGCCCAGCAATGGGGCGACGTCATCGACATCGCCGCCGCCAACAAGATGCTTCTGACCTGCGCCGACGTCGACGCGATCTGGCGCACCGCCGAGGCCTTGGCGCACACCGACGACGAGCCGCGCGCCCTCGAGGCCTATCGCTACATCCTGACCTCGTGCGCCAAGCGCGAGGAGCGGCTGGCGACGGTTCAGAAGGCCAGCCAGATTCTCAAATCGCCCGAGGATTTCGAAACGCTGTTGCGGCTCGGGCGGCGCCTGCCGAACGGAACGTCCGAATTTGAATCCGTCCGCTTCGATCTCATCCGCCAGAAACTCGGCGACGCGGCGGCGGGCAAGGCCGGGCCGGAAGCGAGCCAGGCGGAAATCGACGCGCTCGCCGCGCACGCGCGCAGCGCCAACGATCGCGGCGACCAGCAATTGCTGGGCTGGTTCGCCTATTCGCGCAAGGATTTCGTCCAGGCCGAGGACTGGTTCGCCACGGCGCTGCGGCCGGGCCCCGATCCGAAGGCCGCCGAGGGCCTGGTGCTGACCCTTCGCAGCGCGGGCAGAATCGCCGACGCGCAGAAGCTCGCGGTGCAATACGCGGGACTGGGTCCCCTGAATCGCAAGTTGATGATCGAAGTGCTGACGGCGGCGCTCAACGATCCCGCCGCGACGCCGCTGTCGCCCGACGACCTGGTGACCTTGTCGCAAGCGATCGACCTGGCGAAGTCGTCCGACGGCGCGCAGCTTTATGCCTGGCATTTGTACAACGCCAACGACGTCGCCGGCGCGGCGGACTGGTTCCGCAAGTCGGTCGACTGGCAACAGAACGAACCGGCGGCGATCGGTCTGATCGTCACCGCGCGGCGTCTGCGCAACATGCGCGACTACGCCGATCTGGTCGCCAAGTACCGCGACGTCTATCCCAAGGTCGCCGCGCTCGAAACCGCGATGGGCGCCGCGCGCGGCGCGCCGGCGGCGCGCGCGCCGTCGAATGCGACCGCCCGCTCCGGCGGCGGAGGAGGCGGAAGTTGGGACAAGAACGCCGACGCGATCGCCAAGACGATGCAGGCCGGCAAAGTCGATCTGGCGCTCGCGATGCTCGAGGAGCGCAAGAGCAAGGGACTGGCCGAACCGTCGGGGCTGACCATCGTGCGCGGCTGGGCGCTCTATCAGAAGGGCGATTGGGAAGGCGCCAAGAAGGTCTTCGCCGGGCTGCAGGCCAAGCAGCAGCAGGTCGAGGACGCAGAGTTCGGCCTCGCCACGATCGAACACGCGGAACTGCCGGCTGCGATGCGCCGATAAAACGACGACTCGCCGCCGCGCGTCGACCCGGTTTCGTCGGGCGGAGATCGTGCTGAGATGGGAACCGACTGTGCAGCGCTGAAAGGCGAACGCCATGCAGACGTTTCATAGCCGTCTGGGCAGACGGGTCGGCGCGCCGCCAGCGCGCCAGTCGGACCACGGATTCGCCGTCAGCGTGATGGAGCACCTCGGCGTTCCCGCCTTCGTGCTCGGCGCCGATCGCCGCGTCCTGATGTGGAACAAGGCTTGCGAGCGCCTGACCGGCGCGCCTGCCGAGAACATGCTCGGCACGCGTGACCATTGGCGCGCCTTCTACGACAAGCGGCGGCCCTGTCTCGCCGATCTCGTGCTGAGGCAAAAGTTCGAAGACATCGCCTTGCGCTACGCCCGCGGCGGCAGGGCCGTTCACGGCAGGGCCGGCGCCGCCACTGAAAATTGGTGCGAAATGCCCAGACTTGGTCGACCGCTTTATTTGGCGGCCGACGCGTCGCCGATCTACGACGAAGCGGGCGCGATGATTGCGGCGGTGGAGACGCTTCGCGACCTCACCGTCGAGAAGCAGCGCCAAACCGAATTGGAATCCCTGGCCGCGCTCGACGGCCTTACCGGATTGCTCAACCGTCGCAGCTTCGACGAGAGACTGACGCTGGAAGCGCGTCGGGCCTTGCGCGCCGAGCTTCCTTTGGCGTTGCTGATGGTCGATGTCGACGACTTCAAACCGTACAATGACGCCCATGGCCATCAGGTCGGCGATGCGTGTTTGAGAACGGTGGCGCAGGCGATCCGCGGCGCGCTTTGGCGCGCCGGCGACGTTGCCGCGCGTTACGGCGGCGACGAATTTTCGATCATTCTGCCCGATACCGACAGGATCGGCGCGTTGCGGGTCGCCGAACACATTCGCGGGCGCATCGACGCCCTTCGCATCGCGAACCCTTTTTCGGCGGCGTCTCGAAGTCTCACGCTGAGCATTGGCGGATGTGTGGCCGCCCGGGGCTTTGACGGTTCAGCCGAGCGGCTGGTCGCCTTGTCCGACGCCGAACTCTATCGCGCCAAACGCGGCGGCCGAAATCGGACTTCGATCGCGACGTGCGAATCGGACCCGGCGGCGTTCGGCGAGCAGCCGCAGTCCAGCGACCTCGCGAGCGCCTGCGGCCTTCCGCTTTTGACCGGCGGACCGACATTCCAACGCGACCATTCGTGAGGGGTCTGTCGGTCATGCGAACGGCGCCGACAGCGCAGCGGTCCTGCTTCGTCTGAGCGCGCGCTCGCGCCCTTGCGTTTGGCGCCGACTTGGCGGCGTTGGCGGTCATGCCCGAAGGCTCGCGCCGCGCCGCGCCGGACGCCGCCTTGCGGGCGCCCAAGCGCCTGAAGCCAAAGATCCTTTTGCGATCGAGGGCGTTGGTAGCGGGGGGCGGATTCGAACCGCCGACCTCCGGATTATGATTCCGCTGCTCTAACCAGCTGAGCTACCCCGCCACGCGCTTACGTGAAGCGGCCCGCTTATAGTGGCGGCGGCGAAACTGTCAAGGAACAGCGGCGCTGTTCGCGCAGCCTCGGCGCCTTCAGCCGACAGCGCCGCAAAACAAAAAGAAGGGACGGCGAAAAGCCGTCCCTTCCTCACTAACCAACCCCGACGCGGCGATTTATCCAGGCGAAGTCTCTGCGCCGAAGCAGGGCGGCCATATGTTCGCCGCCGCCCACAAGCGAATTCTGCCGCATCCGGGCCCGGGCCGCGTTGCGACAAATCAATTGACCTCGGCCCGCGCGCCCCTCCGCCGTCAGGCGCGCAAACGAAAGCCCCGGACCGCGGCGCGGCCCGGGGCTCGAGACGGGTAGGAGGAGGCGAACCGTCAGCTGCGGCGGTTGCCCATCAGGAACAGCAGCTGCTGGAACAGGTTGATGAAGTCGAGATAGAGCCGCAGCGCGCCGAAGATCGCCTTCTTCTCCGACGTTTCGTAGGCGTCGCCGGAGACGTAGCTGTCCTTGATCGCCTGCGTGTCCCACGCGGTCAGGCCGGCGAAGATGCCGACGCCGATGAGCGACAGCCAGAACTGAAACGCGCCGCTCTGCAAGAACACGTTGACGACGCTCGCGATGATCAAGCCGATCAGGCCCATCACCAGGAACGAGCCCATCGCCGACAGGCTGCGCGAGGTGGTGTAGCCGTAGAGGCTGAGCGCGCCGAACGAGGCGGCGGTGATGAAGAACACCTGCGCGATCGACGCCTGGGTGTAGATCAGGAACACCGTCGACAGCGACAGGCCCATCAGCGCCGCGAAGCCGATGAAAACCAGTCGCGTCGCCGACACCGACATCGCGTTGCGGCCGGCCGAGATCGCGAACACCAGCGCCAGCGGCGCGAAGATCACCACCCAGCGCAGCGGCGAGAAGTACAACGCCTCGCCGAACGGGCTGGCGGAGACGATGCGCGCGCCGGCGAAATGCACGTCGGCCAGTAGGTAGGTGAAATAGGCGACGACGCCGGTGAGGCCGACGCCGAGCGTCATGTAATTGTAAACGCCGAGCATATAGGCGCGCAGACCCTGGTCGATCGAAGCGGCGGACCGGGCGATGCCGACGCCGGCGCGGGCGTTGGCGTAGCGGTCATAGTCGGACATGGAATCCTCTCACAGGTCGCGGCGGGGAGAAGCCGCGCTAGGCGGCTAATATGGTCGGAGCGGCTCGGCCGCAGGGCCGCCCGCGCCGCCTTTCCGCCTTGTAACAATGGCCGCCGGCCGCATCGTTAACGCAATCGGCGAGCGCGCGGACGGTCTCAGTCGCCGAAGCCCGCCGGCCCGCCGAGATAGGCTGGCCGGCGCATCACCCGCGGCAGCACGGCGAACACGAGGTAGATCACGGTCAGGGCCAGGAAGACGTCGCCGAGGGCAAGCACTTCCGCCTGCTGACGGACTTTCATCGCGATCACGTGCATGGCCGTTTGAGCCGCGTCGGAGCCGCGCGCCGCCAGCGCCTGGGTGAGCGCCGCCACCGTCTCGTCGGCGGCGGTCCGGCCCCAGACGACCGACTCGCGCAGCCGCTCGAGATGGAGGTCCATACGCTTGTCGAGCACAGTGTTGATCAGCGCCAGGCCGAACGCGCCGCCGAGGTTGCGCGTCAGGTTGAACAGGCCGGAGGCGTTCTTGACCCGGTCGGGCGACATGGTGCCGAGCGCGAGATTGTTGATCGGCACCATGCACAGCATCATCGAGAAGCCGCGCAGGATCTGCGGCACGAACAACTCCCAGAAGTCCCAGTCGACGGTGACGTAGGACGACATCCAGGTGCCGGCGCCGAGGCCGACGAAGCCGACGGCGATCATCCACCGCGGGTCGATCTTGGTCATCAGGATGCCCGACACCGGCGCCATGATGAACTGGCAGACGCCGGTGACGAACAACGTGTTGCCGATCATCAGCGGCGAGTAGCCGCGCACCACCGCGAGGTAGACGGGATAGATGTAGGTCAGGCCGTAGAGGCCGATGCCGAGGATGAACGACAGCGAACACCCCGACCAGAAGTTGCGGTCGCGGAATGCGGTCAGGTCGACGATCGGACTGCGCGCGCTGGTGACGCGCCAGAAGAAGACGACCGCGCCGGTGACCGAAAGGATCGCCGCATAGGTGATCGCCCCACTTTGGAACCAGTCCTTCGACGGGCCTTCCTCAAGGATGTATTCGAGCGCGCCGAGGAACGCGGCCATCGAAACGAGCCCAACCCAGTCGAAGTTGTCCAGCAGCTTGAGATTGGGGTGGTCGAAGTCGATCAGCAGCCAGGCGGCGACAGTGACCATGATCCCTGGCGGGATGTTGACCAGGAACAGCCAGTGCCAGGAGAAATAGTCGGTCAGCAGGCCCCCCACCGTCGGGCCGATCGTCGGCGCCAGCGTCGCCACCAGGCCGATGACCGGCGCGACGATCGGCAGCTTGCTGCGCGGGAAGATCGTGTAGGCGGTGGCGAAGACGGTCGGGATCATGCCGCCGCCGATGAAGCCCTGCGCCGCGCGCCAGAGGATCATTTCGTCGATCGTCGTCGCACGCGAGCAGAAGTAGCTCATCAGCGTGAAGCCCGCCGCCGAGGCGACGAAGACGTAGCGGGTGGAGAAGGCGCGCGACAGAAATCCCGACAGCGGGATCATGATCACTTCGGCGATCAGATAGGCGGTCTGGACCCAGGTGACTTCGTCAGACGACGCCGACAGGCCGGCCTGGATCTGCTGCAGCGACGCCGAGACGATCTGGATGTCCAGGATCGCCATGAACATCCCGAAGACCATGAAGATGAAGGCGAACAGACGGCGCAGCTCGAAATGGGGCTCCGCCACGGGCGTCGGCGCCGCGGCAGGCGGGCCGCCGAGGACGACGGCGTCGGTCACTTCGCCCCGCCTGCTTCCCCAGCCTTGGCGCCGAGGCCGAACAGACCGAGCAGGGTCGGGCGCGGCTGGCTTTCGTCGCGGGTGTGGATGGTGGCGACGACCGACAGCCCCGACCGCAGCGGCTCGCGCGCCAGCGCTTCCGCCGCGATCGCGATGCGCACCGTCACGCGCTGCACGACCTTGGTGAAATTGCCGGTCGCGTTGTCAGGCGGCAGCAGCGAGAACTGCGCCCCTGAAGCGGGCGAGACCGATTCGACGATTCCGGGCACGACTCGCCCATCGAACGAATCGACCGCAATGTCGACCTTTTGTCCCGGGCGAATCGCGTCGAGCTGGGTCTCCTTGAAATTGGCGTCGACATAGGCCGACTGAGTCGGCACGACCGCCAGCAGCCGCGTGCCTGGCATCGCGTATTGGCCGACCACCGCCGCCTTGTTGCCGACGACGCCGTCGAACGGCGCGCGAATTTCGGTGAACGAAAGATCGCGTTCGGCCTTGGCCTCAGCGGTGACGAGTTCGCCGCGCGCGCGCTCGGCTTCGGTCTGCTCGGCCTTGAGCACCTCGGCAGCGTCCTTAGCGCCGGCGAGCGCGGCCACGGCGCCAGCCTTGGCGGCGAGCGCGGCGGCGAGCGCAGCGGCGGCGCGAGCGCGGTCGTCGGTCGCCTGCTCGAGGCGCTGCTGCGAGCCGAAAGCGACGTCGGCGAGCTTCTGCGAGCGGTCGAGCTCGAGCGCGGCGCGCTTCTGGTCGGCGACCGCGCCCTCGGCCTGGGCGTCGGTCGAGGCGATCTGGGCGGCGGCCTGGTCGATCGCCGCGTTCTGCGCCTCGACCTGCCGGCCGATGCGGGCGATCGTCGCGTCCTGGGTGGCGATCTTGGCCTTGGCGGCGTCGACCGCGAGGCGGTAGTCGCCGTCGTCGATGCGCGCCAGCAGATCGCCGGCGTGGACCTTTTGGTTCTCGGCGACCGGAACTTCGACGATATGACCGGCGACCTTGGCGGCGATGATGGACGCGTCGGCGCCGACATAGGCGTCGTCGGTCGAGACGAGGAAGCGCCCCTCGACGAACCAATCGTAGCCCCAATAGACGCCGTAGCCGAGCGCGGCCAAGGCGACGAGCGGCAGGACGAAGCGCCGCGGCGAGCGAACGCGGCCGGGAGCGGCGGGAGGAGCGCCGCCAGCCGGCGGTTGGGCCGCGTCGCGGCTCAGGGTTGCGAGCTGTCCCGGTTCACGCATCGGCGCGAGCGCGCCGGGCCCGTGCGCCGGCGCCCGGGCGAGGGGAGCGGTCTGGGCTTGGTCCTGTGACATTGGGCTGCGCCCTACATTTTTGACCGAACGGTTCGGTCGATGGCTTGACATAGACCAATCGCTTGTCTAAATCAACCCCTGACCGAACCGTTCGGTCAACATTTGATGGATGACATGGCTGACGCAATTTCGGTGACAGCGGCCACGAGCGCGGAGGAGATCGGCCAGCCGTCGGCCGACGACGGCGTCAAACGGCGACAGATCATGGAGGGCGCCCGCGAGATCTTCATGTCGGCGGGCTTCGACGCCGCCAGCATGAACGACATCGCGCGCGCGGCAGGCGTGTCCAAAGGGACGCTCTACGCTTATTTCGATTCGAAGGAGGCGCTGTTCGAGGCGTTGATCCGCGAGGAGCGCGCCCATCAGCCCGAGCGCAACACGATGTTCCCCGACGACGAGCCCGATCCGGCGAAGGCGCTGGCGATCTACGGCCGCGCGCTGGTGGCGCACGTCACCGGGTCGGACGCGCTCACCCAGGCCCGCGTCGTCGTCGCCGTCGCGGCGAAGTTCCCGCGCCTCGGCCGGGCCTTCTACGAAGCGGGGCCGCTTTTCGGCCTGCTCAAGCTGAAGCAGCGGCTGGACGCCTTCGTCGCCGCCGGCTCGCTGACAGTCGCAGACACGACGCTCGCGGCGCGCCTTTTCATCGACATGTGCACTGGCGACTTCATCAAGCGCCTGCTGTTCATGGTGGACGTGGAGATCTCGCAGGAAGAGATCGACGCCGCAGTCGACCAGTCGGTCGCGATCTTCATCAACGCCTGCCGCGCGCCGCCGCGCGGCTAAAGAGCCGACCGCCGCTCGGCCCGCGCTTCGCCTTGCCTTCGCGCCGCCGCGTCGATATAGAACGCCCTCGCCGACCGCGGTTTGCTCCCATCGTCTAGCGGTCCAGGACGTCGCCCTCTCACGGCGAAAACTGGGGTTCGATTCCCCATGGGAGCGCCAATTCCCGATCCGCGGCGATGGCCGCCAACCGGCTGCTCCCCGTCCGCCTCTAAAGCTTCACGCTCTCGGCCGCTTGCTTGAGGATGCGCGCGCTGTCGCGCAGCGCCGCGCGCTCGGCCGAGTCGAAATGCGGCAGCAGCGCGCCGCGGATGCCGCCGGCGCCGACGATGCGCGGCAGCGACAGCGTCACATTGACGACGCCTTCGACGTTCTCGGCCCGCGCCGACACCGAAAGCAGCGCGTTCTCGTTGCGGCCGATCGCCTGGACGATGCGCGACAGGCCGGCCCCGATGCCGAACCAGGTCGCGCCCTTGCCGGCGATGATGCGGTCGGCGGCCCGCCGCACGTCTTCGTCGATGCGGGCCCGCTCGACGTCGTTCAGGGGCCGGCCGAGCTGCGTGGCGACGTCGATCACCGAAAGGCCGCCGACGGCCGCGCCCGACCACCACAGCACTTCCGAATCGCCGTGCTCGCCGACGACATAGGCGTGCACCGAACGCGACGAAACGCCCAGGTGCTCGCCCAGCAGCGAGCGGAAACGGGCGGTGTCGAGGATCGTTCCGGAGCCGAACACCCGCCCGTCGGGCAAGCCGGAAATGCGCGCGGCGATGTCCGTCATGACGTCGACGGGGTTCGAGGCGACCAACAAGACCGCGTCTGGAGCGGCGCCGAGGACGGCGGGGATGATCTTGCCGAACACGGCCGCGTTGCGTTCGAGCAGACCGAGCCGGGCTTCCCCCGGCCGCTGCGCGACGCCGGCCGCGAGGATGACGACGTCGGCCCCGGCCAGCGCGTCATAGCCGCCGGCGCGCACGAAATTGGAATGGGCGAACGGCGTCGCGTGCAGAATGTCCTGCGCTTGAGCGGCCGCCAGATTCGCGTTGAGGTCGGTCAGGACGATCTCGTCGGCCGTCCCCTGCAGAACCATCGCATAGGCCGCGCTGCTGCCGACCGCGCCCGCTCCGACGACGCCGACTTTCATCCGCTCAACCTCCCGCTCGCCGCCGAACCCGGGCTTCTTCGAACAGGCGGCGCGTCCGTTCGTTGCTCGCCGTCAAACTAGCGAGGTTCCCGCTCAACCGATAGACGGAGCAGCCGACGACGGCGACAATCGCGCAATCATCGCCCAGTCGGCCGACTCGATCGGCCGCAACGACAGGATCGACGCTTTGACTTTGCCTGACGCCGTGAGGCTCGAAACGCCGCGCCTGCGCCTGCGCCCCTATCGCGCCGACGATTTCGACAGCTACGCCAGGATGTGGGCGGCGCCAGAGGTTGTGCGCTTCATCGGCGGCAAACCGTTGTCGCGCGAGGCGGCCTGGATCCGCTTCCTGCGCCAGATCGGCCTTTGGCGCTATCTGGGGTTCGGCTTTTTTGCGCTCGAGGATCGCGAAAACGGCGCCTTCGTCGGCGAGGCCGGCTTCCACGATCTGCGCCGCACGATCGTCCCGTCGAACGAGGGGACGATGGAAGCGGGTTGGGGGCTCGTCGCCGCGATGCAGGGCCGGGGCCTGGCCGAGGAGGCGATGCGCGCCGCGATCGCCTGGGCCGACCGCGTCCATCCCGGCCCGCGCATGACCTGCATCGTCAACGTCGACAACGTCGCCTCGCTGCGCGTCGCCGCGAAGCTCGGCTTCGCGCCCTACGCCGAGACGACCTACCACGGCGATCCGGTGACGATGCTGGAGCGGCCGCGCCCGGCGCCCGTTTACGCCTCGCCAAACCCCAGCACGTCGGCCATCGAATAGAGGCCCGGTTTGCGGCCGTGCGCCCACAACGCCGCCTTGAGCGCGCCGCGCGCGAACAGCGAGCGGTCCTCAGCGTGGTGGGAGAGGACGATGCGTTCGCCGTCGCCGGCGAAGATCACGCTGTGGTCGCCGACCACCGTGCCGCCGCGCAGCGAGGCGAAGCCGATCGCGCCCGGCTTGCGCGGGCCGGTGAC
>NZ_JBEKVH010000005.1:0-54624 GCF_049514155.1 Roseiarcus sp. | reverse complement strand
CGCGCTCGATGGTGGTCGAGATCGCCTCCAACGACGGCTACCTGCTGCGCCATTTCCTCGCCGCCGGCGTGCCGGCGCTCGGGGTCGAGCCGGCGGCCAATGTCGCGGCGGCGGCGGTCGCCAGCGGCGTCCCGACCGAAGTCGCCTTTTTCGGCCGCACGACCGCGGCGTGGCTCTCGACGCGCGGCGTCAGCGCCGACCTGATCGCCGCCAACAACGTGCTCGCCCATGTGCCCGACATCCGCGATTTCGTCGCCGGCTTCCCGATCCTGCTCGCCGCCGAAGGCGTCGCGACCTTCGAGTTTCCCCACCTGCTCAATCTGATCCACGACGTCCAGTTCGACACCATCTACCACGAGCATTTTTCCTATCTGTCGCTGACGGCGGTCGAGACGGTGTTCGCTTTGGCCGGCTTGCGCGCGTTCGATGTCGAGCCGCTCTCGACCCACGGCGGTTCGCTGCGCCTCTTCGCCTGCCGCGCCGGCGCCGCCCATCGCCAGACCGACCGGCTCGTCGCCCTGCGCGCCAAGGAGCGCGCGGCCGGCCTTGACCGGCTCGACGCCTATCGCGGCTTCGCGCCGCGGGTCGAGGCGGTCAAACGCGACTTCCTCGCTTTCCTCGCCGCCGCGCGCGCCGAGGGCAAGCGCGTCGCCGCCTACGGCGCGGCGGCCAAGGGCAACACGTTCCTCAACGTCTGCGGAATCGGCGCCGACGACATCGTCTGCGTCTTCGACCGCAGCCCGGCCAAGCAAGGCCTGCTGCTGCCCGGCAGCCACATCCCCATCCTCGCGCCGGAGCGGCTCGCCGACGCGCGGCCGGATTATCTCCTCGTGCTGCCGTGGAACCTCTTCGAGGAGATCCGCGCCCAGACCAAGACGATCGCCGACTGGGGCGGTCGCTGGGTCGTCGCGCTGCCGCGCTTCGAGGTGATCGCGCCATGAAATTCGCGCCGACCGCATTGCCGGGCGTCGCGCGCGTGTCGCTCGATCGCTTCGTCGATGCGCGCGGCTTCTTCGCCCGCCTGCATTGCCCGGAGGAATTCGCCGCCGCCGGCTTGCCGTTCGCGCCGCAGCAGACCAGCCTGTCGCGCAACGACGCGGCCTTCACCCTGCGCGGCCTGCATTTCCAGGCGCCGCCGTACGACGAGGCGAAGCTGGTGCGGGTCGTGCGCGGCGCCGCCTTCGACGTCGTCGTCGATCTCCGCCGCGACAGCCCGACCTACAAGGGCTGGATCGCCGCGACGCTCAGCGCCGAAAACGGCGAAGCGCTGCTGATCCCGGCCGGCTGCGCCCACGGCTTCCTGACGCTCGAAGATTCGACTGACGTGCTCTACCAGATCGACCGCATGCACGTCCCCGGTCAGGCGCGCGGCTTGCGCTACGACGACCCGGCGATCGGCGTCGTCTGGCCCGCCGCGCCGCGCGTCATCGCGCCCGCCGACCTCGCCTGGCCGGGGCTGGCGGAGTGACGCTCGCTTGGGCAAAAGGCCTTTCTGATATTCAGAATGCGTGCTATCCTTCTTTTTCGATGGAATCCCACCTCGGCTCGCCCAATGACCGCTTCCGCTCTCTCGCCTTCCGCCGCCGGCCCGCGCGAAGCCGACCGCGCCCTTGACGCGCCGCAACATCTTGATCGCATTGAGAATTCCGCCGCGGCGTCAAGCCCCGGACTTGACATCGCTTGACAAAACTTGACGAAACTTGACGTCAGCCTTGACGCCGTCAATCACGCCGCTCGGAAATCCTCGGCGAAGCGGGTCAGCGCGGCGAGGGCGATGGCGCAATCGTCCGCGCTGATCGACTCGGCGGGGTTGTGGCTGACGCCGCCCTTGCAGCGGACGAACAGCATGCCGGCCGGCCAGCGCTGGCCCATCACCATCGTGTCGTGGCCGGCGCCCGACGGCAGCAGGCGCGGATCGGCGCCGACCGCGACGACCGCCGCCGCGAGCCCGGCGACGATCGCCGGGTGGCAGACGTAGCCGGCCGCCTCGTGGGTCGGCGTCAGTTCGTCGAGCCTGACGCCGCGACGCCGGGCGATCGCCTGCATCGCCGCGGCGATGTCGGCGACGGCGCGGCGGCGGGGCTCGTCGAGCGGCGCGCGGATATCGATCGTGAAGCGCGCCCGACCCGGGATGACGTTGACGGCGCCGGGTTCGACGTCGAGCCGGCCGACGGTGGCGACCAGTTCGTCCTCGGCGCGCGCGCGCGCTTCGATCGCCAGCACCATCTCGGCGGCGGCGGCGAGCGCGTCGCGCCTGAGGTCCATCGGCGAGGCGCCGGCGTGACCGGCGCTCCCCGTCACGACGGCGCTGAGCCGCGTCGCGCCGTTGATCGCGCTGACGATCCCGAGCGGCCGGCCCTCGGCCTCCAGCACCGGCCCCTGCTCGATATGCAGTTCGACGAACGCCGCCACGCCGTCGGCGCGCGCCGCGCCGAGATGATCGGGGTCGCCGCCGAACGCCTTCAGCGCGTCGCGCATCGTGACGCCGCCGGCGTCCTTCTGCGCCAAGGCTTCCGGCTCGTTGACCCCGGCGAGGCCGCGCGAGCCGGTCAAAGTGTAGGGGAAGCGCACGCCCTCCTCGTCGCCGAAAGCGACGATCTCGAGCGCGACGTCGAGCCGTCGCCCTTGCGCCGCGAGGCCCTCGGCGAGGCTGAGCGCGGCGAGCGCGCCGAGCGCGCCGTCGTAGCGGCCGGCGTCGCGCACGGTGTCGATATGCGAGCCGATCATCAGCGCCGGGGCGCCCGGCCGCCGGCCTTCGTAGCGCGCGCGGACGTTGCCGACCGGATCGATGCGCGCCGCAATGCCGCTCTCTTTCGCCCAGGCGATGAACTGCTCGGCGGCGCGCCGGTGCGATTGCGACAGGCAGAGCCTCGTCAGTCTGGGCGGGTCGTCGGTGAAGGCGGCGAGCGCGTCGAGCCGCGCCATCAGCCGCCGCGCCTGGCTTTCCGTCGTTAGCGCCATCGCGCGCTTGTCCCTCAATTGCCGGCGAGCGACGCGCCGGCGAGCCAACGGCCAAGCACGCGGCGCTCGGCCTCGGTCATCTCGGTCAGGTTGTTGGGCGGCATGGCGTGGGTCAGCACCGCCTGCATGCGGATCGACGGCGCCAAAGCGGCGATCCGCTCCGGCGTATCGAGCATGACGCCCTTCGGCGCAATGCCGATCCCGTCCCAGACCGGCTCGGGCGCGTGGCACATGACGCAGCGGGTCTCGACCACGTCGACGACGTCCTGCGGCGCGCGCGGCAGATCGAGGCCTGCGGCGAGCGTCGGCTGGGGCGTCGGCGCGAGGCCGAGTTCAGGCCGCATGCCGGGCGAGGACGCCATCGCGACCCAGAACGCCGCCCAGATCGCCACGGCCGCCGCCAGCCACGCCCACCACGGCGCCTTGCCGGCGTCCTCGTCGGCGTGCCAGCGGTTGTAGAAGTAGCGCACCAGCGCGCCGGCGACGACGACGCAGGTGACGATCGCCGGGATCGCGGCGCGATTGGCGAAAGTCACCGGATAGTGGTTGGACAGCATCATGAACAGGACGGGCAGCGTGATGTAATTGTTGTGGGTCGAACGCTGCTTGGAGCTCTTCGCCCATTGCGGCTCGGGCTCGCGCCCGGCGATCAGCGCCGCCACCGACTTGCGCTGGTTGGGCATGATGACCAGAAAGACATTGGCGGTCATCATCGTCGCCATCAGCGCGCCGGTGTGGATCAGCGCGCCGCGCCCGGAGAAGACGAGCGTGTAGGCGAAGCTGGTCAGCACCACATAGCCGAAGCCGACCAGCGCCAGCAGCGCGTCGTGCTTGCCGAGCGGCGACTTGCACAGCAGGTCGTAGACGATCCAGCCGAGCGCGAGCGAACCGACGCCGATCGCCGCCGCCTGGATCGGGCTGAGCGGCATTACCGTCGGATCGATCAGGAAGACGCTCGATCGGCCGTAATAGACCCAGCACAGCAGGCTGAAGCCGGAAATCCAGGTCCAGTAGGACTGCCACTTGTGCCAGACGAGGTGATCGGGCAGCTCCGCCGGGGCGAGCGTATATTTGCTCATCTCGTAGAAGCCGCCGGCGTGCACCTGCCACGAGACGCCGGCGACGCCGGTCTTCATGCCCGGCATTCTGCGTAGGCCGGCGTCGAGATGCATGAAGAAGAACGAGGCGCCGATCCAGGCGATGGCCGCGGTCACGTGCAGCCAGCGCAGCAGGATCGACCCCCATTCCCAAAGATAAGGACCCCACGCCGCCATCGTCTTTCCCGCCCTCGTCCGCCGCCGCGCGCCCCCATCGAGCGGCGCGCCGATTGCGACAATAACGACGGCCCCCGCGCTTGCCCACGAAGAATCTCAGGAATATTTTGCGATTGGATTGGAGGCGGATTCGCCCCGTCGCGGGGAGGAAAGCCATGACGACGCCCTTCCATCGCGCCGCGCTCATCGTCGGGGCCGGACACGGCCTCAGCGCCGCGCTCGCCCGCCGTCTGGCGCGCGAAGGGATGCTGGTCGCGCTCGCCGCGCGCAACGTCGACAAGATCGCCGACGTCGCCGAGCAGACCGGCGCGACGACCTACGCCTGCGACGCCGCCGACCCCACAGCGGTGCGGAAGCTGTTCGCCGAGACGGAATCCCGCATCGGCGTTCCCGACCTCGTCGTCTACAATGCGGGGCTTCGCGTGCGCGGCGCGCTCGTCGAGATCGACGCGGAAGCGGCGCGCGAGGCGCTGATCGTCAACGCCTATGGCGCGTTCCTGGTGGCGCAGGAGGCGGCGCGGCGCATGATCAAGAGGGGCGACGGCGCGATCTTCTTCACCGGCGCTTCGGCGAGCGTCAAAGGCTACGCAAAGTCGTCGCCGTTCGCGATGGGCAAGTTCGCGCTGCGCGGGCTCGCTCAGAGCCTGGCGCGCGAGCTGGCGCCGCACGGCGTCCACGTCGCCCATTTCGTCATCGACGGCGCCATCCTCGGCCCCAGCCGCATCGAGGACCCCGACCGGCCGGATTCGCTGCTCGATCCCGAGGCGATCGCCGAGACCTACCTGCACGCCCTGCGCCAGCCGCGCAGCGCCTGGACCTGGGAATTCGAGCTCAGGCCGTGGGTGGAGCCGTTCTAACGGGCCCATTAAGAGTCCCTTCTCCCCGTAGACGGGGAGCGGGGCATCGTTCGTCAGTCGCGCGACGCGATCTCGGCGGTCAGCTTGCGGATCATCGCGTCGCCGAAATTGCCGAAGTCGTCGATCGGCACGACGAAGGCGCCGGGGCCGCCGATGACGTTGTCGTGGTAGTACTTCGCCAGCCCGCCGGGCGGGTTGGTGTGCAAAGCGAGATAGCCGCCCTGCGCCGCCGCGCGGCGGTTGAAGATGGCGAGGCCGTTGATCACCGCGCCGGCCTGGAGTGCGGCGTCGCGCGCTTCGGTAACGCCGCGCCCTTGATTGCTGGTGCCGTCGCCCGACACGTCGATCACCTTGCGGTCGGCCTCGATCCCGCCTTCGGCGAAAAGCCCCATGGCGAAATCGAGCGCCGAGCCGATCGCCGTGCGGCCGAGAAAGGAGCGCGGCGAAGCGGTCAGCGCGGCGGCGAATTTCGCCGCGTCGGTCGAATTGCGCAGCACCGTCCAGTCGACGACGATCGCCTGCTCGCCCTCGCCCGCCCATTCGACATAGGCGAGCGCGATCGCGCCGTGCGGGCCCGAACGGATGGCCTCGATCACCTTGTCGCTGACGATCGCCGCCGCATAGCCGCGGCGCTGCAAGTCGAATTCCTCGTCGTCGATGCTGCGGGAGACGTCGGCCGCGAGCACGATCGCCGCGTCGACGGTCTCGTCGCCGCGCGCCGGCGACGCCGCGGCGAAGAGCAGCGCGAGGATCGCCAGACCAAGACCCGGACCCGCTCGACCAAACCGCATCGGACGCTCCCGCTCGCGCCCCCCGTCCGCGAGCAGAGCGACGGCGCGGCGCGGCGTCAATGCAAGTTCGCGTGACGGCGATCGGCGCCGTTCATGGCGTCCGTTCGAACAGCTCCCAGCTCGAAAGCTCGGTTCGACCCTGCGCGGCCAAGGAATAGTCGCTCGCCAGCGCGACGCGGATCGCGTCGGCGTAGGCGGCGGATTCGCAGACCGGGCGCCGATCGGGGTCGTCGAACACCACGTAGCGCGGCCTGGCGCCGAGATCGGCGACGAGCGCGGGAAGACCGGCCCCGGGGAAATCGCAGAGGATGTGCGCCCAGTGGAAGATCGGAGTCGGCGGTCGCAAGTCGGTGACGATATTGGCGAAGGCGGCGCCGTTGACGACCAGCAGCCGGTCGTCGCGCCGCGGGCCTGTCGCCGCGACGGCGGTTCTGATCTGGCGGAGCGACAGGTCATCGACCCGCGGCAGTTTCTCGAGCATCGCCAGGCCGCGGCCGGCCATCGCCGCCCAGACGGCGACTGCGCCGAACACGGCCAGGGCCGCGGCGCGGCGCCCCGACCCCTCGGCCTCGAAGCGCGCGCTCACCGCCTGGGTCGCGATGAGCAGCGCCGGCGCGATGAGCGGCGTGACATAGGTGCCGCAACCGGCGCGCTGCGCCGCCAGCCCCGCGGCCTCGATTCCCAGCCAGACGGCGGTCGCGCGGAGCGCCAAGCGTCCCCCGGGCCTGGCCGGCCGCGTCAACGCCGCCGCGGCGACGATCAGCACGACCGACGCCGGGAAGAGGCAGTCGGCCCACGAAGACAACGCGGCCCCGAGCGCGACATCGGCGCCGCGCCGCCAGGCGGCGACGACGACGTCGGCGATGAAGGCGTCCGCGGCCCCGAGCCAGACGTAGTAGAGAAAGAAGCCCGCCGGGACGATCGGCGTCGCGGCGGCGAACGCGGCGAGGACGCCCAACCGGTCGCCTTTCGCCCCCGCCCTCGCCCACAGCACGTAGGCGACCGCCAGCGCATCGATGACGCAGGTCTGCTTGATCGCGCAGGCGAGGCCGATCGCCAGGCCCGCCGCCGCGGCGCGGCGGCGCCCGAGCGGCCCGCCGAACGCCAGCGCGAAAGCGACGAGCAGCGTCGCGTTGATCATCTGGTAGACGACGTCGCCGCATACGACCATGAAGATCGGATAGAGCGCGACGCAGGCGATCGCCGCGACGCGGTCGCGCGTCGCCGCGATTCGGTAGAGAGCCGCCCCCGCGACGCTCGAGGCGACGACGGCGACGATCTTCAACGTCGAAAGCGTCGGGCCGAGCAGCGCCACGGCCGCGGCGAGAAAGGCGAAACCGGCGGGTCCCTTGACGTCGTAAGCCGCGACATAGGGCGGTAGGCCCTCCGTCCAAAGTCGGGCGACCTCGAGGAAGAAGGCGTCGTCGGCGTCCTGACGGGCGAAGGTCGGCAGATTGACCAGAAGGGTCCAGACGACGATCGCCGCGACGACGACGAAAGGCCGCGCCAGGGGGCGTGCGGCGGCGCGGCGGTCCGTGTCGGGGCCGGGCCGACGGCAGAGGAACTCATGGGCCAGCGCACCGTCTGCGAAGGAACGTTCGCCCCGGATTACGCCCCGCCGCGGTTAAGATTGCCTCACTCGCCGCCGCGCCGGCCCCGCCAGCGCTTCAGACGTCGAACTTGACCCCCTGCGCCAACGGCAGGCTGCGGCCGTAGTTCACTGCGCTGGTCTGGCGGCGCATGTAAGCCTTCCATGCGTCGGAGCCGCTCTCGCGGCCGCCGCCGGTCTCCTTCTCGCCGCCGAAAGCGCCGCCGATCTCGGCGCCCGAGGTGCCCATGTTGATGTTGGCGATGCCGCAGTCGGAGCCGACCTCGGACAGGAAGCGCTCGACCTCACGGATGTCGGTGGCGAAAATCGACGACGACAGGCCCTGCGGCACGCCGTTGTGCAGCGCCAGCGCCTCGTCGAAGTCGCGATATTTGAGCACGTAGAGAATCGGCGCGAAGGTCTCCTCGATCACTGGGCCGACCTGCGCCGGCATCTCGACCAGAGCGGGGCGGGCGTAGAACGAGTCGGCGCCGTTGACATCGACGCGCTCGCCGCCATGGACGATCCCGCCCGCGGCCTTGGCCTCGGCGAGCGCCTTCTGCATCGCCGCGAATGCGCCGCCGTCGATCAGCGGGCCGACCAGCGCCGACGAAGCGGTGGGGTCGCCGACCGAAATGTCGCGATAGACCTTCGCCAGCTTGGGCGCCAAGGCGTCATAGACGCTCTCGTGGACGATGAGGCGGCGCATCGAGGTGCAGCGTTGGCCGGCGGTGCCCATCGCGCCGAAGGCGACGGCGCGCAGCGTCAGGTCGAGGTCGGCCGACGGCGTGACGATCGAAGCGTTGTTGCCGCCGAGCTCGAGAATGCCGCGGGCGAAGCGGCGCGCCAGCCGCTCGCCGACGATCCGGCCCATGCGGGTCGAGCCGGTCGCCGAGACGACCGGCACGCGCTCGTCGTCGACCAGCGCCTCGCCGACCGTGCGCCCGCAGATGAGCAGCGTCAGCAGCCCATCGGGCGCGTCGGAGCCGAACTTGGCCGCCGCGCGGCGGTACAGCGCCTCGACCGCCAAGGCGGACAGCGGCGACTTCTCCGACGGCTTCCACACCACCGAATCGCCGCAGACAAACGCCAGCGCCGCGTTCCACGACCACACGGCGACCGGGAAGTTGAACGCCGAGATGACGCCGACGACGCCGGCCGGCCGCCACGCCTCGGTGAGCTTGTGGTCGGGGCGCTCGGACTGGATCGTCAGGCCATAGAGCTGGCGCGACAGGCCGACGGCGAAGTCGCAGATGTCGATCATCTCCTGCACTTCGCCGAGCCCCTCTGACTCGACTTTGCCGACTTCGATCGTCACCAGCCGGCCGAGCTCGGCCTTGGCGGCGCGCAATTCCTGGCCGAGCAGGCGGACGAGCTCGCCGCGGCGCGGGCCGGGGACGCTGCGCCATTTGAGGAACGCCGCGTGAGCGCGGCCGATCGTCGCTTTCGCGTCGCCGACGGTCGCCTCGTCGAGCGTCGCCAGTGGCCGGCCGTCGATCGGCGAACGGACGACCAGGTCCGCGCCCTTGAGACGCCGGACGTCGACGCCGAGCGACTCGAGGATGCGGCGGGTCTCGCCGGCGAGCTTGGAATCGGGAACGGGAACGGTCATGGGCGGTTCTCGACGGTTTGGCGCCGACGCGGGGCCTAGACCCGAGCGTAGACGAAATGGGCGGCCTGAGCGCCGACTTCGTAGAAGGCTTCGGCGACATGGCGCAAGGGCGCCGTTTTCGGCTCGCTGACCGGCAGCGGCAGGTCGGCCTCGCCGACCGCGCCGAGCGCCAATTCGGCCAGGCAGCGTCCGAACACCGTGCCGGGCGCGATGCCGCGGCCGTTGTAGCCGCTGAACGAGACGACATGGCGCGCGAGGCGGTGGAAGCGCGGCAGGTGGTCGGCCGTCATGCCGATCATGCCGTACCATTCGCCCGCGAATTCGACGCCGGCGAGCCGCGGGAACAGTTTGGCGAGCGACCGCCGCGCCCAGGCGCGGTGGATCGGCAGGCCGGTTCCGCGCAGCGCGCCGACGCTGCCGAACACCAACCGGCCGGCCTGGTCGAAGCGGAACGAGCTCAACACCTGGCGGGTGTCCCAGCAGCCTTGCCGCTCCGGCAGGATCGTGCGCCGGGTCGCCTCGTCGAGCGGGACGGTGGCGAAGTTGAAATAGGGCAGATGGGTCAGCTCCGCCCGCAGCTCGGCCCACGGCGCGACCGTGTAGGCGTTGGTGGCGACGAGGACCCATTTCGCTCGCGCCGCGCCCTGCGGCGTGCGCAGGATCCAGCGGTCGCCGTCGGCGCGGCAGCCGAGGACCGGGCTGGACGAGAACACGCGGGCGCCGGCCGCGATCGCTGCGCCGGCGAGACCGCGCGCATAGGCGAGCGGCTGGATCGTCCCGGCGCGCTCGTCGAGCAGCGCGCCGGCGTAGGCGTTCGCGCCGATCTTCGCCGCCGCCTCGGCCTTGTCGAGCAGGCGCACCGGAGCGCCGCGCGCGCGCCATTGCCGCTCGCGCTCCTTCAGTTCGGCGAACCCGCTCCGGTTGACTGCGCAATGCAGCGTGCCGACGGGCTCGATTTCGCAGGCGATTTTGTGCTTGTCGACGAGTTCGAACACGACCCGCGGCGCGTCGCCGAGCAGCCTCAGCAGGCGCTGGCCGTATGTGTCGCCCAGCGTCTTGGGCAGTTCGTCGGGCATCACCCACATGCCGGCGTTGACCAGGCCGACGTTGCGCCCGGAGCCGCCGAAGCCAATCTCGGCGCCGTCGAGCACGGCGACCGTCGCGCCGCCCTCAACCGCATGCAGCGCCGCGGAGAGGCCGGTGTAGCCAGCGCCGACGATGGCGATGTCGCAGTCGATGTCGACCTCCAGCTTCGGCGCCGGCGGCGCCGCAGGAGCGGTCTGTTCCCACAAGCCGTGGCTCAGCGGATCGCCGTTCATAGCGCGCCTCCCTCTCGCCGCGGGCGCCGATCGGAAAAGA
This sequence comes from Roseiarcus sp., assembly GCF_049514155.1. Taxonomy (GTDB): domain Bacteria; phylum Pseudomonadota; class Alphaproteobacteria; order Rhizobiales; family Beijerinckiaceae; genus Roseiarcus. The sequence continues at coordinate 44,182 of NZ_JBEKVH010000005.1, read as the reverse complement.
ACGCGCGAATGCCGGCCGCTGAGGCCATCGACCTTCCTCCTTGTTTCAGAAGATTGCGCGCCAATCCCGCCGGGCGGCCGCGCCCGGCATTCTAAGCTCGGCCAACTTCGCTAGGGAATAGCGCATCTGGCGCCATGCGGCGATGGGACGCGGGCGGTCGGTGCGCCAATCCGGGTTTCGGCGCCTGTCGACGCGAGCGGACTCGACCTGCTGGGCTCAGCGGCCCGCATTCGCCTTGAGGCCGCGCCCGGCCGCGGACGGCGTGTGCGCCTTCGTCAACGCATCGGCGAGCGCGGCGCATTGCCGCCGGATGTCGGGGATGGCGATGCATTCCCAGAACGCGGCGCGCGCAAGCGGGCCGATCGCCTTGATCCGCCGCGAAACCGCGCCCTCGGCGCCGACGAGGCCGAACTCGGGCGCGACGTCGAAACCGATGCCGAGCGCATCCGGCCGCGCCGCGCCGCGCTTCAGCAGCGCGCGCAGCAGCGGATTGGCGCTCTTCAGCGGCTGCTCGCAAAGGCCGGTGCAGTCGATGATCCGCGCGAAGCGTCGCGGCTCCGCCGCGCTGGCGCCGCGGCGCAGGATGTCGACCTCGATCTCTTCGCCGCTGCGGCGGGCAGCGACGACCCGACCGGCGACGAGCTCGAGCTGGCCGGAATCGACGAGCGCGCCGAACGCCGCCTCGATCTCGGGCGCCATGCGATGGCGGTGGACGTCCCAGTAGACGCGCGCGTGGCGCAGGAAGCGGCGGCGCTGTTCGAGGCTCATCGCGCTCCACAGCCGCTGGGTGTGCGGCCTGAGCGCGTCGACCGCCGAGCGCCAGTCGGCGCCTTCGGCGGCGAAGCGGCGCAGCCACGCGAGCAAGTGCGACAGCTCGGCGCCGAAAGGGATTTCGCTGGCGTTCACGCTGCGCGGCGGCGCCAGTCGGTGCGCCGTCGGCAGTAGGCCGCGACGCGACAGGACGACGATCGGACCGCGCTGGCCGCGACGTTCGAGCGACAGCGCCATGTCGACCATGGTCAGGCCGGAGCCGAGGATGAGGATCGGCGCGTCAGGCGAGAGGCCTTCGAGCGCGCCGGCGCTCCACGGCTGCTCGGCCGGAAGACCGCCGAGCGTCGGCTTCGCGTCGTGGCCGGTGGCGAGGATCGCGACGTCCGCAGCCAACGTTTCGCCGGTCGAGAGGGCGAGCCGCACGCCATCGACCCGCTCCTCGACGTCGAGACAACACGCGCGTTCGCGCCGAACGAGGCCGTTGGACAGCGTCTGCTCGGCGAGGTCGGCGAGGTAATCGCCGTAAAGGCCGCGCGAGATGAACGAGAACGGGCTCGTCGCGCCCGTGCCGCGGCGCCGGTTGAGCCACGCGGTGAGGTGGTCAGGCTCGTCGGCGAACGCGCTCATATTGGCGACGCGCACGTTCAGGAGATGCCGGGGATCGTCGGTGGCGTAGGCAAGCCCGCGGCCGAGCGTCTCGCCCGGTTCGACCGCCACGATTTCATCGATGGCCGGGTCGAGCCGCCGCGCAAGATGCGCCGCCGCGAGGATTCCGGTCGCGCCGCCGCCGACGATCGCGATTCGCATGGCCTTCTCCATATAATATAATCTACTATGATTATAGACACAGTATAAAAATAGCCATTGTCAAGTCGGCGGCGGCCGGCCGCAGATTCACGGGCCATCGACGGGCTTGCCAAGGCCGCCGCGGCCTCGGGAATCACCCGGAGTTGCGGCGGACGGCGGCGGCGCGCGACAGTCGCGCGTCAACCGACACCGCGAGGCGGCGATGGATTTCGATAGCCCGACGGCCCTGCGCGCGCGCGTGGTCGCGCTCGAAGAAACGGTTCTGCTGCTCGCCAGCGTAATGGCGAGCTATCCGCAGACGCGACGCGATCTCGAGGTCCGGTTCGCGGAACTCGCGGCCCACGCCGAAGCGCGCGGCGCGTCGGCGGCGGGCAAGGTCCTCTACGAAACTCTCGCCGAGCAGATGGCCCAGCTGCAATCGCTTTCGGGCCTGACTCGGCATTGAGGGTCGCCGAAAACCCGAGCGTCCATTCCCTCGGCCGGGCCTCAACGCGGCGCCTCTATCGCCTGGCGCGCGCGCGACTGTAACAAATCCGTCGCATTGCGAGGCTAGCAGGCGAACTATAGACGTCGAGCTTGGCGTCGAGGTCCGCGAGCCGGTCATGCCTTCCCCAGTGCAATCGCGCGCGTCGGCGCGCTCCGAAACCGGCGATCCGCTGCTGCTGACGCCCGGCCCGTTGACGACGTCGAAGGCCGTCAAGCAGGCGATGGTCCACGATTGGGGCTCGCGCGACGCGACCTTCATCGCCCTCAACGCCGAGGTCCTCGACAGCCTGCCGAAGATCATCCACGGCGAAGGCGCTTACGTGACCGTGCCGATGCAGGGCTCGGGCACTTTCGCCGTCGAGGCGATGCTGACGACCTTCGTCCCGCGCGACGGCGCCGTGCTGGTCTTGATCAACGGCGCCTATGGCCAGCGCGCCAAGCGCATTCTCTCCGTCGCCGGCCGCAAGACCTTTGTCCACGAGACGGCCGAGGACACGCCGCCCGATCTCGACGCGGTCGAGCGCATGCTCGAGGCGACGCCTTCGATCACGCACGTCTTCGCCGTCCATTGCGAAACGACGAGCGGCATTCTCAATCCGATCGAAAAGATCGCCGCCCTCTGCGCGCGCCGCGGCCGGCGGCTGCTGATCGACGCGATGAGCGCCTTCGGCGCGCTCGAGCTCGACGCGCCGGCGACGCCGTTCGACGCGGTCGCGGCCTCCGCCAACAAGTGCTTCGAAGGCGTGCCGGGGCTCGGCTTCGTCGTCTGCCGCCGCGAGGCGCTCGCCGAGACCGAGGGCAATGCGACGACGCTGTCGCTCGACCTGCTCGACCAGTGGCGCAACCTCGACAAGACCGGACAGTACCGCTTCACCCCGCCGATCCATGTCATCGTCGCCTTCCACCAGGCGCTGCAGGAATTCTGGGCCGAGGGCGGCGTCGCCGGCCGCGGCGGGCGCTACGCGGAGAACGCGCGCATCCTCATCGGCGGCATGCGTTCGCTCGGCTTCGAGACGCTGCTGCCCGACGCGTTGCAGGCGCCGATCATCGCCACTTTCCGCACGCCGAGCCACCCGAATTTCGTCTTTCAGCGTTTCTACGATTCGCTGAAGGACCGCGGCTACGTCATCTATCCGGGCAAGCTGACGGTCGCCGACTCGTTCCGCATCGGCTGCATCGGGCGTCTCTATCCCAGCCATATGCGCGGGGCGCTGGAGGCGGTGCGCGAAACGCTCGAAGAGATGGGCGTCGCGCTCGCGCCCGCGCCGGCGGCATGAGAGGAAATGCGATGTCGGAACATCCGCCGCGCGTCTCGGTCAACGGCCGCGACTATCGTTGGCCGGCGGCCCCGAGCGTCGTCATCTGCCTCGACGGCTCGGAGCCGGGCTATATCGAGACCGCGATCGACAAGGGCCTCGCACCCCATCTCGCCCGACTGATGCGCGACGGCGCCAACCTGACTGCGCTCAGCGTCATCCCGAGTTTCACCAACCCCAACAACCTGTCGATCGTCACCGGCCGGCCGCCGAGCGTCCACGGCGTCGCCGGCAATTACTTCCTCGATCCGGCGACGGGCGAAGAGGTGATGATGAACGACGCGCGCTTCCTGCGCGTCGACACGATCATGAAGGGCTTCGCCGACGCCGGCGCACGCGTCGCCGTGGTCACCGCCAAGGACAAGCTGCAGGCGCTGCTCGCCAAGGGGCTCGATTTCGCCGCAGGGCGGGCAATCGCTTTTTCCGCCGAGAAGGCCGACCAGGCGACCCGCGCCGCCAACGGCCTCGACCACGCGCTCGCCTTCGTCGGTCAGCCGCTGCCGCCCGTCTATTCGGCGGCGCTGTCGGAATTCGCCTTCGCCGCCGGCGTCAAACTGCTCGCCTCCTTCCACCCGGACGTCATGTATCTGTCGACGACCGACTACGTTCAGCACAAGGCGCCGCCCGGCTCGGCCGCCGCCGACGCGTTCTACGCGATGGTCGACCGCCATGTCGGCGCGCTCGACGCCGCCGGCGCGGTCGTCGTCCTGACCGCCGACCACGGCATGAACGACAAGCACCTCGCCGACGGCTCGCCCGACGTGCTCTACCTCCAGGACGTCGTCGACGCGCTGCTCATTCCCGGCGCGGCGCGCGTCATTCTGCCGATCACCGACCCTTACGTCGCCCACCACGGCGCGCTCGGTTCCTTCGCCACCATCTATCTGCCGCCCGAAGTCGACCGCGCGAAAGTCGTCGCCGCGCTCGCCGCCGAGCCGGGCGTCGAAGCGGCGATGGAGCGTGAGGAGGCCTGCGCCCGTTTCGAGCTGCCGCCCGACCGCGTCGGCGACATCGTCGTTCTCTCCGGCCGCCACAAGGTTCTGGGAACCACCGCCGCGCGCCACGACCTTTCCGGGCTCGCCGAACCGCTGCGCTCGCACGGCGGCCTGTGGGAGCAGCGCGTGCCGATGATCGTCAACCGCCGCCTCGCCGGCCCGACGCCCGAGCCGCTGCGCAATTTCGACGCTTTCGACGTCGCCCTCAACCGGATCGCTCGATGAACGTTCCCGCCGTCCTCCCCTTCCGCCGCGAGGCGATGCGCATCGCGGGCAAGCCGATCGAGACCGGCGAGACGATCGACGTCTTCAATCCCTACACCGGCGCAGCGGTCGGCGCGGTCCCGGCCGCGCGGCCCGAGCACGTGCGCGACGCTTTCGCCAAGGCCAAGGCGTTCAAGCCGCGGCTGACGCGCTTCGAGCGCCAGCGCATCCTGCAGACGACGGCGGAGCTGCTGCGCGACCGCAAGGAGACGTTCGCGCGCCTCATCACCGCCGAGTCGGGCCTGTGCTGGAAGGATTCGCTCTACGAGGCGAGCCGCGCCTACGATGTGTGGTCGTTCGCGGCGCAGCTCGTCATCAAGGATGACGGCGAGATCTATTCCTGCGACATCAGCCCGAACGGCAAGATGCGCAAGATCTACACCACTCGCACGCCGCTCCTCGGCGTCGTCGCGGCGATCACGCCGTTCAACCACCCGCTCAACATGGTGAGCCACAAGCTCGCGCCGGCGATCGCCACCAACAACCGCATCGTCCTCAAGCCGACCGAACTGACGCCGCTGACGGCGCTGGCGCTCGCCGACGTGCTCTACGAGGCCGGCCTGCCGCCGGAAATGCTGTCGGTCGTCACCGGCAATCCGGCGACGATGGGCGACGCGATGATCGTCGATCCGGATTGCGACCTCATCACCTTCACCGGCTCGGTCAAGGTCGGCAAACATATCGCCGAGATCGGCGGCTATCGTCGCCTGGTGCTGGAGCTCGGCGGCAACGACCCGCTGATCGTCATGGAGGACGCCGACCTCGACAAGGCGGCCGAGCTCGCGGTCATGGGCGCGACCAAGAATTCCGGCCAGCGCTGCACCGCGGTCAAGCGCATCCTGGTCGTCGACAGCGTCGCCGACCGCTTGGTCGAGAAAGTGCTGCCCCGCGCGGCGGCGCTCAAGTGCGGCGACCCGATGGACCCGTCGACCGACGTCGGCACAGTGATCAACGAGCGCTCGGCCAAGTTGTTCGAAGCGCGCGTCGCCGACGCGGTCGCGCACGGCGCCGAGCGGCTCTTTGGCGGCGAACGGCGCGGCGCGCTGTTCCCGCCGGTCGTCGTCGACCGGGTTCCATTCGATTGCGAGCTGGTGCGTGAGGAGACGTTTGGGCCAGTGATTCCAATCATTCGCTGCCCCGACGACATTGCCGAAGTGATCCGCATTTCGAACGCGACAACGTTCGGGCTGTCGTCGGGCGTCTGCACCAACCGCCTCGACTATGTCGGCCGTTTCATCGCCGAGCTGGAAGTCGGGACCGTCAACGTCTGGGAGGTCCCCGGCTATCGCATCGAGATGTCGCCATTCGGCGGCGTCAAGGATTCCGGCCTCGGCTACAAGGAAGGCGTGGTCGAGGCGATGAAGAGCTTCACCAACGTCAAGACCTATTCGTTGCCGTGGTCGGCATGAGATGACGCGCGAAGTCCCGTTGAGCGAAGGCGACGTGAACGTCAGCGCGGCGCGCGCCGAATGGCGCGCGTCTTTGAGCGAGCGGGCGCGCACGGCGGTCGACGAGGACGAGCGCTATTTTCTGCGCCAGTCGCTGTCGACGCCCTGCCTCACCGAGATCGTCCGCGCCGAGGGCGCGTGGCTCACCGACGTCGAGGGGAAGCGCATTCTCGATTTCCACGGCAACAGCGTCCATCAGCTCGGCCACGGCCATCCGAGGGTGGTCGAGGCGATCCGCCGCGAGATGGAGACCCTGCCCTTCTGCACGCGCCGCTATTCCAACCCGACTGCGACTGCGCTCGCCCGTCGGCTGATCGAAACCGCGCCGGCGGGGCTCGACAAGACGCTGTTCGCGCCGAGCGGATCGGCGGCGGTCGGCATGGCGCTGAAGCTTGCGCGCTACGCCACCGGCCGGCACAAGACGCTGTCGTTCTGGGATTCGTTCCACGGCGCCAATCTCGACGCGATCGGCGTCGGCGGCGAAGCCCTGTTCCGCCGCGGCCTCGGGCCGATGACGCCCGGCGCCGAACACCTGCCGCCGCTCGACCTCGCGCGCCGCTTCTTCGGTGACGACCATCCGTTCGACCGCCTCGCCGACCTCATCGACTATGCGCTCGACGTCCAAGGCGACGTGGCGGCGCTGATCGCCGAGCCGCTGCGTTGGACGACGGTCGCGGCGCCGCCGCTCGACTTCTGGCCGCGCGTCCACGACTCGTGCGTGCGGCATGGGGCGCTGTTGATCTTCGACGAGATCCCGAGCGGCTTGGCGCGCTCTGGGGCGATGTACGCCTGCGAACGGCTGGGCGCGACGCCCGACATCCTGGTGATCGGCAAGGGGTTAGGGGGCGGAATCATGCCGCTGGCGGCGATTCTCGCCGCCGGCGCGCTCGACTGCGCGCCCCACGCCGCGCTCGGCCATTACACTCACGAGAAGAGCCCGGTCGCCTCCGCCGCGGCGCTGGCGACGCTGGCGGCGATCGAGGACGAGGGGCTGATCGACCGCGCGCGCGATCTCGAGGCGCACGGCCTCGCCCGGCTCGTCGCCCTGCAGGCGAAGCGCGCGCGCGTCGTCGAGGTCCGCAGCTTCGGCGCCTATTTCGGCGTCGTGATCGGCGGCGGCGACGCGGCCGAATTCGCCGACCGATTGATGTACGCCTGTCTCGCCAAGGGGTTGAGCTTCAAGATCGGCGGCGGCGCGGTCGTCACGCTCTGCCCGCCGCTGACGATCGGCTTCGACGATTTCGATGCGGCGTTCGACCGGCTCGAAGCGGCCTTCGACGAACTCGACCGCTGAGCCGCAGCGACCGTCGCCGTAACGTCACATGAGCTTCACGAGCGCTTCATAGCCTGCCCCTAGGCCGGTCCCGGCTCCACTCCGGCGCCGAAAAAGGTGCATCCATGAAATCGCTAGTCAGCGCTCTGCTCGCCGGCGCGGCCGTCGTCGTCGCCGCGCCCGCTTTCGCCGCTTCCGACGTCGTCACCATCTATGCCGCCGATGGCCTGCACGACGGCAAGGGCAGCTGGTTCGAGACCCAGTTCGACGCCTTCACCAAGGCGACCGGCGTCAAAGTGCAATACGTCGAGGCCGGCTCGGGCGGCGTCGTCGAGCGCGTCGCCAAGGAGAAGTCGAACCCGCAGGCCGACGTTCTCGTCACCCTGCCGCCGTTCATTCAGCGCGCCGAGGCCGAGGGCCTGCTGCAGACGTTCAAGCCGACCGCCGCCGACCAGATCGACGGCGGCGACGATTCCTACCAGCCGCTGGTCAACAACTTCCAGAACTTCATCTACGATTCCGCCAAGCTCGACGCGGCGCCGAAGACCTTCGCCGACCTGCTCGATCCGAAGTTCAAGGGCAAGATCCAGTATTCGACCCCCGGCCAGGCCGGCGACGGCACGGCGGTGATGCTGCAGGTCATTCACGCCTTCGGCTCGAAGGACGCCGCCTTCGACTATCTCAAGAAGCTGCAGGACAACAACGTCGGCCCCTCGTCCTCGACCGGCAAGTTGACCGCGCTGGTCAACAAGGGCGAAATCTACGTCGCCAACGGCGATCTGCAGATGAACATGTCGCAGATGGCCGACAACCCCAACATCAAGGTGTTCTGGCCGGCCGGCCCCGACGGCGTGCGCTCGGCGATGCCGCTGCCCTATTACGTCGGTCTGGTCGCCGGCGCGCCGGACTCGGACAACGGCAAGAAGCTGATCGAGTTCCTGCTCGCCAAGGACGCGCAGTCGACCGTGTCGTCGATCGCCATCGGCGCGCCGGTGCGCAAGGACGTGACGCCGACCGACGCCAACTTCGCCAAGCTGCACGAAGCGATGCAGGGGGTGACGGTGTGGCAGCCCGATTGGACCGCCGTGCTCAAGGACCTGCCCGACGACGTCGCGCATTGGAAGCAAGCGACGGGGAGCTGACATGAGCCTCGCCGCTTTCGTCGACGAAGCGGCGATCGCCTCCGGCGCCGCGGAACTGCGCGGCGCCGCCTCGACCGTCGCCTTCGACCGGGTGAGCGTCGCCTATCGCGGCGCCGTCGTGCTGAAACCGCTCACCCTCGAGGTCGCGGCGGGCGAGATTCTGGCGATGATCGGGCCGTCCGGCTCGGGCAAGACGACGGCGTTGCGCGCCGTCGCCGGCTTCGTGCGGCCGGCGAGCGGCCGCATCCGCATCGGCGGCGCCGACGTCACCGACCTGCCGCCCTACGCGCGCGGCCTGGCGATGGTGGTGCAGAACTACGCGCTGTTTCCGCACATGCGCGTGTTCGACAATGTCGCCTTCGGCCTGCACGCGCGCCGGGCGCCGAAGGCGCTGGTCGAGGCGCGGGTCGCCGAGGCGCTGAACGTCGTCGGCATGGCGCCGTACGTGCGGCGCTACCCGCGCGAGCTTTCCGGCGGCCAGCAGCAGCGCGTCGCCATCGCCCGCGCGCTGGCGGTGCGGCCGAAGGTGCTGCTGCTCGACGAGCCGCTCTCCGCGCTCGACGCGCAGATCCGCCGCTCGATGGTCGAAGAGATCGCGCGGCTGCACGGCGAGCTGCCCGACCTCACCATTCTCTACGTCACCCACGACCAGAGCGAGGCGCTGACGCTCGCCGACCGCATCGCCATTCTCAAGGACGGGGCGCTCAGCGCGGTCGGACGGACCGGCGACCTCTACCGCCGGCCGCCCAATCGCTTCTCGGCGGAATTCCTCGGCCGCGCCAACCTGCTGTCGGTCGTCGTCGAATCCGACGCCGACGCCAGCGGCTTCGTCGCCGTGCGGGCGGGCGACGAGCGGCTCGTCGTTCCCGGCGCCGACGACCGCGTCGGCGCGACGCGGCTCTTGTGCGTGCGGCCGCAGAACCTGACGCTCGCGCCCGATGGCGCGCACTCGAACCGGCTCGTCGGCACGCTGCGCGAGATCCACTGGCAGGGCGAGCTCACCCATCTCGTCGCTCAGGTCGGCGACGCGCTGTTGCGCGTCGTCGCGACGCGGCTGCCGACGATTCCGGCCCGCGGCGAGCGGCTGGAGATGTTCTTCGCGCCGGCCGACGCGAGCCTGATCGCCGAGGACGCGGATGTCTGACGCCGCGGCCTCGCCGCATGGCGCGAGGGTCGATCTCGGCGCGCTGTGGATCGCGCCGCCGCTGATCGCGCTCGCCGTCCTGTTCCTCTATCCGCTGACGCTGATCGCCCATGCCGCGGTCTACGATTCCGGCGACGCGCTCAATCTCGCCGCGGCGTGGGCGACGCTCGGCTCGCGCGCCTTCGTCAACGCCCTCGTCAACACCGCCGAGATCGCGCTCGCTTCGACCGCCGGCAGCCTCGCCCTCGGCCTGGCGCTGGCGCTGATCATCGCCTTCGTCCCGTTCCCCGGCGCGACCTTCGTCGCCCGGCTGATCGACACGTTCATCGCCCTGCCGACCTTTTTGGCGACGCTCGCCTTCACCTTCCTCTACGGATCGGCCGGCGTGCTCAACGGCGCGCTGATGCAGTCGCTCCATCTCGCCGATCCGCCGGTTCATTTCCTCTATTCCGCCTGGGGCGTGATCCTCGCCGAGGTGACGGTCTATTCGCCGTTCGTGCTCAGGCCTCTGCTCGCCGCCTTTTCGCTGGTCGACCGCGGCCAGATCGAGGCCGCCAGCCTGCTCGGCGCGCGGCCGTGGCGGATCGTGCGCCAGGTCATCCTGCCGGCGGCGCTGCCGGCCGCGATCGCCGGCGGCAGCCTCTGCCTGCTGCTGACCGTCAACGAATTCGGCATCGTGCTGTTCATCGGCGCCAAGGGCGTCATCACCCTGCCGCTACTGATCTACGACAAGGCGATCCAGGAATCCGACTACCAGGCCGCCTGCGTGATCGCGATGGTCAATGTCGCGCTGTCGCTCGGCCTGTTCGGACTCTATCGGCTCGCCGCACGCCGATTGGGGGCGTGAGATGCTCGTCTGGTCGCGCTCGGGCAAGTTGGCGGTGTGGAGCTTCGCCGCGCTGCTGGTCGGAATCGTCTTTCTCGCTCCGCTCGCCGTCATCCTGGCGGCGAGCTTCGCCGGCCAGTGGAACGGCGTGCTGCCGAGCGGTTTCACCTTCGAACACTACCGCCAAGCCGGCGACGGCGCTTCGGGCGAGGCGGTGTTCGCCAGCCTCGCCACCGGCGTCGTCGCCAGCCTGCTGGCGCTGATCAGCGGCGCCTGGGCGGCGCTCGCCTTGCGCTCGCAGGGCGGCGGCGCGGCGCGAACGCTCGGCGTGCTATTCTTCGTGCCGAGCGCCGTGCCCTCGGTTTCGGTCGGGCTCAGCCTGCTGGTCGCGTTCAGCCAGAAACCGTTGCTGCTCAACGGCACGACGGCGATCGTCTTCATCGCCCATTTCGTGCTGATCTCGGCTTTCTCGTTCGGCAACGTCTCGGCCGGGCTGGCGCGGGTGTCGCCCGATTTCGAGGAGGTCGCGTCGTGCCTGGGCGCGACGCCGTTCTACCGTCTGCGCCGCGTCACGCTGCCGCTGGTCGCGCCTTATCTGTTCGCCGCCTTCGGGCTGAGCTTCGCGCTGTCGATGGGCGAGCTCGGCGCCACCGTCATGGTCTATCCGCCCGGCTGGGTGACGCTGCCGGTCGCCATCTTCGGCCTCACCGATCGCGGCGACATCTTCTCCGGCGCCGCGCTGACCATCGTCCTCGTCGCTGTCACCCTGGCGCTGCTGCTCGCGCTGGAGCGGATTTCCTCCGTACAGACGCAGGCGCGAAACGGCTGATTCCCTCCGTCGTCTGCGTTTCAGCGACAACGCCGCATACGGTCCGGCGGCTCGCGCGTCGCGACCAAGCGCGCGTGTTGGCGCATGAATCGCGCACTCGTCGAGCTCATGCGCGCGCACCCGGCGCCGGACCCAAGATATCGTAGGCGGTCGACTGCCTGGTCAGCGAGGGCGGCTCCCTGGGGCCGACCCGGCCGCCTTCAGTGGCGCTCGGAGACGGCGCCCTCGTCAGTGGCGAAGCGCAGCGCGAGCCGCCGCGCGGCGCGAATGGCGTCGATCCGATTCTGGCCGCTATCGCCACTATCGGCGATGCCGACCCGGACCTGCATGACCTCGCTCGCGTCGTCGAAGCAAACAACGACGGTCGTGAACAACGGGCCGCGCCCGCGGGACTGCGCAAAATGACTGGAGATCTCCGTATGCGTCGGCATCGTAAGCCCTCGTCCTGGCGCTAGCGGAAGCGCGGCGGTGTTGACTTCTCGGCTTGAGAGGCGCGACGCCCTCCGGCGATCGGCTTCTCTCGGCGCAGTCGACATTCAACCGCTCGCAGCCACCAATACCGACGTCATGTGGCGAGATTTTGAAGCTTGCGGCCGATTTGAAGGATTTCGTGATCGGCGCCGTCACAGCTCGGGTCCGAGCGCGATCCCATTTGCGTGACAGAGCGGACCCAGCGCTGGCGCATGTGACGCTTCCCCATCGCTCCACGGTTCGGGGTTCGTCCAGCCGGAACGCGCCCCGGTTCTCAGCGCCAACCGAGGGCGGGGGCGACAGACTTCAGAATCGACTCGATGACGTGGGCGTTGTAGTCGACGCCGAGCTGGTTCGGCACGGTCAACAGCAGCGTGTCGGCCTCGGCGATCGCTTCGTCCTGCTTCAGCTCCGCGATGAGGGCGTCCGGTTCGGCGGCGTAACTGCGGCCGAAAATCGCGCGGGTCGTCTCGTCGATATAGCCGATCGAATCCTCGGCTTGATTGCCGCGGCCGAAATAGGCGCGGTCGCGGTCGTCGACGAGGGCGAAAATGCTGCGGCTGACCGAAACCCGCGGCTCGCGCTTATGCCCGGCGGCCTTCCATGCCTCGCGGAACGCCTGGATCTGCTTGGCCTGCTGGACATGGAACGGCAGCCCGCCTTCGTCGTTCTTCAGCGTCGAACTCTGCAGGTTCATGCCCCTCTCCGCCGCCCAGACCGCGGTCGAGTCGGACCCAGCGCCCCACCAGATGCGGTCGCGCAGGCCCTGCGAATGCGGCTCGAGGCGCAACAGGCCGGGCGGGTTGGAGAACATCGGCCGCGGATTGGGCTCAGCGAAACCGTCGCCGCCCAGAAAGTCGAGGAAAATCTCGGCCTTGCGGCGCGCCATGTCGGCGTCGGTCTTGCCCTCCTCCGGGTCGTAGCCGAAGTAGCGCCAGCCATCGATCACCTGCTCGGGCGAGCCGCGGCTGATGCCGAGCTGCAGGCGGCCGCCGGCGATGAGATCCGCCGCGCCGGCGTCCTCGACCATGTAGAGCGGGTTTTCGTAGCGCATGTCGATGACGGCGGTGCCGATCTCGATCCGGCTCGTCTTCGCGCCGACCGCCGCGAGCAGGGGAAACGGCGAGCCGAGCTGACGGGCGAAGTGATGGACGCGGAAATAGGCGCCGTCTGCGCCCAATTCTTCGGCGGCGACGGCGAGGTCGATCGACTGCAGCAGCGCATCGGACGCCGTTCGCGTCTGCGAATGCGGCGAGGGCGTCCAATGGCCGAACGAAAGGAAGCCAATTCTCTTCATCGCCGCCTCACGCCCCGCTGTGGCGCACGCGCGCCATTGAGTCCATCGCGAATGTACCGGGCGCGAATTCGCCGGCCAAGCTGGCGGCGCGCCGGCCGCGCCGCCGCGATCACTGTCCGTTGGGATAGATCAAGACTTTGCCGAGCCCGGACTCGCTGTCGGCCAGCGCCCGGAACAAGGCCGGCGCCGCCGCCAAGTCGATGCGGTGGGTGACGATCGAGGCGACGTCGACGCGCCCCGAAGCGACCAGTTCGATGGCGCGCGGATAGGCGTCGACCATCCGGCGCGAGAATTTGATTTTCAGGCCGCGGCGGCGCGCTTCGGCCGCCGGCAGCGTGTAGGTGTCGCCGTCGGGAATGCCGACCAGGACGACGCGGCCGCCGATGCGCGCCGCCCGTGCGGCGTCGCGGAAACCGAGCGGATTGTTGGTCGCCTCGACGACCAGGGAGAAGCCCTTGCCGTCGCTTCGGTCGAGGACCTCGGCCAACGATTGGCCGACAGCGGCGGCGCCGAGCCGCATCGCCATTTCGCGCCGATGCGCCTGCGGCTCGACCACGCAGATCTCGCCGGCGCCGGCGACTCTCAACACTTGCAGGATGAGGAGCCCGATCGGGCCGGCGCCGAGCACCGCCGCACTTTCCAGCAGCCGCGGCTTGGCGAGATCGACGGCATGCATGGCCACGCCCAGCGGCTCCAGCATCACGGCGTCGAGCGGCGTCAGCGCCGGCGGCAACTTGACGAGCTGCGAGGTAGGAACCCAAATCCGCGACGTCATCGCCCCGTCGAACGGCGGCGCGCCGAAGAACTCCACATTCGGGCACAGGTTGGAGTAGCCCTCGCGGCACCAGTCGCAGTGGCCGCAGGCGATGTTGGGGTCCACCGCCACCAACGCGCCGCGCGTTAGGCCGAGCGCAGCGACGTCGTCGCAAAGGTAGCCGCCGAACTCGTGGCCCGGCACGAACGGCCGGCGAACGACCGCGCCGCCGATGCCGCCATCCTTGTAGTAGTGCAGGTCGCTGCCGCAGATGCCGACGGCGGCCACTTCGATCAGAACCTCGCCCGGCTTGCCTTCACGCAAGTTGAACGGCGCAACGCGAGCGTCGCGCGGCCCATTGAGGAACAGCGCCTCGGTCATCGGTCCCCCTCCGTGGGGCGCAGTTTCGGGGTCAGCGCGCCGGGGCGCGGGCCAGCCGGGCAAGTTCGCGTTTCGAGCCGCATCACTGTTTGCGTCGCCCCAAAAATTCCGGCGACGCGAAGCGCTCGGCGATCGCCGCCGCGTCGGTCATGCCGTCGCCGGCTTGGCCTGTCAAATCGACGAGCGTCCCGGGGGCCGCTCGCCACACGCCTTCACGTCTCAAGCGTCAATGGAGCGACGGGATCCGCGCCGCCGCGTCGATTTAACGCGCCGAATCAACTTGCTGGACACGGGTGTTCGGTCGGACCATGATCGCGTCCGGCCCGCGCAGGCGACCGCCGCGAGCGTCCGGCCTTCCGGGCCCGCGGAATTGTCAGCGTCGCCGCACGGGACGGCATTCGGCAAAGCGCGAGATCGATGTCGTCGTCCCGCTCGGCCGCGGGGCGCCGTCGGCGTGCGCCCGTCGCTGGACGGGACCTTAGGCCAGCCGCTTGTCGAGACTGGGAAGGGAAAGTGGAATGGCGCGGCTCGGACTGGAAACGCATCTGGTCGACGGCGACGTCTACAAGCGAACGCTGGCCCGCTTCCGCGACGCCGGGGTCGTCCTGCCGACCTTCGGCGAATTGAAGGACCCCTCGACGATCCCGCCGGCGATCGCGGAGCGCCTCGGCGCAATCGATCCCGATGCGCCCCATCCGCTGAACCTGTTTCGCGTCCACTGGTTCAACGACGAAACGCGCCGCGGTCGCGTGGGCGAGCCCGCCGCGATCGAATTGCCGTCGGAGCTGACGGGCTCGCCGGCGCGCATCGTGCTCGCGCTCGGCGACCGCTTCCCGATGATCCGCGCCCACAAGGTTCTCGCCGCCTACGGCTGCCTCGCGCCGCGCGTCGTCACCGGCCAGTTCGACCCGACGCGCCACCGCGCGATCTGGCCCTCGACCGGCAATTATTGCCGCGGCGGCGTCGCCATCTCGCGCATTCTCGACAGCCGCGGCGTCGCGGTGCTGCCGGAGGCCATGAGCCAGGAGCGCTTCGACTGGCTCGACCGCTGGGTCGCCGACCCCGCCGACATCGTCCGCACGCCGGGCTCGGAAAGCAACGTCAAGGAGATCTACGACGCCTGCGCCGCGCTCGAACGCGATCCGGCCAACATCGTCTTCAATCAGTTCTGCGAATACGGCAATTACCTCGTCCACCGCCTGTGCACCGGCGCGGCGTTGGAGCGCGTCTACCGCGCCGCCGCCGCCGGCCGGCCGCGCGCTCGGCTCGCCGCCTTCGTCTCGGCCACCGGTTCGGCGGGCACGATCGCGGCGGGCGACCACCTCAAAGCGACGTTCGGCGCGAAGATCGCGGCGGTCGAGGCGGTCGAATGCCCGACCCTGCTCTACAACGGCTACGGCGAGCACAACATCCAGGGCATCGGCGACAAGCACGTGCCGCTGATCCACAACGTCATGAACACCGACGTGGTGATCGGCGTCAGCGATCGCGCGACCGACACGCTGCTCGCGCTGTTCAACACCGACGAGGGCCGTCGCTATCTGGTCGAGCGGCGCGGCGTCGAGCCCGCCTTGGTCGCTTCCCTCGACAACTTCGGCCTCTCCAGCATCTGCAACATCGTCGCCGCGGTCAAACTCGCCAAATATTTCGACCTCGGACCCGACGACGTCGTCATCACCGTCGCCACCGACGGCGCGGAGATGTACGGCAGCGAAGTGCGCAAGGCGATCGTGCGTCACTTCGGCAATCGCTTCGACGCCGTCAGCGCCGGCGAGACCTGGGGCCGGTCGCTCGCCGCGGCGGACGTCGACCACGTGCTGGAGCTCAGCCACGTCGACCGCAAGCGGATGTTCAACCTCGGCTATTTCACCTGGGTGGAGCAGCAGGGCGTGTCGCTGGCGGATTTCCAGGCCCGTTCGCGCCAGGCGTTCTGGGACGGACTGCTCGAGCTCGCGCCGGCGTGGGACGCTTTGATCGCCAAGTTCAACGCGGAGAGCGGCGCCGCCGCCAGACTGTCGTGACGGGCGAAGACGCGGCTCCGCTGTTCGTCTGCCACGGCTGCGGCGCCACGGTCGATCCGGCGCGCGCCTTTCCGTTCGCCTGTCCCAACGCCGGCGCGCCGGGCGACGACGTCGACCACGTGCTGGTCGCCCCCACGAACGCGCTTAGCCGCCGGGACGGCGACGAAGACAACCCCTTCCTGCGCTACCGGCAATGGCTGACGCCCTACCGGCTCGCGCGCGCCGTCGGCCTTTCCAACGCCGCCTGGGCCGAGCTAGTCGGCGAACTCGATTTGCGTCTGCAGCAGATCGACGGCCGCGGCTTCCGCGTCACGCCGATGGCGCGCCAGCCGACGCTCGCCGCGGCGCTCGGCCTCGCCGGCGACCTGTGGATCAAGGATGAGACGGGAAACGTCTCCGGCTCGCACAAGGGCCGCCACCTGATGGGCGTGGCGCTCTACCTGCGTGTGCTGGAGCGCTCCGGCCTCGCGCTCGGCAAGGATTTGCGCGCGCGGCGCCTGACGATCGCCTCCTGCGGCAACGCCGCGCTCGCCGCGGCCGCGATCGCACGCGCCGCCGATTGGCCGCTCGACGTCTTCATCCCGGTCGACGCCGAGCCGAGCGTCGTTCGGCGGCTCGGCGAGCTCGGCGCCGCCGTCGTCGTCTGTGAACGGCGAGGGGGCGAAGCCGGCGACCCTTGTGTGCGCGCCGCGCGCGTCGCGGTCGCGGCCGGCGCCATTCCGTTCAGCGTCCAGGGGCCCGACGACGGGATTGCGGTGGAAGGCGCGCGCACGCTCGGCTTCGAAATGGCCGAGACGCTCGCAGCCGAGGGCGCTGAAGTCGAGGCCTTGTTCGTCCAGGTCGGCGGCGGCGCTTTCGCCAGCGCCCTCGCGCAAGGGTTTGCGATCGCCGCCGCCGCCGGGCTGGCGCGGCGCGCCCCGCGCCTGATCGCCGTGCAGACCGCAGGTTGCGCCCCGCTGGCGCGCGCCTGGCGGCGCCTCGACGGCGTCGATCTCAATGAAGCGGCCCGCTGTCGGTCGCGATTCATGTGGCCGTGGGAAAGCGCGCCGGCGAGCCTCGCCCACGGCATCCTCGACGACGAGACCTACGATTGGTGGGAAGTCGTCAAGGCGATGCGCGAAACGGGCGGCGAGGCGGTCGTCGCCGACGAGGCCGCCATCGCCCGGGCGCTGAGCCTCGCGCGCGCCCATACGGCGATTCCGGTGTCGGCGACCGGCGCGGCCGGGCTCGCCGGCGCGCTCATCGCGCCCCGCGCCGGCAAGTCGGCCGCCGCGGTGTTTTCCGGGGTCGAACGAGGCGAGAGCGCCTGAAGGCAAACCCGCCCGAGCGGCGCTTTGATCGGCGTCAAGACGCGCCGGGCGGTTTGCGCCGATCGATAGGCGGACGGCGTTTGTCGTTCCCGTTCAAGGCCCTGCGGAAGCGCCCATGGTCCAACTCGCTCCTGTTCCCTTCGACGTCCTGGTCGGCCGCATGCTCAGCGAGCTGGAGCGGAAGCGATCGGCGTTCGATCTGCCCGCTCAACGGTTCGTCAAGGCTCATCCGGGGCGCGATCTCTCGATCGCCGTCCACCACCGCCGCGCCGCGACCCCGTTCGGGCCGGCCGCCGGACCGCACACCCAGATGGCGCAGAACATCGCGCTCGCCTGGCTGGCGGGCGGCCGGACGATCGAATGCAAGACGGTCCAGGTCAAAGACGACATCGAAGTGCCGCGGCCGTGCATCGACATGGAGACGGTCGGCTACAACGTCGAATGGTCGCAGGAGCTGACGATCGGCCAATCGCTCGAGGAATACGTCAAGGGCGCGATGCTGATCGAGATGCTGAAGGCCTCGGGCGTCGGCGCGGGGCTCGAAGAGACGGTGTTCGACATGAGCGTCGGCTACGATCTCGCCGGCATCCGCTCGGCCAAGGTGCGCGGCTTCCTCGACAGCATGATCGACGCCAGCAAAGTCGTCGAGCGGTTGCGGGCGAAAATCCCCGACGCCTATCGTCCGTTCAGGGACTTGCCGTTCCCGACCCGCCTCTCCGATACGTTGACGCTGTCGACCTTCCACGGCTGCCCGCCCGGCGAGATCGAGGCGATCGTCGAGCACCTCATCGGCGAAGTCGGTCTCGACGTGACGGTCAAGCTCAATCCGACGCTGCTGGGACGCGAGAGGGTCGATGCGATCCTTCACGATGCGTTGGGCTATCACGAGATCAAGGTCCCCGAGCGCGCCTTCGCCGAGGACGCGAGCTGGGAAGACGCGGCGGCGATGGTCGAGCGTCTCGGCGCCTACGCCGCGGCGCGCGGACGCAGCTTCGGCGTGAAGTTCTCCAACACGCTGGTGGTCGAGAACCACAAGCGCTTCTTCCCCGCCAGCGAGCCGCTGATGTACCTGTCCGGGCCGCCGCTGCACCCGCTGGCGATTGCGCTGGTCAATCGCTTCCGGCGCGCCTTCGCCGACCGTTTCCCGATCTCGTTCGCCGGCGGCGTCGAGGCGACCAATTTCGCCGACACGGCGGCCTTGGGCCTGACGCCGGTGACCGCGTGCAGCGACCTGTTGAAGCCGAGCGGCTACCGGCGCGGCTGGACCTACATCTCCGACCTCGTCAAGCGCATGGACGCAGTCGGGGCGAAGGACATCGAAACGTTCACGCTTCATGCGCACGGCCAGGCCGAGGCCGCGCTCGCCAAGCTCGGTCTGCCGGAGGAGCGCAGCGCCGTCTGCCGCGCCGCGCTCGCGGCCGGCGGCGATTTGCGCGGCGCGGCGGGCGAGGCCTTCGCGGCCTGGGTCTCCGCCGCGCGGGTGCTGAACGCCGCCGTCTACGCCGAACGCACGATCGCCAACCCGTATTACAGCGCCGCCGAGAACGCGAACCCGCCCAACAAGGTCGGCAGCGCGCTGGTTCTGTTCGACTGCCTCACCTGCGACAAGTGCATCCCGCTCTGCCCCAACGACGCCAACTTCATCCTGCCCATCTCGCCGCGAGAGACGCCGGTCGAGCGGGTGACGCGCGGCGCGGACGGCTGGAGCGTCGACGTCATCGGTTCGGTCAAGTTCGCCAAGCCGCGGCAACTCGCCACCTTCGCCGACGCCTGCAACGAATGCGGCAATTGCGGCGTGCTGTGCCCCGAGGACGGCGGCCCCTATCTGGCAAAGCCGCTGTTCTTCGGCAGCCTCGCCGCGTTCGAGGCCGCCCGCGACCACGACGGTTTCGTCGTCGAGAAAAGCGACGGCGGTTTCGCGATGCGCGGGCGCTTCGGCGGCGAGGTGGTGACGGTCGAAAAGACCGACGCGCGCGTGCGCTACAGCGGCGCCGGCTTCGACCTCGCCTTCGACCCCGCCGACGTCGCCGCGACCGTCAGCGGCTCAGCCGACGGTTCGGTCGACCTCACCCGGCTGCGCATGATGCTGCCGATGCTCGAGGCGATCGTCGCGCCGGACTCGATCAACTACGTCAGCGTGGCCTTGCGCGCCGCGACCGCATGAGGCGGCGCGAGGCCTTCCCGGCGCCTTCGTCAAGCGGCGTCAAGTCCTGTCAAGTTCTGTCAAACTTTGTCAAGTTTTGTCAAGCTTTGTCAAGGCTTTCCTTGACACGACTTTGAGCAATTTCAAAGACTTACGACCGCCGCAACTTGACAAACGGGCCTCTGCGAAAATCTCTTGCCGCACGACCACTGTCGGATCGAGCGGAGGTCGCCTCGGCGACCTAAGATTCATGATAGGCCCGGTTCGACAATTCGGGAAGACTTTGTCGCGCTCGTGTCGGTAGCACACGATATGTCCGGTTTAGGTAGCACACGATCTGTCCGGTAGCGTCTTGCCCTTTGAGGAGGGTTTTGATGCGCCGGTCGGAAGCCCTTCAAGGTGTGCGTGTGATGAGGTTTCTGGACATTTTGGGCCGCTACGAGGCGGCGGAGTTCAATCAGTTGGAAGCGGCGGAGTTGCTGGGCGTCGACGAGCGGACGTTTCGCCGTTGGCGTCAACGGTTTGAGGATGACGGCGAGGCGGGTCTGCTGGATCGGCGGCTCGGCAAGGCGTCGGGCAAGCGGGTTCCGATTGATCGCGAACATGAGGTCGAGGCTTTGTATCGCGAGCGTTATCAGGGCTTCACGGCCAAGCATTTTCACGAGCATCTGGTGGCGAAGCATAATTTCGCGTGGAGCTACACCTGGACGAAGACATTTCTTTATTCGAAGGGTCTTCTGGAGAAGGCGAAGCGGCGTGGCGCGCATCGGCGCAAGCGACCGCGTCGGCCTCTGCCGGGGATGATGTTGCATCAGGACGGCTCGCGCCATGTCTGGGTTCAGGGGCAGTCGGCGCTCGATTTGATCGTGACGCTGGATGACGCGACGAGCGCGATCTATTCCGCCTTTCTGATCGAGGAGGAAGGCACGGCTTCGACGTTTCGGGGCTTACGCGAAGTCTTTGGCGAGCGCGGCCTGCCGCTCAGCCTTTATACCGACCGGGGCGCCCACTACTTTTTCACCGCCGAGGCTGGCGCGGTCGACCGCAAGCAGCCGACGCAGGTCGGGCGGGCGCTCGAGCGGCTGGGCGTCGAGCATATCGCCGCCTATTCGCCGCAAGCGCGCGGGCGCTCGGAGCGGGTGTTCCAGACCCTGCAGGACCGCTTGGTCAAAGAGCTGGCGCTGGCCGAGATCGACACGATCGAGGCGGCCAACGTCTTCATTCGCGATCGTTACATCCCCGCACATAACGCGCGCTTCGCGGTTCCCGCCGAGCAACCGGGAACGGCGTTCGTGGCCATCCCCGGCGTCGATCTCGACGAGGTTCTCTGCGTGCAGGAGGAGCGCCAGGTCGGCAACGACAATTGCGTTTCGTTCAACCGGCTCAAGTTGCAAATCCCGGAAAGCCCGCTGCGCGCCCATTTCGTCAAGGCGCGGGTGAAAGTGCGCCAGTATCCCGACGGAAGCCACGCCATCTTTCACGGCCAGCGCTGCCTGGGCCGCTACGACAAGAAAGGGACCTTCAGGAAAGAAAAAAGCGTCGCCTAAATCCGCTCGGCGGCGCGCCTGTGGAAATGTGGACAACGCTGACGCGTTGACCACATTCCCACAGGAGAACAAAAGCAGAAGAAGCGGACAATTGATGTGCTACCAAAACCGGACACGTTAATTCGCTATCGACAGACTTTGTCGCGCTCGCGACGACGGGGCATGGCGAAGACGCGATGCGCATTGCCATTTTCGGCTCTGCAGCCTTACGCGAGCCGCACGACCCGGCGGGCGATGGGGCAGCGCAGCCGCTTGCCGGCGCCGGCTTGGCGGGGGACGGAAAGCGGCGGAGCGGCGCCGACCGCGGAGGGCGTCGCAAACACCCCGAAACATTGACGGCCAGCAACGTTCCGGCGGCGGCGGCCGCGCCATAAAGCTCCTGAGCCAACGAACATCCAGGAGCAACCCCATGTTCAACCGCCGCGATCTGTTTCTCGCCGCCGGCGCCGCCGCGGGCGCGGCCGCCGTGCTGAAGGCGCTGCCGGCGACGGCGGCGGAGGCCGCCGACCTGCCGCGGCGCGAAGTCGAGCTCGTCGCTCCGCCCTACGTTCATCCGCACGAGCAGGCGACAAGCCGCGGACCGGAGGTCGTCGCCTTCAAGATGACGATCATCGAGAAGGAGCACGTCATCGACGACGACGGGACCAAGATTCACGCCTTCACCTACAACGGTTCGATCCCCGGTCCGTTGATGGTCGTGCACGAAGGCGATTATCTCGAGCTCACCCTCGTCAATCCGCCGACCAATCAATTCGACCACAACATCGACTTCCACGCCTCGACCGGCGCGCTCGGCGGCGGCGCGCTCACCCACATCAATCCGGGCGAGGAGGTGACGCTGCGCTTCAAGGCGACGCGCGCCGGCGTGTTCATCTATCATTGCGCGCCGGAGGGGCCGATGATCCCCTGGCATGTCGTCTGCGGCATGAACGGCGCGGTGCTGGTGCTGCCGCGCGAGGGCCTGACCGACGGCGCCGGCAAGACGCTCGCTTACGACCGCATCTATTATGTCGGCGAGCAGGACTTTTATGTCCCGCGCGACGCCGGCGGCGCCTACAAGACCTACGCCTCGGCCGCCGATTCCTTCGTCGATACGATGGCGGTGATGCGCGGACTGATTCCGACCCATGTCGTGTTCAACGGCGCGGCCGGCGCGCTGACCGAGAAGAACGCCTTGCCGGCCAAAGTCGGCGAGACGGTGTTGATCATTCACAGCTCCGCCAATCGCGACACGCGGCCGCATCTGATCGGCGGCCACGGCGACTACGTCTGGCTGATGGGCAAGTTCGCCAATCCGCCGATGCGCGACCTCGAAACCTGGTTCGTGCCCGGCGGCTCGGCGGTCGCCGCGCTCTACACGTTCCGCCAGCCCGGCGTCTACGCCTACCTCAACCACAACCTGATCGAGGCGGTCCTGCTCGGCGCCACCGCGCACTTCCGGGTCGAAGGCAAGTGGAACGACGACCTGATGACGCAGGTGCGCCGCCCGGGCCCGTTCGGCTGAGCGGCCGCGCGCCGTCGCGGCGGAGAACACGGAACGGAGGCTCAACGATGCGTTTCTCCCGCCTCGCCATCGCCGCCGCCGCCGTCGCGACGGCGTCGCTCGCCGCCATTGGAATGACGCCGCCCGCAACTGCGCCCTCCGGCGCGTCGCGCCCCGCCGTCGCAACCCTGCAGCCCGGCTGGTTCGCCTACCGGCCGCTCGGCGACTACGAATCCAACGGCCGCGTGATCGACGCGCCGGCGCGGGCGACGCGGCTCGACGCGCCGCTCGACGTGATGGTCGAACCGGTCAGCCAGGCCGAGTACGCCCGCTGCGTCGCCGCCGCCGCCTGCCCGAAGCTGAAGTCCGTCGATCCGGCGGCGGAGAACCTGCCGGTCGTCGGCGTGAGCTGGCTCGAAGCGACCGCCTACGCCGAATGGTACGCGGCCAAGACCGGCGAGGACTGGCGCCTGCCGACCGACGAGGAATGGGCCTATGCCGCGGCCGAACGCTTCCGCGGCGAGCCGCCGCGCATCGCGAGCGGCGACGACTTCGCCCGCCGCTGGCTCGCCAAGTTCGACGCCGATTCCGCCCTCGCGCGCCAGCCGAAAGCCCCGCAACCGTTCGGCCATTTCGGGCTCGACACGCTCGGCGTCGCCGACCTCGCCGGCAACGTCTGGGAATGGACGAATTCCTGCTACGAGCGGCGCTCGGTAGAGGCGGGCGGCGAGGCGCGCCTGCTGACCCGCAATTGCCGCGTGCGCGCGCTCGAAGGCGAGCACCGCACCTTCATGAGCGATTTCATCCGCGACGGCGTCGCTGGCGGCTGCTCGGTCGGCCCGCCGCCGACCAACCTCGGCTTCCGCCTGGTGCGCGCCCACGCCAGCGCCGTCGCACGAATGCTGAGCGGCGTCGGCGCGCTCTTCGCCGCGTTGTAGCGTTCGCTTGCGGCGGCCCTCTCCCCCTCGTCCTTCGAGGCCGCTTCGCGGCGCCTCAGGATGAGGGAGCGGCGGCGCTGCCGTCGCTTAATCCGCTGCGCCACCTTCGGCGATTGTGCGTGTTGACCCTTTCCCCTCATCCTGAGGCGCCCTCGCGCTAGCTGTGAGCATGCTGCGATCAAGTCGAATCGACTGCGTCGTCATTGCGAGCAAAGCGAAACAATCCAGACTTAGGGATTACGGCGACGGCTAAGTCTGGATCGCTTCGCTGTCGCTCGCGATGACGGCGGAGAGCGGGTCAATCCAAGCACAAAATGCTGTAGCGAGGGCCTCGAAGGACGAGGGGGCCGCGCCGCCGTCGTTCACCCGACTTCGCCGCCCTCGGCGATCGCCGAGAGGCGATCGGGGCGGCGCACGACGATCCGCGCCCGCCCGCTTTCGACCAGACCCTCGCTCTCCCAGGCGCTGAGCAGGCGGCTGACGGTGAACAGCGTCGAGCCGACCATCTCGCCGAGATCCTGGCGCGTCACCGGGAAGTCGATCTCGACCCCGCCCTCGACCGAGCGCCCCGATTGCGCCGTGAGCTTGAGCAAAGCGCGCGCCAGCCGGCGTTCGACCGGCTCGGTCGCCATCTCCATCACCCGCGCGTTGGCGTCGGCGAGCCGCGCGCCAACCGATTGCAGCAGGCCGGACGACAAAGCCGGGAACTTCGCGGCCAGCTCCGGCCAGACCGACGACGGCCAGGCCAGCGCCAGGCACTCGACCACCGCCTTGGCGGTCGCCGGATAGGTCGTCTCGCGGATCTGCGCGGCGATGCCGAACAGTTCGCCCGGATCGATGTAGCGGATGACGATCTGCCGCCCGTCGGGCGTCAGCTTGCTCGCCTGCACATGGCCGTCGAGCAAGAGGAAGAACGACTCTGCCGGCGCGCCCTGTTCGAACAGCGAGGCGCCCTTGTCGAAACGGCGTGCGTGCGCCGGCGCCAGCAGCGCGTCGAGGTCGGCGGCGGCCCATCCGGCGAAGGCCTTGAGGTCGGCGAGAACGGACCGATCGACGCCGCTCACGACGCCTCGCTCCGCCGCCGGAGCTTCGGCCCGCCGACATTGTGGAAGCGCAACGTCGCGCTGTTCGATTCCATGCCAGATCGTCTCGTCAGCTCGCGCGGCGCGACTGTCTCCGATTTGCCGCGGCGAGTCGACAGGGCGCCGCGCCGCGCCCGCTTGCTCTGGAGTCCGCCGATGTCGCCCGTCCCGCGCACGAAGCCTTATGACGGCCCGCCGCTGTTCTCCTACGGCTTCCGCCCGTTCTTCCTCGGCGCCTCGCTGTTCGCCGGGCTCGCGGTCGCGCTGTGGCTGCCGGCCTATTTCGGCGAACTGACCCTGCCGACCGCCTATCCGCCGCTCGACTGGCACATCCACGAGATGATCTACGGCTACGGCGCCGCGGCGGTCGCCGGCTTCACGCTGACCGCCATCCCCAACTGGACCGGCCGCCTGCCGCTGCAGGGCGGCAGGCTGATCGCGCTCACGGCGCTGTGGATTGCCGGCCGGCTGGCGATGGCGTTCTCGGCGCCGATCGGCGCCATTCCGGCGGCGGCGGTCGATCTCGCCTTTCTCGCGCTGCTGATCGTCTTCGTCGCGCGCGAACTCGGCCACGGCGGCCAGAGCCACAACCGCAAGGTCGCCGTGGCGCTCGCCGTGCTGTGGCTCGGCGATCTCGTCTTCCATGTCGAAGCGATCGCGCGGGGCTACGCCGATTATGGGGTGCGAGTCGGCCTCGCCGCGCTGCTGTTGCTGATCACGCTGATCGGCGGCCGCATCATTCCGAGCTTCACCCGCAACTGGCTGGCGCGCATGAATCCGGGCCCGCTGCCGGCGCCGGCCGACCGTTGGGACGTCGCTGCGATCGTGCTGACCGCGCTCGCGCTCGCGGCCTGGGTCGCCGCGCCGGGCGCTGCGCTGACCGGCTGGGCGCTCGTCGCCGCCGGTCTCGCGCAGGCGGCCCGGCTCGCGCGCTGGCGCGGCTGGCGGGCGTGGCGCGACCGCCTGGTGCTGGTGCTGCACGTCGCCTATCTGTTCGTGCCGGTCGGCTTCGCGCTGACGGCGCTCTCCGCTTTCGGCCTCGCGCCGGAATCGGCGGGCGTGCACGCCTGGGCGATCGGCGCGATCGGCGGCATGACGATCGCGGTGATGTCGCGCGCCGCGCTCGGCCACACCGGCCGCGCGCTGATCGCCAGCCCCGCCGCGCAGGCGGTCTATGCGCTCGTCTTCATTGCGGCGATCGCGCGCATCTATGCGGCGCTCGCGCCGGAGCACGGCTTCGCGGCGCTGCATTTCGCCGCCTTCGCTTGGATCGCCGCCTTCTTCGGCTTCTCGATCGCCTATTGGCGCGTATTCACCGGGCTGCGACGCGAAGCCAACCGGACTTAGGAATTGCGGCGGCGGCTGAGTCTGGATCGCGTCGCTGTCGCTCGCGATGACGCCCCATCGAACGGCCGTCAACAGCCGCGCTTCACGCGTGCGCCGGGCTCATCAGCGTGCGGCCGGGGAACGGGCGCGGCGCCGACAGCGCGCCGTGATCGAGCACGCGATGGCCGTGAATCCATACCATGTCGATCCCGGCGGGCCGGGTCGACGGGTCGAAATAGTCGTTGCGCTCGCCGACGCTCGCCGGGTCGAACAGGGTCAGCGAAGCATCGGCGCCGACCTTGAGCGTCGGGTCGGCGAGGTGGAGAAAGCGGCACGGCAGCGTCGCCATCCGCCACACCATCTGCTCGAGCGGAATGCCCATTTCGCGCCCCAGGCGCAACGCCTTGGGGAAGGCGCCGAGCGAGCGCGGATGCGGCTTCTGTCCCGGCCCCGGCATCAGTCCGTCGGTGCAGATCGCCATCGTCGGCCGGCGGAAGAAGCGCTCCATCGTCGCCTCGTTGCCGTAATGGGTGATGATCGCGATCTCGCCGGAATTGGCGGCGAAGAAATCGAACGCCGCCGCGAAAGCTTCGTCGCTGTCGAGATTGTCCGCGCCAGCGGCGCGCGCGACGTCGCCGAGACGCCGGCCGAGCCAGGCGTCGCCGACCCCCGGCTTCACCCCGGCGATCTGGATGCCCTGCAGCCCGCCGCAGAAGTGGACGAAATTGTCCCAGCTCGTGGAGTCGAAGCGCATCTTGGCGATCATCTTGGCTCGCAGCGAAGGATCGGCGAGTCCCGCCAGGAATTCGGCGCGGCCGCCCGATCGCATCTCGGGCGGGAAGATGGCGTCGCCGGTGGTCGAGCCGGCGGTGTAGGGATACATGTTCTCCATCGTCGGGATGAGCGAAGCGGCGTCGGCGAGAATGCTCTCCAGCTCGCCGATGCGGTCATAATTCTGCGCCCCGGCGATCTTCGAGTGCTCGTTGCAATAGCCGCCGCCGCCGTCGACCGCCGCCTCGACAACTTCCTTGACGCTGCCGATGATGTTGTCGCTCTCCGAGCGCAGGTGGGGAAAGAGCGCGCCGGGCTTGACCCCATTGAAGGCGCGCACCAGCGCCGTCAGCTCGCGCTGGTCGCAGTAAACGGCAGGGTTGTAGACGAGGCCGGTCGACAGGCCGAGAGTCAGCGGCGCTTCGCGCCGCACCACCTCGGCCATCGCTTCGAGCTCGGCGTCGGAGGCGACGCGCGCGACGTTGGCCATCACGACCCGGCGCACCGCCGAATGGCCGAGATAGATCCCCATGTCGGTGACCGAGCGGCCGCGATGCCAGGCGAGGAACTCGGCGATCGAGCTCCATGTCCATTCGCCGTCGATCGCGCCGTCGAGCGGCTTCAACTGCGCCGCGTATTGCGAGCGCTGCGCCGCGGCGACGGGCGCCGGCGACAGGCCGTCGACGCCGCAGATGCGCTTGGTGACCCCGCCGAGAATGGCGAGCTCGCAGGCGCGGGGAAGCCCGTTGGCGCCGATCGCCGCGCCGCCGAGCGCGCCGTGATTGTGCGTGTCGACGAAACCCGGCGCGAGCGCGCGGCCGCGCGCCTCGATCACCCGGTCGGCGCTCGCCGCCTGCGAGGCGGTCACCGCGCCGAGCGCGACGATGCGATCATCGTCGATGAGGACGTCGCCCGAATAGGGCGGCGTGCGTCCGTCGCCGTTGACGATCAACGCGTCGCGGATGAGCTGGCGCGTCATTCGGCGAGCTCCGTCACCAGCCGCAGCAGCACGTCGGCGCCGGCGGCGATGTCTTCGGGCTTGGTGTATTCGGCGATGTTGTGGCTGATTCCGCCGGCGCTCGGGGTGAAGATCATGCAGGCCGGGCAGATCGCCGCGAGCATCTGCGCGTCGTGGCCGGCGCCGCTCGGCAGCCGCTTGACCGGCAGATCGAACGCCTTGGCGATCGCCTCGACCCGCGCCACCAGATGCGGCGCGAACGGCACGGGATCGAAGCGGGCGAGCGAGCGGGCTTCGAGCGTCACCCCCTCCCCCGCCGCCGCCTTCACGGCAAACGACATCAAGCGCGCCTCGGCCTGCTTGAGCCGCTCGTTGTCGGTGTTGCGAAGGTCGATCGTCATCAGCGCCCGCTCGGCGACGACGTTGACGAGATTGGGCGACAGCGTCAGCGCGCCGACGGTCGCGACCTGATCGCCGCCGAGTTCGTCGGCGATCCGCCGCGCGTGGACGGCGATCGCCGCCGCGACGTAGCCGGCGTCGTGGCGCATCCGCATCGGCGTCGTGCCGGCGTGGTTCGCCTGGCCGGTGAGGGTGAATTCGGTCCAGGAGATGCCCTGCACGCCTTCGACCGCGCCGATGGCGAACCCCTCCGCCTCCAGCGTCGGTCCCTGCTCGACGTGCAGCTCGACATAGGCGTGAACGTTCGGCTTGCCGACCGGCGCGTCGCCGCCATAGCCGATGCGCTTCAGCTCCTCCCCGGCTTTCCTGCCGTCGATGCTGACCGAGGTCAGCGCCGTTTCGAGCGCCATCGCGCCGGTGAACACCAGGCTGCCGAACATGTCGGGCTGGAAGCGCGCGCCCTCCTCGTTGGTGAAGAAGGCGACGGCCAGCGGCCGCTTGGTGACCACGCCGGCGTCGTTGAGCGTCTCGATCACCTCGAGCCCGCCGAGCACGCCGAGCGCGCCGTCGTAACGCCCGCCGGTCGCCACCGTGTCGATGTGGCTGCCGATCATCACCGGGGCGCCGTCTTCCTCGCCGCGCCGAACGCCGACGACATTGCCGATCGCGTCGATCGTGACCGTCAGCCCGAGCTCGCGCATCCACTGGACGACCAGGTCGCGGCCCGCCTTGTCGGCGTCGCTGAGCGCGAGGCGGCACACCCCGCCGTCGGGCCGCGCGCCCTCTTCGGCTAGCCGCTGCAGGCGCGACCACAGCCGCGCGCCATTGACTCGCAGGTTTTGACGCATCTCATGGCCCCGACGGCTGGATCGTCGCAACCAATTATTACACGAGCGGTTCGGCGATCTTTCGTGATTGATGCATAATGTGCGCTCGGGACAGGCGGAATATGAGGACGATCAAATTCCAACTGAACGGCGAAGCGCGCGCGGTCGAGGCCTGGCCGGACGAGCCGCTGCTCGACGTCCTGCGCGAGAGCTTCAAGCTCAAGTCGCTCAAGTCGGGCTGCGCGCCGCAGCGGGAGTGCGGCGCCTGCCTGGCGCTGATCGACGGACAGCCCAAGGTGACCTGCGCGGTCAGGATCGAGCAGGTCGAAGGCCGCTCGGTCACGACGCTCGAAGGGGTCGCCGAGGACGAGCGGCGCCTCTATGCCGACGCCTTCCAGGCCGCCGCCGGGCTGCAATGCGGGTTCTGCACCCCGGGCTTCGTCCTGCGCATCAAGTGGATGACCGATCAGGGCGAGAAGCTCACGCGCGCCGAAATCGCGCGGGTGCTCGACGGGCATCTGTGCCGCTGCACCGGCTACGCCAAGATCATCGACGCGGTCGAACTCATCCAGGCGGCCAAGCTCGGCGGCGCCGCGCCGGCCGTGGTCGAGAACGGCGGCGTCGGCCAGCCGCTCAAGCGCTATCAGGGCGGCGAACTCGCGCTCGGCGAGCGGCCGTTCGTCGCCGACGTCGACGCGCCCGGGCTGCTTTACGGCGTCGTCGCGTTGTCGGCGCACGCGCGCGCGCGGATCGTCAAGATCGACGTCGCCAAGGCGCGCGCGCTTCCCGGCGTCGTCGCCGTCGCGACCGCCAAGGACGTGCCGGGCGAACGCTGGATCGGGCAAATCTACGCCGACTGGCCCTGCTTCGTCGCCGAGGGCGAAGAGGCGCGCTATGTCGGCGACGTGCTGGCGGCCGTCGCCGCCGAGACCCCGCGCGTCGCGCGCGAAGCGGCGAAGCTCATCGAGGTCGAATACGAGGTCCTGCCCGCGGTGCTCGACCCCGCCGAAGCGCTCAAGCCAGGGGCGCCGCGCGTCAATCCCAAGCACGACAACCTGCTCTCGACGACGCGCTACGCGCGCGGCGACGCCGAGGCCGCCCTGGCCGCGTCGGCGCATGTGGTCAGCGGCGTCTGGACGACCCAGCGCATCGAGCATCTGTTCCTCGAGCCGGAGGCGTGCCTCGCCCGCCCGCTGCCCGACGGTCGCCTGCACATCTATAGCCAGGGCCAAGGGATCTTCGACGATCGCCGGCAGATCGCCGCCGTCCTCGGCGAGCCGGAAGAGCGGCTGTATGTCGAACTCGCGCCGAACGGCGGCGCCTTCGGCGGCAAGGAGGACATGACGATCCAGGCGCAGACGGCCCTGCTGGCGCGGCTGACCGGGCGGCCGGTGCGGATCGCGCTCACGCGCGAGGAATCGATCCGCATCCACCCCAAGCGCCACCCGCTCACCATGACCTACACGGTCGGCTGCGACGCCGAGGGCCGGCTGACCGCGGTGAAAGCGGATATTCTGGGCGACTCCGGCGCCTACGCTTCGGTCGGCGGCAAGGTGCTGGAGCGCGCCGCCGGCCACGCCTGCGGGCCCTACCGGACGCCGGCGGTCGCCATCGAGTCGGTCGCCGCCTACACCAACAATCCGCCCTGCGGCGCGATGCGCGGCTTCGGCGTCAACCAGACGAGCTTCGCCATCGAGGGCTGTCTCGATCTGCTCGCCGCCAAGGTCGGGCTCGATGGCTGGGAGATGCGCTGGCGCAACATCGTGCGGGTCGGCGACCTGACGACGACCGGACAGATCCTCGAGAAGTCGGTCGGCGCGGCGAAGACCTTGCTCGCGGTCAAGCCGGCCTACGAGGCGGCGCGCGCCGCGGGGCGTGCGGTCGGCATCGCCTGCGGCCTCAAGAACTCCGGGCTCGGCAATGGCGCGATCGAATACGGCAAGTGCCGGCTGGTCGTGCAGGCGGACGGCGCGATCGATCTCCACACCGGCTTCACCGAGATGGGCCAGGGCCTGCTGACCGTCCTCACGCAATGCGCGGTCGAAGTCACCGGCCTGCCGGCCTCGGTCTTCCGGCCTCAGGTCAACAGCCGCTTCGAAGTCGGCGCCGGCCAGACGACCGGCTCGCGCGCCACGCTGCTCGCCGGACGGGCGACGATCGACGCCGCAGAAAAGCTCAAGGCCGACCTCGACGCCGGGCGAACGCTCGCCGATCTCGTCGGAAAGATCTATGTCGGCGAGACTCGCATCGACGACACTACGGCGGCGGGCGAGTTGAAGAACGGCAAGATCAAGACCCACACCACCTACGGCTTCGCCACCCAGGTGGCGGTGCTCGACGAGAAGGGCGCGGTCGAGAAAGTGATCGCCGCCCACGACGTCGGCCGCGCGATCAACCCGCAGCTGTGCGAGGCGCAGATCCAGGGCGCGGTGCAGATGGGGCTGGGCTACGCGCTGACCGAAGAGCTTCCCTGCAAGGACGGCATGCCGGCGATCTTCAAGACGCGCGAGATCGGCGTCCTGCGCGCCCAGCATATGCCTGAAGTCGAGGTCATCCTGGTCGAGGAGCCCGAGCCTGAAGGTCCGTTCGGCGCCAAGGGGGTCGGCGAGATCGGCCTGGTGCCGACCGCCGGCGCGGTGGCGGGCGCGCTCGCCGCCTACGACGGCGTGCGGCGCATGCGCCTGCCGATGAAGGATTCGCCCGCCGCGCGCGCGATCAATGTCGGCCGCTTCCCCGACGGCGAGCGCGAGCAATGGCATTGATCGGCCCGATCGTCGTCGGTCCCGACGCCCACGGCCGCAGCGTGGCGATCGTGGCGGGGCGCGTCGTCGCTTCGGCGCCCGCGGGCGCGGCGCATCTCGCGTGCGGAGACGGCGAGATCGAGCCTGGCGCCGTCTGCGCCCACACCCACCTCTACAGCGGCCTCGCGCCCTACGGCATGCCGGCGCCGGAGCCGCCGCCGGCCGACTTTCTCGAGATCCTGCAAAAGGTGTGGTGGCGGCTCGACCGCGCGCTTGACGCCGACAGTCTCCGCGCTGCGGCGCGCGACTACGTCGCCCGTGCGCTGCTCGCCGGGACGACGACGCTCGTCGACCATCACGAATCGCCGAATCGGATCGAAGGGTCGCTGGCGATCCTCGCCGAAGCCTGCGAGGAACTCGGCGCGCGCGCGCTCGTCTGCTACGGCGCGAGCGAGCGCAATTTCGGCCGCGAAGAGGCGCGGCGAGGACTGGCGGAGTGTCGTCGCCTCGCCGCCTCGCCGCTGGTGCGCGGCCTCATCGGGCTGCACGCGAGCTTCACGGTTTCCGACCAAACGGCGCGCGAGGCCGGCGCGCTGGCGCGCGAGCTCGGCACGGTCGTCCACGTCCATCTCGCCGAGGATCAGGCCGACGTCGACGACGCGCGCCGGCGCGGTTATCCGGGGCCGCTCGAGCGGTTGCTGTCGCTGGACGCGCTGCCGGAGGGCTCGATCCTCGCCCACGGCGTGCGGTTGAGCCGCGATCAGGTGCGCCTCGCCGCCGACGCCGGCTGCTGGTTCGTCCACAACCCGCGCTCCAATGAAGGCAACCGGGTCGGCTACGCCGGCGCGCTGTCGGCTGCGACGCGAGTCGCGTTGGGCGCGGACGGCTGGGACGCCGACATGGCCGCGGAAGACGCCGCGCTCATGCGGCTCGCCGAGCAGAACGGCGATGTCGGCGTCGGCGGACGGCTTGCGTTGGGCGCCGCGCTGGCGGCCGAGCGTTTCGGCGCGGAAGCCGAGCCGCTGGCGCCAGGGTCGCTCGGCGATTTGGCCGTGCGGCGAAATGGCGCTGTGCGCCACGTCGTCGTCGGCGGTCGCGTCGTGGTCGAGAACGGGGTTCTGGCGACGGCTGACTACGAATCCGTTACGGCCCAGGCGCGCGCCGAAGCGACGCGCCTGTGGTCGCGCATGGCGACGATCTGAAGCCAGCGGAGGCGGAAGGACCTAGGCGCCGGCGGGGCTGGCCCCAGGCTGGCCGGCCGTCGCCGGCACGCAGGTGTTGGGGACCGGGCAGACCGAGGCGCAATGCGGCGAGTCGTGGAAGCCCTTGCATTCGGTGCATTTCGTCGGGTCGATCACATAGGTGAAGCGGTCCATGCTGATCGCCGAATTCGGACAATCCAGTTCGCAGGCGCCGCAGCTTGTGCACTGCTCGGCGACGATCCGATAGACCATGCTCTCCGCTCCAACGCCTACGTCCGGCCGCCTCTTGGCGCCGGCAGGTCCGCTTACGGTCGCGCGCATGCGCGCCCGCAAGGCGAGCCGATCCTAGAACCCTCGAGTCCTTTCCACAATCGGCCGATCGACCGCGAGATCGCGGCTGGCCGCCTTCCCCGCGCCGTTCGCCGCCATCGCGTGGCAAATCGGCAAGCGCCGTCCGGCGCCGCTCCGGCGCGCGGCCGCCGTGGGCGGCTCTCCTCGCGGCGTCGATAGGGATCGTCTGGCTGATCGAGGCTTGGGCGCCGATCAGCGCTCTGGGGACGCGTTTGCGACAGCGCCCTGATCGCCGCCTGCGATTGTCCGCGCGGGTTTCAGCGGTCGGAGAGACGCAGCGCTTCGAGGTCGGCGATCAACGTGGGCCCGATCGGCGCCCATCCGAGCTTCTTCCGTGTCTGCGCGCTGGAGGCGGGCACATCGTGCCCGGCGAACGCGGCGAGCCAGCCGAAATAGGCTGGAGCTTCTTCAGGGGCGATGGATTTGACCGGCAGCTTTAAGCGTCGACCGAGGGCTTCGGCAATTTCGCGCATCGACACGCCTTCTTCGGCGACCGCGTGATATTTTGCGTTCGGCTCGGCCTTCTCGATCGCCAGCCTGTAGAGGCGGGCGACGTCGAGATAGTGCGCCGCCGGCCAGCGATTGACTCCATCTCCGAGGTACACGCACGCGCCCTTGTCGCGATACATGGCGATGACGGGGGTGATGAGGCCTTGCCTGGCCGTGTCGTGAACCTGGGGGAGCCGCACCACCGACACATTGACCCCGTCTGCGGCGGCGGCGGCCTCCTCCGACGCGGCGCGCGGATGCACGTTGGCGCCGACGATCGCATTGTCTTCTCTCGCCGGTTCGCCCGGCGCCGTATTGGCCAAGCCGGTCCCGGAGGTCACGATCAGTGGCCGGTCGGAGCCGGCGAGAGCAGAGGCGAGCGCCGCAATGACAGGGCGATCGTCCTCACAATTTTGCACGAATCTCGAAAAGTCGTGGTTGAAGGCGAGGTGGATGACGCCGTCCGCTCGTGCCGCCCCCGCCTTGAGGCTGTCGGGGTCCGCGATTGACCCGTGATAGACCTCGGCGCCAGCGGCCGCCAAAGCTGCCGCTTTCTCTTCCGAGCGATAGAGGCCGATCACCTGATGGCCGGCCGCGATCAATTCCTTGACGACGGCCGAGCCGATGAATCCGGTGGCGCCGGTGACGAACACGCGCATGAGCAAAGTCTCCGTTGGTTTCGAAAATCTCGCGAACGACGGCCGCTCGGCGGCCCCTTCTCTATTGTGCGAAATAGGCCGGGTGATCGATGTCGGCGATCAGCCCGGGTTGTTCGGGCGCCCAGCCGAGCCGCGATCGAGTCCGCTCGCTCGATGTCGGGGCGTCCGCGCCTGCGAACATGGCGAACCAGCCGAAGTGCTGTGCCGCCTCTTCCGGCGACAGTGAGACAACCGGAAGGTTCAGGCGGCGGCCGATTACCTCCGCGATCGCCTTGAAGGGTACGCCCTGTTCGGCCACCGCGTGGAAGGGGCTCCCTTCCGCGCCATGCTCGAGAGCGAGCCGATAGACACGGGCTGCGTCAAACCGATGTACGGCCGGCCAGCGGTTGAGCCCATCGCCGATATAGGCGGACACGCCCTTTTCGCGTGCGAACTGGATCAGGCGCGGCACGAAGCCGTGATCGCCATGGCCATGAACCGACGGGGCGAGACGGATGCTTCCCGCCTTGACGCCGCGTTCCACCAGCGCGGCCGCCGCCGCTTCCGACTTGCGCGGAAAGGAGTCCGGCGGAGCAACCGCCTCGGTCGCTACGCGGCCAGGAGCGAGCAGCAGCAACCCCGAGGTTACGAGCAACGGACGATCGGAGCCTTCGAGCGCAGCGCCGAGCGTTGCGATGGCGCGTTGGTCCTGCGCCCCACTCTCCGCCAATTTCGAGAAGTCATGATCGAAAGCGGTGTGGATCACGCCATCGGCCTGCGCGACGCCGCTCTCGAGACCGTCGAGGTCATCGAGCGACCCGCGATGAACCTCGGCGCCCGCTGCAGCCAGGGCTTCGGCGCCCGCGTCCGAGCGGGCAAGGCCGAGCACCGCATGGCCGGCGGCGATCAGATCCTTAACGATCGCCGAGCCGACCCAACCGGTGGCGCCAGTGACAAACACACGCATGAGCAGAATCTCCTGGGGTTGCTGGAGACAAATGTCGGCTCATTGTCTATTCTGGTAAAGTAGTGACTTTATCATAGTAAGATGGCTAACAGGATGACCGAACCCCTGACGACCGAGAACCCGCTCGGAACCTATCTGAGGAACCGGCGGACGAAGCTCGATCCGACCGCTCTCGGCTTTCCCTCGGAGCGCCGCCGGACCGTCGGCCTGCGTCGCGAGG
Source organism: Roseiarcus sp. (assembly GCF_049514155.1). GTDB lineage: Bacteria > Pseudomonadota > Alphaproteobacteria > Rhizobiales > Beijerinckiaceae > Roseiarcus. Next base: position 8,565 of record NZ_JBEKVH010000005.1, on the reverse strand, counting down.
AAGTGGCGCAGCGGGCCAACATCAGCCCCACCTGGTACACGTGGCTCGAGCAGGGGCGCGGCGGGGCGCCGTCGGCCGACGTGCTCGATCGCATCGCGCGCGCGCTCATGCTGACGGACGTCGAGCGCGAGCACCTCTTCCTGCTCGGCCTCGGCCGCCCGCCAGAGGCGCGCTACCGAAAGAGCGAAGGCGTCACGCCGCGGCTGCAGCGCGTTCTCGATGCGCTGGACCCGAGCCCCGCCGTGATTAGGACCGCGATTTGGGACGTCGTCGCCTGGAACCGGGCGGCGACCGTGATGCTGATCGACTATGGATCGCTGCCGCCGGATCGGCGCAACATCCTGCGCTTCATCTTCCTCGACCCGCGCGCTCGCGGCGCCCAATACGACTGGCAAAGCGTGGCGCGGTTCGCGTTGGGCTCGTTCCGGGTGGACGCGGCCCGCGCCGGCGCCGCGGCGGAAGTGGAATCGCTCGTCGAAGAGCTATGCCGACTCAGCCCCGAGTTCAGGGCGATGTGGCGTGAAAACGACGTCCATGGCGCCCACGGCGAGGCCGTCAAGCACATCCGGCATCCGCTGCTCGGTCGGCTCGCCTTCGAGTACTCCGCCTTCGCGGTCGACGGCCGGCCGGATCTCAGCATGGTGGTCTACAATCCGGCGACGCCGCAGGACGCCGAACGGATCAAGTCGTTGCTCGCCTGAACCGCCGCTGCGGCGAAGCTGGCTGGGGCGGCGCAGCCGGGGCGAGCGCGGGCCGGTCGGGCGCGGCGGCGAAAGCGGTCGGACGCGGCGCTTGAAGCGCCAGCCGTCGTCGCCGGTTTCGACGATGTCGCCGTGGTGAGCGAGGCGGTCGAGCAGCGCGGCGGCCGTCTTGGGATCGCCGATATGAAGCGCGAATCCGGCGCTCGCGTTCGCCGTTGATCGCTCTGCCGGCCCAGAACGCGATGCTGATCGTCGAGTCCGCGCGAGCCGCGCGCCGACAGGCGGCCGTCGATCGAGGCTGCGGTCGAGGCCTCGCGCCGCGCTTCCGGCTTCAATGCCCGCCGACGCGCGCCGCGTTTTCACCGGACTGAAGACGCTCACGTCACCCGGCGGCGGAACAGCCATCCCGCGGCGGTGAGGCTCGCCGCGGCGATCAACGCCATCGGCCAATATTGCGAGGCGAGCGAGGACAGGCCAGCGCCTTCCAGGAACACGCCGCGCACGATGACCAGGAAGTAGCGCATCGGGTTGACGAGGGTGATGTCCTGCACCCAGTCGGGCATGTTGGCGATCGGGCTGGCGAAGCCGGAGAGGAGGACCGAGGGCACCATGAACAGGAACACCCCGAGCAGCGCCTGCTGCTGCGTCGCCGCCAGCGAGGAGATCATCAGCCCCACGCCGACGACCGCGACGACGAAGACGAGCAGCCCAAGATAGAGCGGCGCCAGTCCGCCGCGCAGCGGAACCTCGAACCACCACACCGTTGCGGCGATGATCGCCGAGGCTTCGATCGCCCCGATCAGCACGCCCGGCAAACCCTTGCCGAGCAGGATGTCGATCGGGCGCAGCGGCGTGACCAGCAATTGGTCGAAGGTGCCGCTTTCGCGCTCGCGCGCGACCGAGAGGGCGACCACCATCAACGTCACGATCTGGGTCAGCAACGCGACGATGCTCGGCACGAAGAACCAATGCGAGCTGAGGGTCGGGTTGTAGCGGGCGCGGATGTCGAGCGTCGCCGGCGGATTCGCCGCGCCGTGCGCGGCGGCCCAGGCAGTCGAGAAGTCGCTCAAAATGGCGTTGGCGTAGCCCTCGATCAGCAGCGCGGTGTTGGAGTTGCGGCCGTCGAGGATCGTCTGCACCGGCACCGGCCGTCCGGTCAGCAGATCTCGGGTGAAGCGCGGATCGATCACCAGCGCCAGCTTGATCGTGCGCGAATCGATCAGCGCGTCGATCTCCTGGCTGCTGTGCAGCGTGGCGACCAGCCGGAAGGTCGGCGCGCCGAGAAAATGCGCGACGAGATCGCGGGACGCCTCGCTCGCATCCTGGTTGTAGATCGCGATCGGCACGCGGTCGAGATCGTATGTCGCGGCGTAGCCGAACAATATCAGCATGACGATCGGCGGGCTGATCAGCACCGAGCGGCTCTTGGCGTCGCGCAGCACCGCCAGCAGCTCCTTGACGATCAAAGCCAGAACCTGCCGCCACATCGTCGTCAGTCCAATCGTTTGCGCGCCAGCGCGCGGGCCGCGCCGAGGAAGATCGCCGCTATCGCGATCAGCGCGGCGGCGTTGGGCAGGATCACCGACCAGACGTCGCCGGCCAGAAACGTCGATTGCAGGATGGCGACGAAATAACGCGCCGCGACGGCGTAGGTGATGATCTGCACCGGCCACGGCATGGAGTTGATGTCGAATACGAAGCCCGAGAGGATGAACGCCGGCAGGAACGTCGCGATGATGGCGATCTGCGCGGCGACGAACTGGCTACGGGCGACGGTCGAGATCAACAATCCCATGCCCAGCGCGGCGAGCATGAACAGGCTGGAGGTGACGGTGAGCGCCCACAGCGAGCCGCGCAGCGGCACGTCGAACCGGAACACGCCGAGCGCCACCGTGGCCGCCATGCCGCCCATGCCGAGCACAAAATAGGGAATCAGCTTGGCGATCAGAATTTCCCGGATCGTCACGCGGGTGACCATCAACGCTTCCATCGTGCCGCGTTCCCACTCGCGCGCGATCACCAGCGCCGTCAGCAGCGCGCCGCTCAAGGTCATGATCATCGCGATGAGGCCCGGCACGATGAAGTCGCGGCTGTTCACCGTCGGGTTGAATCGCACCCGCGGCTGCAGGGCGATCGGCAGCGGGGCGGGCCGCCCCGCCTCGGCCGCCTGCTGGGCGAGCCAGCCGGCCCAGACCTGTTGGACGTAGCCCTCGACGATCCGCGCGGTGTTGGTGTCGACGCCGTTGACGAACACGCCGATCGGCGCGTTTCCGCCGGAAATCGCCCGGCGGTCGAAATCGCTCGGCAGCCAGACGACGCCCTGCGCCTCGCGGTCGGTCATCGCCCGCTCCGCCTCCTGGATGGTGAGGAACCGCCGCATGCGGAAGGACGACGACTGCTCGAACGCGCCGGCAAAGCTCGCCGCGAGCGCGCTCGGGCGTTGCGTCACCAGCGCCAGCGGCACGTTGCTGGCGTCGAGCGAGACGCCGTAGCCGAACAGAAACAGCAGCACGGCCGGCAGCAGGAAAGCGATGGCGAGCGAAGAAGGGTCCCGCCAGATCTGCAGGAACTCCTTGCGCAGCAGCCCGCGCAGGCGTCGCAGCGAGGCCATCATGGTCGTGACGCCTGCGTCGGCGCGTCCGCCGCCGCCTCGATCATGGCGATGAACGCGTCCTCCATGGTCGGATCCGGGCGCGCCTTGGTCCTGGCGGCGGCCTTGATCGTCTCCGGCGCCCCCTCGGTCAGCACGCTGCCCTGCGCCATGATCGCCAAGCGGTCGCAGTACTCCGCTTCCTCCATGAAGTGCGTCGTCACCATGACGGTGACGCCGGTCTCGGCGAGCGCGTTGATGCGCCGCCAGAAGTCGCGACGCGCGAGCGGATCGACTCCGGACGTGGGCTCGTCGAGGAACAGAATGTCGGGCTCGTGCATCAGCGCGCAGGCGAGCGCGAGCCGCTGCTTGAATCCGAGCGGCAGGTCGCGCGCGGTCGCGCTCATTTGCGAGGCGAGGTCGAACTCGGCGACCGCCCAGTCGATGCGCCGACGCTGCCGCGCGCCGAACAGTCGATAGACGCTGCTGAAGAAGCGCAGATTGCGCTCCACCGACAGATCGCCGTAGAGCGAGAACTTCTGCGCCATGTAGCCGATCCGCCCGCGCGCCGACGCGGCGGCCTTGCGCAGATCGAAGCCGGCGACGCGCAAGGCGCCTTCCGAAGGCGGCAGCAGGCCGCAGAGCATGCGGAAGGTGGTCGATTTGCCGGCGCCGTTGGCGCCGAGCAGGCCGAAAATCTCGCCGCGGGCGACGTGGAAGCTGACGTCGTTCACGGCGACGAAGTCGCCGAAGCGGCGGGTGAGACGGGTCACCGCAATGACGTCTTCGGTGGGCGACGCGGCGGCCGGCGGCGCGGCGGCCGGCGGCGCCGCCGGCGCCGCAGCGGACGGGGCCGCGGCGTCGAGCGCGCGCAACCGGGCGACGAAGGCGTCCTCGAAGCGCGGCGGGGTGGGCGCGAACGTCAGGCCCGGCAGGTCCAAGGCCAGCGCAGCGGCGTCGGGCGGCGTCGGCGCGCCCGTCACCACCCTGACCCGGCTGCCCTGGATCACCGCGTCGATCACGTCAGGCGCGCGCGCCAGCCGCTCCTGCAGCCGCCGCCGGCTGACGGCGGCGCTGGCGAAGAAGCTGCGCCCCGCCAATTGCGCGGTGAAGGCGGCGGGTGGACCGCCGCCCAGCAGCCGGCCTTCATGGATCAGCAGCACGGCGTCGCAACGCTCGGCCTCGTCGAGATAGGCGGTGCTGAACAGCACCGTCACTTTTGCGCTGTGCGTCAGGTGGTCGATGATCTGCCACAACTCGCGCCGCGACACCGGATCGACGCCGACCGTCGGCTCGTCGAGCAGCAGCAGATCGGGCGGATGGACCAAGGTGCAGGCGAGGCCGAGCTTCTGCTTCATGCCACCCGAAAGCCGTCCCGCCCGGCGCTCGGTGAAGGGCCCGAGCGCGGTCATGCGCATGAGTTCGGCGTAGCGGGCGGGGCGTTCGTCGGCCGGCACGCCTTGCAGATCTGCGTACAGATCGAGGTTCTGGCGCACGCTGAGGTCGTCGTAGAGCCCGAAGCGCTGCGGCATGTAGCCGATGCGCGCCTGGACGGCGAGCGGATCGCGCGCGACGTCGATCCCCAGCGCCTCGATCTTGCCGGCGTCGGCGCGCAGCAGGCCGGCGATCAACCGCATCAAGGTGGTCTTGCCGGCGCCGTCCGGTCCGATCAGGCCGGTGACGGCGCCTTGCGCCGCGCTGGCGGTGATCCCATCGATCGCCTTGACCACCCGCTTGCCCACGCGAAAGCTTCGGCGCACGTCTTCGAGCTGCAGCGCCGGCGCGCCTTCATTGGGAGGCGGCATCGCTCGCTCCGCAGCCGGGCGGCGGCGCGCTCGCCGGCTGGGTCAGATCGATATGCACACTGGCCGGCATCCCCAGCCGCAACTCGCCGCGTGCGTCGCAGACGTAGACCCTGAGCTGATAGACCAGCGCGGTGCGCAGCTCCGGCGTCTCCACCGACTTGGGCGTGAACTCGGCGGTCGGCGAAACGTAGCCGATCCAGCCGTCGTAGGTTCGGCCGGGATAGCTGTCGGCGCTTACGCTCGCCTTCATGCCGAGTCGGATGCGGCCGAGTTCGCGCTCCGGCGCGTAGGCTCTGACCCACAGCGGGTTCAGCAAAGCGATGGTGAAGACCGGCGTCGCGGGAGACGCCATGTCGCCGGGCTCCAGGATGCGATCCTCGACCACGCCGTCCGACGGCGCGTACAGCCGGGTGTCGTCGAACTGCCGCTGCGCCAGCGCTACGGCCGCCTGCGCCGCCTCAAATGCGGCGCGCGCCGCGGCGATGTCTTCGGCCCGCGGGCCGGCGACCGCCAGAAGATAGGCCTGCCGCGCCGCTTCGTATTGCTGGCGCGCCGATTCGAACGCCGCTTTCGCGTCGTCGCGCTGCTGGATGGTGCCGGCGTTGGAGGCGGCCAAGTCGGCGAAGCGCTTGTAGCTCGCCTCGTTGTTCAAATAGGTCGTTTGCAGCGCGTCCATGGTCGCCTGGGCCTGCGCGATCTCTTCCGGGCGAGACCCGGCCAGCAGCTTGGCCAGCGTCTGGTTCTGGTTGTCCATCTGCGCCTTCGCCTGCGCCAACGCCGCGGCGTAGCGGACGTCGTCGAGCGTCGCGAGCAGGTCGCCGCGCTTCACGCGCGCGCCTTCCTGCGCCACCATCGTCGCGATCGTTCCGGAGTCGTTGAAGGCCGGTTGCGCCTCCCGAATGTCGACATCGCCGTAGAGCGCGAGCGTATCCTTTCCCTCTGCGCCGTCGCCGCGCAGATAGAGCCAGGCGCCGCCGCCGAGCGCAACAGCGGCCAAGACCGCAAGAATGAAGAAGGCGCGTTTCGACATGGTCGGAGTCAATTCATCAGCGGGTCGTCTCGTCGACTGCAGCGTCGTCGCGGCCGGGGTCGGAACTTGACGGCGGCGCAACCTTCGCCGTGTGCGGGCGGGCTAGAATCGGCGTTGGCGCAACGATCGAGATCGCGCCACGGCGACCGATAGCACGAGGCCGGCGGTCGGCTCAGCCGAAGGTGAACATTTCCGCTGCGGCGTTTGGTCCGGCCCTAGGAAAACGCGACGCCCGACGTTCACCCAGCCGGGGCCAGGGCGGCGGCTGACGAAGCAAAAAATTATCGTTCTATATCAATGACATAAATCATGCGCCGGGAAAGCCTCGAACTCCCGGCCGCCAGATTCGCAGTAGGGGGCGCGTCGATGAAGCCCTGCCGCGCCCGGCCCGCGGCGGCGTTGACGAGCCGGCCGCCGAAGAAGCCGCCGCGCAGCGATCCCGATCCGCCGATGATGACCGCCTCGAAGGCGATCAGCGGCCGTTCGGCGCCGGCGAAGGGCGAGAAGGAGCTGCGCATCGCCGGCGGCAGACCGGCCCTCGCCGACAGCGCGATCGCCAGGCCACAACCTTGTCGAATAGGTAAAATCCGAACCTTCCCCGCGGAACCGAAAGCGCTATCCTGAGCGACCCCTACGGCGGGAACAGGGACAATTCGTCATGCGCGCAATCATTGCTCTGGTGGTGATCGTCTATCTTGTCGGCGTTGGCGTTGTGCTTGCGCCGACAATTCAGGCCAAGTGGAATAGCGCTCCAGCGTCGGATCTCGTCGCAAGCGTCGGGCAAGCTCTGCCCAATGCGCTTGCGTGGCCGGCAAGCGCTTACCGCAGCTTGATCGGCCATGGTTGACCGCGTTTGACGGCGCTGCGCGCGGAAGTCCGAGCCGGTCGGCGATTTCACGACGAGGCGACCTGATCGGATTCCGGCTCCACATTTGCGACCCGCTTGCCGCCGACGATGTCGACGCCGGCGCGCGCTTCAGACGATTCGGGCAGGGACCGGGCCAGAGCGCCGGTTCGGGCCGATGCGACAGCGGGTCACAGAGCTTCGCGCAATTCGACCATCGACCGCACACGAAATTCAGCGACGCCTCTAGCGCCCGCATCGGGGGCGCTTGCGAGGCGATCATGAGTAGTTTCCGATTCTAGCGCCCCGGCGCGCGGCCGCGTTGAGTGATGGGAGTTTCCGCATTCCTCGTCACCACGGAGTCGCGATCATGAAAACCCATCTGCTGAGAGACATGTTCATCGTCGGCTCGGCGACGCTCGCCTTGGCCGCCAGCACGGTCATGCTGCCGTCCGTCGCCGACGCCGCCGGCGCCGCCGGCGTGCGCCCGCATGGCCAAAGCTTTTCTAGCGGGCGCATGGGCGTCAGTGGGCGCATGGGCGTCAATTTCCGCGGCCGCAGAGGACCTAGCGGGTACGGCGGCTACGGCGGCTACGGCGGCTACGGCGGCTACGGCGGCTACGGCGGCTACTATGGCGGCTACTATCCCGGCTTCTGCGGTCCTATCCAGTTGACCCTTGGTCTCTGCGGTCCCTGGGGCTACTGAGGCCGGCGCCGCGGCTTCTCCGTAATGCCGGCCCACCCGGATTTCCGGGTGCGCCGTCTTGGAGGAGAGGGATCGCGCGCCAGGCTCGGCGATCTGCCGGGCGCGGCGTTTCGCGATCGACCTGCCGACCGAGAGATCGACGTCGAGCGCAGAGCGATATCTGGTTGGCGCCGGCAAATTCGCCTTTGACTTTCGCGCGCCGAACTCCGGCGACGATGCAATGCTTCAACCCATAGGCGCCCTTATGAGGAAATTTCTTTTCGCCTCCGTCGCGATCGCCGGCTTGGCGGGTTCGACCTTCGCCGTGAATGCGTTCGCCGCCCCCGGCGATCAGCCAAACGCGGCCATGATGCAACGGTTGCAGGAACGCCAGGCCGTCATGCTCGACGCGCATCTCGCCGCGATGAAGGCGGGGCTCAAGCTCACCGATGAGCAAGCCAAGAACTGGCCGGCTTTCGAATCGGCGATCCGCGACGCCGAGAAGACGCGCGCGGATCGATGGCGCCAAGCGCAAGACCGTATGAGTCAAGGCGAACGCCCCTCGCCGATCGAACGCATGACGATGATGTCCGAGCACCTTCAGAAAATGGGCGAGCAACTGAAGCTGGTCGCGGATGCGGCCAAGCCCCTTTATGACGGCCTCACCGATGCGCAAAAGAGCGATTTCGGTCCGCTGATGCGCGAATTCAAGCTGCGGGGCCGCCACTAGCCATTGTCGTTGCCGCCGCAATCGAAGCGAGGGGCGGCGAGGAATCCGTCAGTCGCCGCTCGCCGGCGCGGGCCGCCGTTGTCGATTGAGCGCCAGTCGTCGCGCGCTCGCGTGCGTAGATTCCGAGTCTCTCGCCGATTGCGTGCCTGGCCTATGCAGGGGTCACGTCGATGTTCTGTC